>CAZVMI010000054.1:0-8413 GCA_964628365.1 uncultured Candidatus Bathyarchaeia archaeon | reverse complement strand
TCAAGACCACGTGGACGGCGGGCTTCCTCCTCATAATCGCGAACATAATCGGGCTCATAGTCCGGCTGGTGGCACTGTAATGAGGACGATGACTAAGGCCAGAATTAAGTCGCCTTGGGTCCTCCACTTCGACTGTGGCAGCTGCAACGGCTGCGACATAGAGATACTGGCGGCGCTGACGCCGAGGTTCGACATCGAGCGCTTCGGCATAGTCAACATAGGCGACCCGAAGCAGGCTGACGTGTTATTGGTTACGGGTCCCGCGAATAAGAGGAACCAGAGGGTGCTCAGGAACCTCTACGACCAGATGCCGGCGCCGAAGACCGTGATAGCTATCGGCGAGTGCGCCTGCAGCGGTGCCATCTTCCACAACTGTCCCAACACCCTCGGTGGCGTCGACAAGGTCATCCCAGTAGACGTCTACGTGCCGGGCTGCGCCGCTAGGCCCGAGCAGATAGTAGACGGCATAGTGCTGGCCTTGCAGAAGCTGGAGAAGATCAGCGAGTGTCAGGGGGAAGGTGGCTAAGATGGTGGTGCAGGAGTACAAGGTCAAGGGCAAGACCGAGGATGTCGTCGCCGACAAGGTTGACATGTTCATCAAGATCAACGACTTGAAGGCCCAGAACGCTAGGATGATAACTATAACCGCGAGGGACCTCGGCACTGAGGTCGAGGTGATCTACCACTTCGAGAGGGGCTTTGACGTCGTTAATTTACGTCTAAAGACGCCGAAGAACGAGCCCATACCGAGCATAACCGGCGTCTTCCCGGCCGCCTTTATCGCCGAGAATGAGCTCCAGGACATGTTCAACATCAAGGTCTTAGGTATCAACGTCGACTTCGACGGCAGGCTGATGAAGATAGAGGGCGCCGACGAGACGACGCTGCTGAAGCCAGCGGTCGGGCCGATGCCCTTCATCAAGAGGTTCTACGGTAGGTGCCGGGAGGAGTGCCCGGCGATGGTCAATGCCCCTAAGTACATACGGCAGATCGTCATGGGGGACTCGCAGGGCGGATACAATACTCACATAGAGCAGGCTCCCCTCCCCGCCATACTCGGCAGAGTGTGCTTCGCGCCATGCGAAGAGGACTGCAGGCAGGAGAAGAACGAGGAGCCGATACAGATAAGGTTGTTAAAACGGTTCACCGCAGACTCGATGCCGAGCCTGAGGCGCGAGGTCAAGCGAGCCAAGCCGACGGGCAGGAAGGTTGCGGTCGTAGGTGGCGGGCCCGCCGGCGTGTCATGTGCCTTCTACCTCGGCATGATGGGGCACGACATCACCGTCTTCGAAAAGGGGAAGGGATGCGGAGGGGCGATGTATTGGGGCATACCCAAGTACAAGCTTCCCAAGAACCTCATGGAGGCGGAGATAAGCGCACGCTTCGAGGAGGCTGGCGTTGACCTCAAGACCAACACGGAGATCAAAGAGCTGAAGCCCCTACTCAAAAAATTCGACGCCGTCTTCGTCGGGATAGGCGCGGTCGACAGCTATAAGCTCGGCATAGAGGGCGAGGACTCCGAGGGCGTCATAGACTTCAGGGAGATACTCACCACCGTCAACGTCCGCAACGGCACCATGAACGTCGGAGACAGGGTCGCAGTTATAGGAGGTGGAAACAGCTCGATAGACGCTGCCAGGACCTCTCGAAGGCTTGGCGCGACCAGGATCATCATATACTACAGGAGGACGGAACGGGAGATGCCCGCTTCCACCCACGAGATACAGGGTGCCATACAGGAAGGGGTCAACATCGAGTACCTGACGACCCCTGTCAAGATCACGCCTGGGAAACCGTTGAAGCTTGATCTGCAGCACATGGAACTTGGCGAAGCCGACTCCTCAGGTAGGAGGAGGCCCATCCCAATAATGGGAAGCGAATTCACCGTGGAGGTCGACACGGTCATCAAGGCCATAGGGCAGTCCGTCGTCATCCCCGAGAAGTTCGAGCTGGAGGTAGACAGGCAGGGGAAGATAGTCATCAATGACAACTACGAGACCAGCATGAAGGGAGTTTGGGCGGGGGGCGACGTCTGCTTCGGCCCAAGGTTCGTCATCGAGGCCCTCAGAGACGGCAGGAAGGCAGCGTCTGAGATAGACAAGAGCTTCGGCGGTAAAGGCTGGCCAGAGCCCTCCCTCGATCTAGAGGAGTACGTGGGAAGGCCGATGAACCTCCCCGAGATCCGTTCAATGGAGCACGTCCAGGTCAGAGAACTCGACCCGGAGGAGAGGATCAGTAACTTCGACGAGGTCGAGCTTGGGTACAACGAGGATGAGGCTCTTAGAGAGGCTAGCCGCTGCTGGAGGTGCGACTGGAATGAGTGATGCACAATCGGCTACAAAGAAAGCGTACACCGTGTTTCCTTTCGGCCCACAGCACCCTGTGCTGCCGGAGCCCGTCCATCTAAGGTTCGTGGTGGACGAGGAGAAGATCGTCGACGTCGTCCCTAACCTCGGCTACGTCCACCGGGGGATCGAGAGGGCCTGCGAGCTCAACGACTACAAGCGGAATATATACCTCTGCGAGCGGGTGTGCGGTATCTGCAACTACATCCACGGTATGACCTACTGCGGAGCCATAGAGAGGATAACCGATGCTGAGGCGCCGCCGAGGGCAAAATATCTGAGGGTCATCTGGTCCGAGCTCGCCAGGCTCCAGAGCCACTTCCTATGGCTCGGCCTATTCGCCGACGCCATAGGGTTCGAGAGCCTCTTCATGCAGGTCTGGAGGGACCGCGAGATCATCCTGTCCCTGAACGAGAAGACCAACGGTCACAGGATACACCTGGAGACCAACATGATCGGCGGATGCCGGAAGGACATGGACGAATCCATGGTCAAGGTATACAGAGAGGATCTGGGACTCGTGAGGAGGAAGGTAGAGGCCTTGGAGCCGATCTTCCACAGGGACGCAGCCATCAGGGAGAAGTGCGAGGGGAAAGGCATACTCCCCAAGAGCAAGGCCGTCTTCCTAGGCGCCGTCGGCCCCACGATAAGGGGCAGCGGGATACCCCAGGACATGAGGAACCTTGGCTACGAGGCCTACGGGGAGCTCGACTTCAAGCCCATAGTCTATGAGGGCGAGGACTCCTACTCCAGGATGCTCGTGCGCTTCGACGAGGTCATCCAGTCCCTCGACCTCATAGAGAGGGCCATGAAGCAGATGCCCGAGGGACCGATACTAAACAAGAACGAGAAGTTCCCCGACGGAGTCGCCATTAAAAGGACGGAGCAGCCGCGCGGAGAGCTCTTCTACTATGTCGAGGGGAACGGCACAAACAAACTCCAGAGGTGCAAGATAAGGACGCCGACCGCGGCCAACATACCGTCCCTCGTGACGATGCTCATCGGCCATGAGATCGCCGACATCCCTACTATTGTTCACAGCATCGACCCATGTATATCGTGTACCGAGAGGATAACGTACCTGAAGGGAGGTAAGTAGAGTTGCCGAAGATGCTTAAGGAAGTCTTGAAGAATCTATTCTCGAAGCCCGCGACCGTCAACTACCCCTTCGTCAAGCCCAAGCCTGTGTCGGGCACGAGGGGAGCCCTGATATGGGACATGCAGAGGTGCGACCACTGCCAGGACTGTGAGCGGGTCTGCCCTTCCATGGCCATCAAGGTCTATCCCGAGGAGAAGAAGATCGAGTACCAGCCCTTCAAGTGCCTCTTCTGCTACCTCTGCATCGACAACTGCATGCAGGAGGCTATAATAGGCTCAGATATCGTCTGTGCGCCCGAGTACGAGAAGAAGGTCGAGGTATACGAGTCTGATAAATTTGAAGAATAAGGATTCTTTACATAGGATTTTATTAAACTTCTAAATCTATAGACTGCTTTTTTAAGCCCAAACTCTTTAATCAATGATTAAAAGGGTTAGAGATATGGCGTCTAAAAAAGGCATAGTAGATCTCGAGGCTGACACCCGCTTCCTCCGTCGGCTCGAGTCTGAGCTCGGCGCCGAGGACCTCAGTAAATGCTTCCAGTGCGGCGTCTGCACGGCTTCCTGCCCCGTGAGGGAGGTGGACTCGACCTTTAACCCCAGAAGGATCATGAAGATGGCGAAGCTGGGACTGAAGGATCAGGTTTTCAACAGCGAGTTCATCTGGCTCTGCTCCATGTGCTTCATGTGCCAAGAGAGGTGCCCCCAGGATGTCAGGCCACCTGAGGTCATGACGGTTCTTAAGAACATGGCTGCCAAGGAGGGGCTGGCTCCGTCGAACCTGATGAAGCTCGTGGACATCTTGGCTCAGGGCGGCAGGGTCTACGAGGTAGACGATTTCACGAAGGAGGAAAGGGAGGACCGCGGCCTCCCGGACGTGGAGGCTGAACCCGGCTTCGTGAAGAAGATAGCGGAGGCCGGGAGATGAGGTACAGCCTCTTCCTCGGGTGCACCATCCCGGTCAGGCAGATGAACTACGAGCTGTCAGCCAGGGCAGTTTCCAAGGCCCTTGGCATAGGGCTCGTCGACGAGGAGTTCGGCTGCTGCGGCTTCCCCATAGAGCCTGTGGACGAGGTGAGGGCCCTCTCGATGGCTGCGGTTAATCTGAAGAAAGCTGCCGAAGCAGGCCTCGATGTTATCACTCTCTGCTCGGCCTGCGGCGAGATGCTGGCCAAGTCAGAGAGGGTCCTGAACAACGACGAAGCTACGTTAAAGAACGTCAACAAGCTCCTCAGCTCAAGGCTCGGCGTAGAGTATCAGGGGGAGAAGCCCCGCGTCGTGCATTTCGCCAGGATGCTGTACCAGGACCTCGGCGTCGAAAACATCAAAGGCAAGGTCACGCACCCCTTGAAAAACTTAAGGATAGCATGCCACCCTGGATGCCACTACGTGAGGCCCTCGACCCTCTACGACGGCTTCGACGACCCTGAGTTTCCGGGCAGCCTCGACAGGCTGGTCGAGGCCACGGGCGCCGAGGCTGTCGAGTACATCGGTAAGAACGACTGCTGCGGCGGGAGCCTCCTCGCGGTAAAGGAGGAGGTCTCCAAGGCGATGACGAGGGGTAAGCTGGACACCTTGAAGGCCGCCGGCGTCGACGCCTTGGTGCTCGTCTGCCCGTTCTGCGGTATCATGTACGACAAGTACCAGAGGATACTCGCGGAGGAGCTGCAGCAGAGCTACGGCATCCCTGTGCTCTACTACTCGCAGCTCCTGGGCCTCGCCCTCGGGATCAGCTCTGATCAGCTGGGCTTCGACGTCAACTCGGTAAGCGTTCATGGGCTCTTGGAGAAGGTGGGGGTGGAATCATGATAGGCGTATTCATCTGCAAGTGCGGCGGGAACATCTCGGGCACGGTGGACTGTGGCAAGGTCAGGGACGCCGTGAAGGACGTCGAGGGCGTGAAGACGACGCAGGTGACCGAGTTCCTCTGCTCCAAGCCGGGCCTTCAGATGATCAGGGACTCCATCAAGAGGAACAAGCTCGACCGCATCGTCGTCGCCTGCTGCAGCCCCCACATGCACGAGAACATGTTCAGGAACGTCGTCGAGGAGGAGGGCGTCAACAGGTATCAGCTGGTCCACGTCAACATCCGAGAGCACTGCAGCTGGATCCATGACAAGGGCGCCACTGAGAAGGCGATCAGCCTCGTGAGGGGCGGGGTAGAGAGGGCGAAGACCCTCGAGCCCCTGCAGGAGAGGACCGTCGATGTCTGCAGGGACGCCCTCGTCATAGGCGGAGGCGTGGCAGGCATCACGACGGCGCTCCAGCTCTCCGAGGCCGGGCTTAAGGTCAACCTGGTCGAGAGGAGCCCAAGCATAGGAGGTAGGATGGCGCAGCTGAGCAAGACCTTCCCCACCCTAGACTGCAGTCCCTGCATCCTCAGCCCGAGGATGGCTGAGGTTGAAAACGACAAGAACATCACCCTGTACACGAACTCGGAGGTCGAGAGCGTAACAGGCGGGCCAGGGAACTACCACGTCGCCGTCAAGCGGCGAGCCCGGGGCGTCGACCCTGACAAATGCCTGAAGTGTGGAAGGTGCTCTACTGTCTGCCCGACCAGTGTCCCCCATAGCTTTGAGGCAGGCCTATACAAGAGGAAGGCCGCCTACCTGCCTTTCCCCCAGGCCGTCCCGTCCTCTTACGCCATAGATTTCGAGAGCTGCAAGAGGTGTGGGGCCTGCATGGAGGCGTGCCCTGTCGACGCCATCGATCTGAATGCCGAGGACAAGCTCGTAGAGTTCGACGCCGGTGCCATAGTGGTGGCGACGGGCTTCGACCTGATCAGCGACGAGAAGCTGAGGACTTATCATCCTGAGAACCCTGGGGTTGTGAACGCCCTGCAGGTTGAGAGGCTGATCGAGAACGAGCTCACTGAGGGCAAGGTCCTATCCACTAAGTCGGGGGAGAGGGTGAAATCCATCGCCTACGTCCTCTGCGCTGGGAGCAGGGACCCCCACAAGGGCGTCTCCTACTGCAGCGCCGTCTGCTGCCCGTATACGGTCAAGCAGGCTGTACTACTGAAGAAGTTTCTGCCCTACCTTAAGATATACATCTACTACACCGACATGCGGATGACCGGCAGGGGCTTCGAGGACTTTTACAGGGAGGCGAGGGAGAAGGGGATCCAGTTCATCCATGGCAGGCCGGGGGAGGTGACCCCGTTGCCTGACGGGAAGCTGGAGCTACTCGTCGAGGACCTCGACACGGGCCTCATGCTTAGGAACAAGGTCGAGCTGGTCGTCCTCTCGTCGGCGATGGTGCCCTCCAAGGGCACGGGCGAGCTCGCCTCAAGGCTAGGGATAGCCCTCGGCGAAGACCTCTTCATCGCGAGCAAGCACGTCAAACTCAACCCGATATCCACCCTCAGGGAGGGCATATACGCGGCGGGCGTAGCGACGGGCTGCAAGGACATCCACGACTCAGTCATCGACGCCAGGGCGGCATCCTCCCACGTCACCAACTTCCTCGGGGAGGGGAAGCTGAACCTCAGCCCCTTCAAGCCGGCCATGGAAGGGGAATGTGACCTGTGTGGCGCCTGCGTCGAGGTCTGCCCAAGGAACGCCATAAAACTGGACAACAATGGACCTGTAGTAGATGTCGTCTCATGCAGCGGCTGCGGAGCCTGCACAGCCGTATGCGTGAAGGGCGGGTTGAAGATACCGAACTACACCAAGGAAAGCCTCCTCGCCGAGGTCAAGGGGCTGCTGACGGGAACAGACGAGGATGTCGCCCTCCTAGGGTTCTTCGACGACAACATAAGCTACACAGCGGCAGACAACGCCGGGACCGCGCGCCTACACCAGCCGACGAACATGAGGATCGTCAGGATGCCATCGACGGCGCTCCTCGACAAGAAGACAGTGTTCAGCGCCCTCGCCTACGGAGCCGACGGAATCCTCGTCTCGGAGGTCGAGGAGAGCCACGAGGCGGAGCTGGCAGAGAAGCTCGTCGAGGAGGTCAGGGAGGAGCTCAAGGAGATGGGGCTGGAGCCTGCTAGGATAAGGTTCCAGCCCATGGTCCTCCCCATCTTCAAGATGCTGCCGAAGATCATCACCGACTTCACGAACGATATCAAGAAGCTCGGCAAGATAAGCCCTGAGAACAGGCAGAAGCTCGCCGAGAAAGCCGCCTAACCCCCTTTCTTACCCGTTTAAAGAACCTATTTATTCGGCAGTAGGTGGGATTCCCTGAGAGCAGGTTGAGGAAAGCCTTCCCCGAGTTCAGTTTGATCCTCTTAATTATCATCAGTGGAGTGTTTTGGACGAACTCCGTCGATGTCCAGGCAAGTGAGGAGCCATCCATCAGAATATACGGGCTCGTCGATCACCCGTACAATATCAGCCTGTCAGAGTTCGGCAGGCTGCCGATGGTGACGGAGAAGGTGAGCTGCATCTGCGTGGGCTGGCCTCCTGAGGACATCAGCGTCAACTCCTACCTCGTCTACGCCCACGACTGGACGGGTGTGCCCGTCTCCAGGCTCCTCGAGAGGGCTGGCGTCCAGAAAGAAGCTGTGGACGTGGTCATACATATTTTAGAGTTAGAATTGTTATGTTAATGGGTATTTTCGTCCTAGTTGAACAAATAATTCCCAAATTTTCTCTATGGTGTGTGATTAGATATACCCTAAGAGGATTCGGATTAGCCCATAAAATCCGCGCGCGCCTTTAAGATTGATATGGTACTTCATTTCTTTTAATTCAACTGATTGGCGCCCGACCATTACCTCGCCAATTGTTTCTCTTTACGCTTCCTTCTTTTCTCCTCTCTCTCCTTCTTGGTCATTGGTTTGTTCTTAGCGGTATGCATACCCAATTCAATCGCCACATAGAACTAGTCGGAATGGATAATAAATATATCAAGCGATGATGGCAGCAATTTGCGCGCGCGGCTATATCTTAATATGCATTCGGACAACTGAATCAACCGTTATATGTCCTATTCTAAGGAAGGGAAATGGATTGCAAGGGGCT
>CAZVMI010000053.1:0-8458 GCA_964628365.1 uncultured Candidatus Bathyarchaeia archaeon | reverse complement strand
GGGGGGTACCTTGCCATGGCGAGAAAAACCTCCAGGAAACGAAGCTAGCAACAGGGCATTACTTCCTTGGACTCGCTCCGCGGGCGAGAGGCGCCATCAGTACCGCTTATCGTAGGCTCTACCCCTCGGCCCGACGTAGAGCACCGAGACAAGCCTCTCACGCCAAGCGACCCTGTACACGACGCGTAGATCACCCAGCCTGACCCTGTAGACATCCTCGTAGCCTTCGAGCCTGCAGACATCGTAAGTTTTCACGGGGACAGGCTCATCCTTCAACGTCGCCAGCAACGTCCTCAGCTCAGCCTCCCTCCTGGCGTCGGCACGCTCCAGAAACCTGACCGCGCGGCGTTTAAGACTGAGTCGAAACAAGGGATCAACCGACCCGCAGCGCTTGACGATCAGGAACCCTGCATGGGGCGCTTCTTGCCTGCGTGTTTCTCCGCCAGGATCCTGTTGAGTTCCTCCTCGTCGACATCCTCGTCCTCGCCCTCTATCGCCTCCACCTCCTCCGGCGTCGGCTTATCGACGGGGACAAGGCTGTCCACGAGGTTCTTGTACAGGGTCCTAAGCTCCCTAAGCTCGACCAAGATCTCCTCGAGAGTCTCTTCGCCCAAACACGCGCCCCCATCAGAACCTACTCAAGGACCCTCATAAAGCCTTAGGACATTCTCCGAGACCTCACTCAACCCCACTCGGACGAAACGCGAGAAAATAAATTTTTTCCGTTATCCTATGTAGCACAGGATAAGCCCGTCAACCGTCCATGCCGGCGAGCTTCTCCCGCATCTCCTCGAACATCGTCCTCAGCCTCTCGATCTCCCTGCGGTTATCCACCACCGCCGTAAGGTTCAGCAGGTCGATCGGATGATAGACCTCGTCCCCGGCCTGGTAGATCATCGCCGCCGCCTCGTCGTCCCAGGCCCTGAAGAGCTCCATGAAGGCGTTGAACCGCTCCGTGTCCTTCAGCGCCGCACGGTACTTGTCCCTGAGCTTCACCATCAGCCTCTGCAGAGTCACACGCTGGCTGTCCCTGATGATCCTGCCCAAGCCGCCCACCGGCGAGAAAAGCCGATGACAGCGCCTATAAACAAGACTCAGCCCTAGGAAGGAGGGAGACGGGAGAAAGAGGCACTCCCGGACAAGGGCGATGCAGACCGACCCCCGAGGCCCAAGGAGAGACCCCCATCACCCCGTCAACGGGGTCTGAAAAAGCATCAAATCAATACTTATTACCAAAATTAAAAGAAAGACGAAACATTAGCTTAATAAAAAAAGGAGAGTCAAAGACTCTACTCATGTATACCAAAAGAAAATACTATAAAAGGGATCAAGTGCATCTTAAAGGGATAACCGTGGATTTAAAATCGGGTCTCTACCGAACACTATCCAAGGACGAGTTGGAGTCATTCTTCGAGGGACTGAAGCGCCATGGATCAGTCTACGGGCCCGTGAAGATAAGCGAGGACAGCCACGCCTTCCGGAAGGTCGACGACCTGGCCCAGATGGATCTCGGGTACACGCGGACACTCATCCCGCCAAAGAAGTTCTTCATCAAGCCCCGTGAGGACATATTCCTCTTCGACGAGGAGGAGGCAACCTTCAAGGAGCCCCCTCCTGACCAGGAGGTCGTCGTCTTCGGCGTACACGCCTGCGACATAAACGCCCTAAACCTCCTAGCCAGGGTCTTCCTCGAGGACACCCCCGACAGGTACTACAGGGAGAGAAGAGAACGGACACTCCTCGTGGGGCTGAGCTGCGTCCCCGACGAGAACTGCTTCTGCAGGTCCACCGGCACGTCCCACGCAGTGGAGGGCTTCGACGTCTTCCTCAACGACCTAGGGGACAAGTACCTCGTCAGGGTAGGCAGCATGAAGGGGTACGGAGCCGTGATGGACGGCAACCTCAATCTGGAGGAGGCTACTCAAGAGGACCTCGGAAAATATAAGGCGGCCGAGGCGGCAAGGGACGGGCTGTTTAAGAGGAGCCTCGACGTCAACGGCCTCCAGACCTACCTAGACCTATCCTACGACGACCCTCTATGGAAGGAGTATGGGGACAGATGCCTCAGCTGCGGATCATGCAACCTCGTCTGCCCGAGGTGCCGCTGCTACGACATAAAGGACTACATCAACCTCGACACCAAGACCGGAGGCAGGAACAGGCTGTGGTACTCGTGCATGCTCGGCGACCACGGCCTCGTCGCTGGCGGCCTCAACTTCAGGCCGACGACGACGGAGAGGATCAGGAACAGGTTCAACTGCAAGGGGAGCCTCAGGGAGGGGCTCCCCAACTGCGTCGGATGCGGTCGCTGCACCGTCTACTGCCCGGCGGATATCGACTACGTAGAGGTGATGAAGAGGGTGAGGGGTGAAGAGCCATGATGTCTGAGAACCCGCTTGCGCCCAGAAGAGCCGAGGTCGTGGAGACCCGGTTCATGACTGAGAAGGAGAAGCTGATAAGGATCAGACTCCTGGAGGAGGACTTTGCCAGCGACTTCAGATACGGACCTGGCCAGTTCGTCAAACTCGGCCTCATGGGCCTCGGAGAGGCCCCCATCTCGATATGCACGGCCCAGAGGGGGCGGGAAGACCTGGAGTTCTGCATCAGGAACGTCGGGTCGGTGACGAGGACGATACACAGACTCTCCAAAGGCGACACCATCTGGATCAGGGGACCCTACGGGAACGGCTTCCCCATGAGCCAGATGGAGGGGCGCGACCTGATCCTCGTTGCGGGGGGCCTCGGCATAGCGCCCGTGAGGAGCGTCCTCCACCACGTCCTCCTAAACCGGGAGAGATACGGCGAGGTCACCTTCCTCTACGGCGTCAGGAGCTACGACCTCATACTATTCAGGGACGAGATCCTCGACCTGATGCGCCACGGAGACGAGAAGGATGTCAGACTCTACATATCATACGAGGACCCAAATGACAAGGCCCTTAAGGAGCTCGCCTGCGAGATGAGTGGCAGATGCACCCAAGGCGTCGTCACCAAGCTCTTCGGCCTGACCGGAGAGCTGTCAGGGGAGTCTGCCGCCATCCTCGGCGGCCCGCCCAACATGTACAAGTTCGTAGTCAACGAGCTGAACAAGTTAAACATCAACCCACCGAACGTCTACATGACCCTGGAGCGTAGGATGCACTGCGGCATCGGCCAGTGCGGTCACTGCATCGTCGGCACGGGGAAATCGATCAGGTACGTCTGTAAGGATGGACCCGTTTTCACTCTCTGGGAAGCGATGAACATGAGGGGGCTAATCTAGACATGGATACACCATTTAAACCCAAGATCGGGATATTTGGCTTAACAGGCTGCGGCGGCGACCAGCTCACCATCCTGAACATCGAGGACTCGCTCCTGGAGCTCCTCGGAAGGCTTGAGCTCGTGGAGTTCCAGATGGGCAGTAGCAGGAGGGGGGGCGGCGCCCTCGACATAGCCTTCATCGAAGGCTCGGTCAGCACAAGAACCGACCTGAAGCGGCTCAGGGAGATCAGGGATAGGGCTACATACTTGGTCGCTATCGGCAACTGCTCGATAGACGGCTGCATCCAAGCCTCCCTGAACGGGTTGAGGAGCACCGAGGAGCGGGTCAGGGACGTGTACGGGAATGACGAGTTCGACTCCGAGTTCCTTGATCCCAAGGGGGTCGCCGAATACGTCAAAGTCGACTTCAAGCTCCCGGGCTGCCCTATGGAGAAGGACGAGTTCCTCCACGCCATAGCATCGATGCTCCATGGTGACCTCCCAAGGGAGGTTACCTACCCGGTCTGCGTCGAGTGCAAGTTGAATGAGTACCCCTGCCTCATCACCGAGAGGGGTCTGCCCTGCTTGGGTCCCGTGGCCAGGGGCGGCTGCAATGCCCGGTGCCCCGGCCTCAACGTAGAGTGCATAGGCTGCAGGGGGCCCCTGCTGGAGCAGGCGAACATAGCCAAGGAGTTCAAGCTCCTCCTGGAGAAGGGGTACGGTAAGGAGTACCTGCTCAACCGCCTCAGGCTCTTCGGCGGCAACGTGGACGAGATAAGGAGGCTTCTGGAGGTGGAGCCATGAACAGGAAGATAACCGTCGACGAGATCACGAGGGTCGAGGGGTACGGCTCTATAGAGGTGGAGCTCGGGGATGGCCGCGTCAAGGGCGTGAAGATGAACATCTCAGAGGGGCCCAGGTTCTTTGAGTCCCTCGTCAAGACCGTCAGCTACGAGAAGGTCCCCGACATCATGCGTAGGATCTGCGCCATCTGCACTGCCTCCCACACCCTCGCCTCGATCATGGCTATAGAGAAGGCGTTCGATGTGGAGGTCACGTCCCAGACTAGGCTGCTCCGCGACCTCCTCATCAATGGGGAGATGATAGAGAGCCACGCCCTCCACGTCTTCTTCCTAGCCCTGCCCGATGTTCTCGGCTACCCCGACGTCGTCGAGATGGCGACCAAGTACGCTGATGCGGTGAAGATGGCCCTCCACCTGAAGAGGACGGGAAACATGATCCACATCGCCCTCGGAGGCCGTGAGGTCCACGGGATGAACGAGAGGGTCGGCGGGTTCGCCAAGGTCCCCGCCGAGGCGGAGCTCCGGACCATAAGGGAGAACCTCGTGAAGGCGAGGCCAGCCGCCGAACTCGCCGTCAAGCTCTTTGCGGACGCCGAACCACCAGCCTACGTGAAATCCGCGAACAACATGATGGCGCTGGACTCAGGCGAGGCGTTCGGATTCACTGGGGACCACGTCCTAACCTCCCTGGACGGGAGGCACCCGGTCGAGGACTACCTGTCCCTCACTAACGAGAGGACGATCAAGCACAGCCACGCCAAGTTCTCATACTACAATGACGCGCCGTTCATGGTCGGCTCCCTCCCAAGGGTCCTGCTTAACGGTAGGAAGCTCCAGGGTGAGGCAGCCGAGTTCTACAGGGAAAACCGGGAGAAGCTCAACCCCGAAAACTCCCTCCTGAACAACCTAGCCCAAGCGATCGAGCTCATCTATTCGGTGGACAGGAGCATCGAGACAATAGACCACATCGTCGCCGCCGGGGTGGAGGACGAGGAGCTCGCCGAGTTCGAGGTCTTCAGCTCTAGGGGAGTC
This sequence comes from uncultured Candidatus Bathyarchaeia archaeon, assembly GCA_964628365.1. Lineage (GTDB taxonomy): Archaea > Thermoproteota > Bathyarchaeia > TCS64 > TCS64 > UBA8941. The sequence goes on along the minus strand of CAZVMI010000053.1, from coordinate 3,380 downwards.
GGCGCCGTCGAGGCGCCGAGGGGCATCCTCTACCATGACTACGCCTTCGACGAGGAGGGGCGAGTGACGAAGGCCAACGTGATAACCCCGACGGCCCAGAATGCCGCCAACATGGAGAAGGATTACAGGGTAGCGGCCGAGAGGCTCATCGCTGAGCCCGACGAGAAGATCAGGCAATCCCTGGAGGTGATAACGAGGGCTTACGACCCCTGCATCTCCTGCTCCGTACACCTCGTAAGGGTAAAGGTATAGACGCCTCCCAACTGCTCCCTCCCAAGGGAGAGTTATTTATATCGGCGGTACCAATTTCTGAACTGTAATCCAACATGATCTACGAATGGAGAGTATACGAGGCCTGGCCCGGCAGGATGGACGCCCTGAACGAGCGCTTCGCCAAGACGACGCTCGGCTTCTTCGAGAAGCACGGAATAAAGGTGATAGGCTTCTGGACAGCCGTCGTGGGCACCAGCAACGTCCTATACTACATGCTCGCCTACGACAGCCTCGCCCACCGCGAGAAGGCGTGGACAGCCTTCGGCACCGACCCAGAGTGGATCAAGGCGCGGAAGGCGACGGAGGAGAAAGCGGGGGGACCCCTCACTACGAGGATCACCAACACGATCCTGGCGCCGACCAGCTACTCGCCCATGAAGTAGACTGGGCGCCCCAATTTTCTTCGGCTAGATACTTCGAGAAGGGGATAGTTGTAGATGCACTTGATAGGCTACGAGATTACTGGAAGTTGGGTACGATCTCGTCTGCGAAGACTTCTGCATCACGGCGCAGGTTCTCGCCCATGAATCGGATGATGAAGAGGCTCACGCCGGCGTCGACATAGCGCGTCATCTGCTCCACGATCTGCTCAGAGGTGCCTGCGAGGGGCGGGTGCCTCGCGCCACTGGCGCCTCCGTACCTCGCCTCGACTTTCCTTGTATACTGCTTCATACTCATCTCTGCCCCCTCAGCGGTCTCGGCGATGAGGGTGTAGGCTGCCCACGACCTCCTCACCTCGGCTGGGTCTCTACCCACCCTAATGCAGTGCCCGTCCAAGGCCTCCGACCTCGCCTTGAACTCCTCCGGCGTGCCCATCCATGCGGCGAAGTTGCTGATGTCGGCGTGCCTCGCCACCGTCCTGAGGGTGAGCTGCTCCCCGCCTCCCGCTATCAACAGGGGCGGCCCTGGCCTCTGGATGGGCCTGGGGGAGCAGTAGGCGTCGTGTATCGAGTAGAAACGCCCCTCGAAGCTGGGCATCTCCTCCGTCCACATCTTCCTTATTATCTGCGCGGCCTCGTCGAGCCGCCTCACCCTGGCGGCCGGCGGCTCGTAGGGGTAGCCGTACGCCCTGAACTCGCCCTCGTGCCACCCAGTGCCGAGGCCGAGAATGAGCCTGCCGCCGCTTATGGCGTCGAGGGAGGCGGCCATCTTCGCGAGAAGCGGCGGGTGCCTGAACGGGTTGCAGAGGACAAGCTGCCCGAGCATGATCCTCCTCGTATCGGAGAGGAGGGCCGACGAGGCCGTCCAGCACTCGAACCGGGGGGCGCCCGGCTCCTCGTACATCCCCAGGACGTGGTCGCTTATCCAGACGCTGTGATAGCCGAGCTCCTCGCAGAGCTGCACATCCTCGAGGAGGGGCCCGTAGCTGGGCCTCTCCGTGCTCAGGAATACGCCGAAGTCGACAGAGCCCATGTAGGAAGCTTAGAGGGCTGCGGTTATGACCTTTTTCCGCCCCCGCGGGTCGGAGGCTCATCAGGGCAGGCTGTTTGAGGAGCATATCTTCTTGTAGACGGGCACCGCTTTAGTGTGTATCCTCTTCTTCGTCGCCCTGTCGACGCTGTAGAGGCCGAACCGCGTCCCGAGCCCCTTGTTCCACTCGTAGCTGTCCATCAGCGTCCAGTGGAAGTAGCCGCGGACGGGGACGCCGTCCTCACTGACAGCCCTGTGCAGCTCGCCGAGGTAGCCGAGGAGGTACCTGACGCGCTTGGAATCCGAGGCGTCTGCTATCCCGTTCTCAGTCACATAGACAGGCAACCTGTACCGCCTCCAGACCCAGTCGAGGACTAGCCTCAGCCCCTGAGGGTGTATCTCCCAGCCGATGTCAGAGCAGTCGCCCCCCTTCAGATGTTCACCGAGGCGGGACTCGCCGTGCCTCACCCTCTGCCTGAGGTAGTGGTTGACGCCGATGAAGTCACAGCCCTTCGCAAGGTGGGGGAGCCGCTCGCCCGGGCCGGCGACACCGTCAAGGTCCATGTCGTAGTCGCCACTGGTCACCGCGTTAAGCGACCACTCGTTCCAGAGATACTCGTTGAAGTTGGCCGCCGCCACGTCCCTCGGGTCATCGGGGTTTTCAGGCTCGTAGTACTGGAGCACCGCGACGACACCGACCTTCGTCCCGCCACCGCCAGGCGAGGGCGCCCACCGCTTCAGCTGCTCGTAGCCGAAACCGTGAGCCGCCGAGAGGTTCCTGTACGCTGTCATGAACAGGTCGAAGTCCCTGAGCCCAGGCGGGAACTCGCCCCTCAGGTACGCGTACTCGCTCGCGATCCTGGTCTCGTTGACGGTCGCCCAGAGGTCGACGAGGTCTCCGAAGCGGCGGCCGGCGTATGCAGCGTACTTCGCGAACTCGACCAGCGTCGCCTCGTCTAGCCAACCCTTCCGCCCTGCGTTGGCCACGTCGTCCCTGCAGGCCACCGCGTCGTGGAGCCAGGCAGGCAGCGGCCAGTGGAAGAGAGTCAGCATGACTTTCAGCCTGAGGTGGCGCGCCTCTGAGAGTATCTCTCTGTACCTCCGCACCGCAGTGACGTCCGCGAGATCCTCAAGACCACGCATAGCCTCTTCGTCGACGACGATCCCCGAGATGTTCCCTGAGCCGTTTTTCTTCACGTCGACCTCGACGGCCTCCGTAGAAGCCGGAAATATCCTCGCCCAATCGATGGAGAGGCGGACGGCGTTGTTACCCAGCTCCTCCTTCGCGAGGCGGAGGTCCCCGGGGTAGAGCTCCCAGAACCCCGGTCCGTCCTCGGGGAGCTCGCCACTCACTCTCCCACCTGAAATGTTCACAGCGTCGTGAACCCACGTCCACCAGTCTGAGGCGGAGGCGGGCTCACCCCTCCCCATCTCCGCCTGGAACGAGCTGATGGCGGTCCCCCAGAGGAAGCCTTCAGGAAAAAGCTTCGGAGCCAAACCCCCTCGGCTAAGATTCAGCTGAACGATTAATAAAGTAGAGGAGGCCTGGCGCCGGTGCTTAACGTTTTATCCCCCATCAGTGCTGATCCATCCATGGCTGATTTCGGAATAGTCCACGAGTCCGGCGAGCTCAGGAGGGTGCTCGTCCACCACCCCGGCAGGGAGCTGGAGCTCGCCAACTCGGACCCTGTCTCACA
>CAZVMI010000052.1:0-8659 GCA_964628365.1 uncultured Candidatus Bathyarchaeia archaeon | reverse complement strand
ACGTTGTCCGTGTACATCGCCTTCAGCTCCATCGCCCCGTGTAGCATGCCGGTCAGGACGTGGGTCATGACCACCTGGGTCCTGCCGGTGGCCATGGTGTAGCCTTTGGCCAATGTCAGGGCCAGGCCCTCGTGCCTGGTGTTGATGTAGAAGGGCTTCTTGCCCTGGGAGTTGTACTTGGCGAGGTACTCCCAGATTGGGACGAACTCCGAGCCCGGCGAGCTGAAGATGTAGTCGACGCCGTACCTGTGGAGGATCTCGACGTACCCCTCGGCGGCGCCCTCAACGGTGATCTCCTCCAAGACCGATCCCTCTGTGAATCGCCTGGTAAACAAGGCATTGAGCGGATTAATAACATCGGTGGGGTGAGCCACCGACCCCGTTTGATTTTAAAAGGAGTTGAAAGGCCCCTTAGCCGAACCATCTGTCCAGCGTCGTCGACTTGGAGCTGCTCGTGAAGCCCTTCTGCATCTTCTCGACGGCGTTCAAGATCCTGTCACGGCTGAAGCCGTGCTCTCCGCAGAGGAAGCTCACGATCCCCTCGGTGTCTGGCTTCCTCCACTCTAGCCTGTAGTCGTCGGTGGTCCTCGGCTCGAGGAATAGGGCCCTGATCTCCTCTATTGGATGGGGGAACTCTGCGTTCTTGAGGTGCGGGAGAGCTCCCTCGACGCTGCCGTGCTCCCTGACGAGCTTGATCGCGGTCTTGGGACCTATCCCCTTGACGCCGTCGGGGTTGTAGTCCGTGCCGACGAGGATGCCGACGTCTATCAGCTGCTCCCTCGTCAGCTTGAGCTCGTCGAGCATCCTCTGGAGCTCGTACATCTCGGGCTCGACCTTGATGTAGACGTTCTTCCTTGGCAGCTTCCTCCTCCCCGAGATCGAGAGGTTCCTGACGAGCCTCGGCGCCCCGAAGAGGAGGGAGTCGAAGTCCTGGCTCGCTGAGGCCCAGACGACGCCCTTCGCCGCCATGTAGGCTGATTGGGCCTCCCCCTCGCCGGGGGCCTGGACCCATGGGGCGCCCATGAGGGTGAGGAGCCTCTTAGCGTCCTGGACTATGTTGGTGGAGGCGACGACTGACTGCTGCCCCCAGCGGCGCGCCGCCTCCCTGTCCCCCTCCTCGACCGCCTTCTCGTATTTAGCCCTGGCCTCGACCCTGACCTCGTGTCGAGCCTCCAGGACCCTCCTCTTGAACCTGTGGGGCTCTCCGTCGAAGACGTAGACGACGCGGATGCCGGCCTCCATCAGGTTGCTGTTCCGGTAGATGAGGCCGCTGAGGTGGCTCGTCACCCGCCCCTGGCTGTCCCTGAGGGGCTCGCCCCCCTGCCCCCGGATTATCGCCAAGAACTGGTAGAGGACGTTGTGGCCGTCGAAGGCGATGGTCCTGCCGGAGAGGTCCTCTATGGAGACCTTCTTGGGCTCCACGAGGTCGCCGAGCTGGACCCCCACTGCTGAGCCCCCCTAGGTGAGCTCTATACGGCGTTTGCCGCGGGCCATCTTCGAGACCCTGACGAGGCCCTGGATCTCCATCTCCATGAGGTGGCCCTCGAGGACCTTCTCGTCGAGGTCCCCGTGCATCTTGCTGACCGACTTAAAGAGCTCGTCGAACTCCATGGCTCCGCCCCTGTTGAGGGCGTTGATGATCTCAGACGTCATCAGCTTCATGTCATCCATCTGTCTTCACCTACGCTATGTCCATGGGGGGCTTCTGCTGCTCCCGCAGCCTCTTGTTCGTATCCTCGTACCACTTCACCATGTCCTTCGTGATGGAGGCGAGCGTCTCGCCCATCGCCTTTTCGAAGTCTCCGAGTGTGACGGTCTCGACCTCATGGTCCCTCCTTAGGGCGTTTATGGCTGCCTCCCTGACGACCGAGTCGATGTCGGCTCCCGAGTAGCCGTCCATCCTCCTGGCGAGGTCTTCTAGCACCACGGTGTTGTCCCGCGGCATGTCCTTCGTCTTTATCTGCAGAATCTTCAGCCTCGCCCCGTAGTCGGGCGGCGGCACGTATACGCGTCTGTCGAACCTCCCGGGCCTGAGGACGGCGGGGTCTATGATGTCCGGCCTGTTCGTCGCGGCTACGACGACGACGTTCTGGAGGCTGAGGAGGCCGTCTATCTCCGTTAGGAGCTGGCTGATGACGCGCTCAGTCGCCCTTGAATCCACCGATCCGCCCCTCAATGGAACTATGGCGTCGAACTCGTCGAAGAAGATGATGCTCGGCGCCGCCATCCGCGCCTTCCTGAATATCTCCCTTATCGCCTTCTCAGACTCGCCGACCCACTTGCTGAATATCTCCGGTCCGCGGACCGAGATGAAGTTGGCTTCAGACTCGGTTGCTATAGCTCTGGCGAGGAGCGTCTTGCCGCAGCCCGGCGGCCCGTGGAGGAGTATGCCCTTAGGCGGGCTTATGCCGAGGCGTGTGAACATCTCGGGCGTCTTCAGCGGCCACTCGACCGCCTCCTTCAGCCCCTGCTTCACCTCTTCGAGGCCGCCGACCTCATCCCACTTCACGTTCGGCGTCTCGACGTAGACCTCGCGCATCGCGGTGGGTGTGACCTCGCGGAAGGCGTCGAAGATGTCCTCGTTGGTCACCACCATCTGGTCCAGGACCTCGTGGGGTATCCTCTTCTGCTCTAGGTCGATCTGGGGCAGGTACCTGCGGAGAGCCTTCATCGCCGCCTCCCTGCTCAGTGCCTGGAGGTCGGCTCCAGTGTAGCCGTGGGTGATCTCAGAGACCTTCTGGATCTGGACGTCCTCGGTGAGAGGCATGCCACGTGTGTGGATCTGGAGTATCTCGAGGCGTCCCTCCCTGTTCGGGATGGCGATCTCTATCTCCCTGTCAAATCTCCCCGGGCGGCGGAGCGCCTCGTCTATGGCGTCTGGCCTGTTGGTTGCGCCGATGACTATGACGTTGCCCCTGCTCTTCAGCCCGTCCATGCTGGCTAGGAGCTGGGCGACTACTCTTCGCTCGACCTCGCCCGTGACCTCGCTCCGCTTCGGCGCGATGGCGTCTATCTCGTCGATGAAGAGGATGCTGGGCGCGTTTTTCTCGGCGTCCTCGAACATCTTCCTCATCCTCGCCTCCGACTCGCCGTAGAACTTGCTCATTATCTCCGGCCCGTTTATTGCGTAGAAGTTAGCGTCCGACTCATTGGCGACGGCCCTGGCGAGGAGAGTCTTACCACATCCCGGCGGGCCGTGGAGGAGGACCCCCTTCGGCGGGTCGATGCCTAGGCGCTGGAAAATCTCAGGGTGCCTCAGAGGCAGCTCGACCATCTCCCTGATGCGCCTGATCTCCTCGTTCAGGCCGCCTATGTCTTCGTAGGTCGTCCTGCTCGGCATCTCGAGCTCTGGGACCGGCTCGCTGAGGATGGTGATCTCAGAGGTTGGCGAGATCTTAACGATGCCGCCTGGCCTAGTGTTCACCACCATGAACGGGACGGAGTGGCCGAGCATCATTATGAGGAGCGTGTCGCCGCGGGTGGCCGGCCTGTCTATGAGCCTGTCCTTTACGAAGCGGATGAAGTCGTTGTCAACGCTTATCCTGATGTCAACTGGTGCGAGCTTCACCGACTGAGCGTACTCCGCCTCCGCCTTCTTCACGGAGACGAACTCGTTTATGCTGACGTTGCAGTTCTTCCTGATGAAGCCGTCTATGCGTAGGAGGCTTAGGCCCTGGTCCTCTGGGTAGGCCGGCCACGCCTTCGCGGGGGTCGTCTTCTTACCTATGATCTCCACCACGTCGCCGACTGTGACGCCGAGGGTCTTCATGGTGTCGGAGTCCATGCGGGCTATGCTTCTGCCTACGTCCCTCTGCTGCTTCGCCTCCGCTATCTTCAGTTGGACTGAACTCAAGACGGTTCACCCTAGCAATTCTCATTTGGAAGAATAGCTTGGCTCATATAAATATTGGTTCGAAGCCCTGGAGACCTACAGGAACAGTTTCAGGGCTTATATTACGCCGCAGGCCTCCGCCAGCTCCTCGGCGGATGCCTCGTCTAGCCTGACCTTGCTGAGGATCGTGTACCTGTCTGGCCTGATGCTCTGGGCCATGGTGAGGGCCTTTATCACGGTCTCGCGGTCGATCTTCAGGTCCTCAGCTGTCATCGGGGCGCCTATTACTTCGAGGCTGCCCATGATCTCCTCCCAGTCGAGGCCGTGGAGCATCGCCATCATTATGCATCCGACCCCGCACTGCTCACCGTGGAGCGCGGGCTTCGGCGCGATGATGTCGAGGGCGTGGCTGAAGAGGTGGGCCGACCCGCTGCATGGCCTGGTGCTGCCGGCTATGCTCATGGAGACCCCGCAGCTGACGAGGGCCTCCAGGAGGCTCCTTACCCCGTCCTCTGACTGGCTCCTGATGATCTCCGCGTTCTCCATGACGAGCTGGCTGCTCATCAGGGCGAGGCTGCCCGCGTAGGCGCCGTAGTAGTCGCCGTTCTCGGCGTGGGCGAGCTTCCAGTCCTCGACCTCCGTTGCCTTGCTTATCACGTCGCCGCAGCCGCTCGCGGTGAACCTGTACGGCGACTTTGAGATTATTTCGCTGTCCATGACGACGGCTATCGGCGAGACCGCTCTAATCGTGTAGGGCCTCTCGGTTCCCTTCACGGAGGCAGAGCTACTCGCTATCCCGTCGTGGGACGCGACCGTGGGGACGCTTATGAAGGCGCTGCCGGTGCGAGCTGCGGCGAGCTTCGCGACGTCAATGTTCCTGCCGCCCCCGACGCCGATGACGACGTGGGAGCCCTGCCCCTCGACCTTCTCCATCACCCTGCCGACCGTCTCGAGCTGAGCGTTCTCGACGAATACGCACTCGGTCCTGATACCGCCGGCCTCTAGGATGTCCATGGAGCGCTTCCCGGCGACGCCGTAGGTGTTCCGCCCCGTGACGATGAGGGCGCGGCTGAAGCCCAGCTCCTTGCAGACCTCGTCGAGGTGCTCCACCACGCCTCCGCCGACGAGGACTATCCTGGGGAGGTCTATCCTATGTATCGGGCTGGGCTTCGTCTCCTGGGTCAGGGAATTCAACCGCCTAGGCTCGGCTAAACGTGAATAATCTCCTCCCCCCGTGAAATAGATATCCTTTTCTGTTAGAGGTTTCAGGCACCAGCAAAGGTTTTTAAAGGACACCTTTTTAGTTAGATCGGTCTTCCTTCTCAGGATTACCTACTCTACAGCCTTTAATCGAGGAAACAGAGGAATGACAAACGAGTTAGAGATGCTCAAGGGAACCACGACCGTGGGCGTGGTCTGCAGCGACGGCGTCATCCTAGGCACCGACACCAGGGCGACCGCTGGCAACTACGTCGCCAGCAAACGTGCCAAGAAGGTGTACAGGATCTCGAACCGTCTGGCCATGACCATCGCAGGCGGCGTGGCGGTCGCCCAGAGGGTGGTCGAGATACTCAAGGTGAACGCCCGTCTCTACGAGCTGGAGAAGGGGCGGCCGATGCCTGTGAAGTCGGCGGCGAACCTGGTCTCGAGCATCCTGTTCCAGAACCGTGAGGCGGGGATGCCCCTGCCCATGCAGGCGATAGTGGGCGGCTTCGACGACACCGGGCCGCACGTCTTCAACCTCGACCCGTTCGGCAGCCTCATAGAGGAGAAGATGGTCTCAACGGGCTCGGGCTCACCATTCGCCTACGGCGTCCTCGAGCAGATGTACAAGGAAGATAAGCCGGTCGCGGAGATGCTGCCGGTGGTGGTTAAGGCTGTGGACTCGGCCATGAAGAGGGACATCGCGAGCGGGAACAACTTCGACGTCGCCGTCATAGACAAGGCCGGGTTCAGGGAGCTCTCCTCCGAGGAGAAGGAAGCTCTACTCAAATCCTAGGTTAGATGACGATGCAGAAACCCCAGGGCCTATCTTACGAGGAGATAAGGAACACAATTCTGGAGAAAATACCCGCTGATATAGGTATAACCAGGATCGAGTTCGAGGGGCCTCGGCTCGCGATCTACACCCAGAAGCCCGAGGCGCTCCTAGAGCAGGGCCACATAGTCGGCGACATCGCGAGCACCATAAAGAAGAGGATAGTGATCAGAAGCGACCCATCCGTCCGGGCGGGGGAGCTCGAGAGCGAGAGGATGGTGAAGGAGATCCTCAGCGACGCGGGCCTCGTCCAGTCCTACTTCGACCCCAGTCTAGGCGAGGTCGTGCTTGAGGTCGAGAAGCCGGGCGTAGCCATCGGGAAGAACGGCTCCAACCTCCTCGAGATAGTGAGGAGGACCCACTGGAACCCGAACATCGTCCGCTCCCCGCCCATCCCGTCGATGACGATCAAGCAGATCAGGGGATTCCTATATGGTAAGAGCAAGGAGAGGGAGAAGTTCCTCCACGAGACCGGAGAGTCCATCTTCCGTCCCATGTACCAGGCATGTGGGGACGTCAGGATCACCTTCCTCGGGGGCGCCAGGCAGGTCGGGCGCTCCGCCATCCTCATCAGGACCCGTGAGAGCAGGATCCTGCTTGACTGCGGCATCAACCCCGGCACGGGCAACCCCCTTGGGGCTTACCCAAGGATCGACGCCGAGGAGTTCGACCTGAGCCGCCTGGACGCAGTCGTTCTATCACACGCCCACCTCGACCACTGCGGCTTCATCCCCTACCTCTACAAGTACGGGTACGAGGGCCCCATCTACTGCTCCGAGCCGACGGCTAGCCTCATGGTGCTACTGCAGAGCGACTACATCGACGTCACCGGAAAGGAGGGGAGGCCTCCGCCGTACTCAGCCGAGGAGATAAGGGAGGTCATCCTCCGCACGATGCCCCTCGCATACGGCGAGGTCACGGACATCTCCCCCGACGTGAGGCTGACGCTCCACAACGCTGGACACATCCTCGGCTCGTCCGAGGTTCACCTCCACATAGGTAAGGGGTTACACAACGTCGTCTACACGGGCGACTTCAAGTACGGGCAGACCCAGCTCCTCCAGCCTGCGAGCACCCAGTTCCCGAGGGTTGAGACCCTCATCATGGAGAGCACCTACGGCGCGGCGACCAGCATGACGCCGGAGAGGGACGAGACGGAGGCGCTGTTCTGCGACATCGCAAACGTCGTGCTCAGGAAGGGAAAGCTACTGATCCCCGTCCCCGCCGTCGGCAGGGCGCAGGAGATCATGATGGTGATCAACAAGTACATGAAGGAGGGGAAGATGGTGGAGGCGCCGGTCTACATCGAGGGCATGATCTCGGAGGTGACGGGCATCCACACCGCCTACCCGAACTACCTCTCCAACGACATCCGCGACCAGATACTGAGGGACGGCATCAACCCATTCGAGTCAGACTACTTCACCATCGTGAAGCAGCAGGACAGCCGCGACGAGATAGTCGAGGGCGGCCCATGCGTAATCATGGCGACCGCGGGAATGATGGAGGGCGGCCCAGTGATCGACTACTTCAAGAGGCTCGCCCCCGACCCGAACAACGGCCTCTGCTTCGTCAGCTACCAGGTCGCGGGCACCATGGGGCAGAGGCTCCAGGCCGGCATGGGCTCGGCGCAGATGTACAACCACGACGGCAAGCTCGAGATCATCAACGTGGGGATGCAGATCTACACGGTTGAGGGCTTCTCTGGCCACTCTGACTGGAGGCAGCTAGTCAACTTCGTCCGGCGGCTGAGGCCGCAGCCGAAGCGGGTCTTCGTGGTCCACGGCGAGGAGTCGAAGTGCGAGAACATGGCGAGGATGGTCTCAAAGAACCGCGGCGTCCACGGGATCGCGCCGGAGAACCTGGACACCTTCGTCCTCTCCTAGCCCCCTATTCTCCCGGTTTCTCCCGCCAGATCTTAACCGTGCGTGGGGTGAGGATGACCCTATCCTCGCCGAGGCGGGCGATGTCTCCGCCCTGTATCCGGACGAACTCGTTCAGCTCGTCTATGCTCCTCCTGACCTCGTCTATGTCGTACTTGGCGAGAGGGGATATGTTGGTTATGACTATGTTGCCGGCCTTGACCTCTGCCTTCATCGCCTCGACGTCCTGGTGGCTCCTGAGTGGTATCGATTTGATGTACACGGATCGGCCGAGGAGCACCTCCTCGTCTTCCTCGTGGCGGACTAGCCGGTCAAGAACGCCTTTCAACGTCGACCACCCCCCGGGGCGAGCAGCCGACCTATTTGAGTGGTTTTCCAACTGCTTCTTTCGACCATCGGCTTATTAGCTTTGTTGGGTAGATCTGATGCACGTATGGGCGAATCCGAGAACAGGGTGAGGAAGAGGCGCGCGCTCAGGCGGAAGGACGCCGGGGCTCTCCTCGAGGAGGCCTCAGGGCTCGTCGGTGAGGTCAAGGCCTCGAAGGTCGAGGAAGCGGAGGCGGAGGACGGCAGGACGGTCTACCTCCTCAACGACGAGATACTGTTCTTCAGGGACGGGGACTCACTTGTTCCCACGCTCAGGGGTCCATATGTTGACCGGCTGCCCGCGGCGGTCGTCGACATGGGGGCTGTCCCATTCGTCTGTAAGGGCGCGGACGTGATGGCGCCGGGTATCGCCGAGGTGAGGGGCGAGTTCGAGGAGGGGCGCCTGGTCGTCGTCAGGGACATCAGGCACGGTAAGGCCCTCGCCGTCGGGAGGGCGCTCAGGCCCTCGAAGGAGATAATGGCGTCGAGGAAGGGAAGGGCCGTCCAGAACCTCCACTACGTCGGAGACAAGCTCTGGAA
>CAZVMI010000051.1:6049-8732 GCA_964628365.1 uncultured Candidatus Bathyarchaeia archaeon | reverse complement strand
ATAGTCCCCAAGCCCCTCTTCGACATAGCGAACAAGAAGCTGAAGGAGGCGAAGGAGAGCGGCCTCATCAACAGCTTCTACGTCTTCAACGCCGGCGACGACCTCGAACTCCTCATGACCCACTACAAGGGCGAGGACAGCGAGGAGATCCACAAGCTCGCCTGGGACACCTTCAAGGCTGGGGCCGACAAGGCGAAGAGCCTCAAGCTCTACGGCGCAGGCCAGGACCTGCTCATAGACGCCTTCAGCGGCAACGTCAAGGGTTTGGGCCCTGGCGTGGCCGAGATGGAGTTCACGGAACGGGGATCAGATCCAGTCGTCGTCTACGCGGCGGACAAGACGGAGCCCGCCGCCTTCAACTACCTCCTATACAAGATCTTCGCGGACCCCTTCAACACAGCCGGCCTCGTCATCGACCCCAAGATGGTCGGCGGCTTCAAGTTCGAGGTCTTCGACGCCTACGAGAACAAGAAGGTGGTGCTCAAGACGCCGGAGGAGAGCTACTCCCTCCTCGCCCTCATAGGCACGACGGAGCGCTACATGCTTTCCAAGATCTGGAGGGCCGCAGACGACGAGATCGCCGCCGCCTCCAGCACGACGAAGCTGAGCCTAATCGCAGGCAAGTACGTCGGTAAAGACGATCCCGTCTGCCTAGTCAGGGGTCAGAGCGGCTTCCCTGCCGTCGGCGAGGTCACCGCGCCGTTCCTGCACACCTACCTCGTCGCGGGATGGATGAGGGGGAGCCACTGGGGGCCATTCATGCCCGTGGGGCTCAAGGACAGCAAGTGCACAGTCTTCGACGGGCCGCCGAGGATAGTCTGCCTCGGAATCCAGGTATCCAACGGCAAGATCGCCTCGGACGACGATGGGAAGCCACTGATCGTCGACATCTTCGACGACCCAGGGTTCGACCTCGCCAGGCGTGAGGCTCTTGACCTCGCCTCCCACCTCAGGAGGATGGGGGAGTTCGAGCCCGCCCGCCTGGGCCCGCAGGCGATGGAGTACACGACGCTACCGGACGTCCTCAAGCAGCTCGAGCCCAGGTTCAAGAAGGCCTGAGCCCCCCTTTTTTATTCAAACAAGGTGCCAGAGGGGTCCTTAAACGTCGATGAGGCTGCGGCTACCGGGATATACACCTATTAATGCAATCAGGATAGTCCTTGCTTGACCGGAGGTACGGGCTTGAACTACGACGAGGCCGTCGAATGGCTGTTCTCCATAAGACGCCTAGGCGCGGAGAGGACCCTGGAGCCGGTGTACGGGCTCCTCAAGCCCCTAGGCGACCCGTATAAGAGCTTCAAGTCGATCCACGTCACGGGCACAAACGGGAAGGGCAGCACCTCTGCGATGATCGCCAGCATCCTCAGGGCGGCCGGCTACAAGGTCGGCCTCTTCACCTCGCCCCACCTCATGGAGTTCACCGAGCGCATCGTAGTCAACGGCGAGCAGATACCTCGAGCCGACGTCGTCAGGCTCCTGGAGAGGATCAGACCCATAGTCGAGGAACTACACAAGGGGCCAGAGCCGATCCGCCCCCTCTTCTTCGACATAGTCACCGCCATGGCCTTCCAGTACTTCGCCGAGGTAGGTGTCGACTTCGCCGTCCTCGAAGTCGGGATGGGAGGTAGGCTCGACGCAACCAACGTCGTAAACCCACTCGTGTCCGTAATCACCAACGTAAGCCTGGAGCATACCGAGGTCCTCGGCAGCACGGTCCTCGAGATAGCCCGGGAGAAGGGCGGCATAATAAAGCCCGGCGGCGTCCTCGTCACGGCGACCCAAGACGACGAAGTCTACGCCCTGTTCAAGGAGACATGTAGGAGGCTCGACTCGCGAACATTCCGGGTGGGTACGGACATCACCTTCCAAAAGAGAAGCTCCGGCATCGGGGGGCAGAGTTTCAGGGTTAATGGGCTGAGAGGCAGGTACGACCTCTTCACCCCCCTCCTTGGCGACCACCAGCTCCTGAACGCCTCCGCGGCGGTCGGCGCCGTCGAGGCCCTCAGCTTCAGCGGCATAGAAGTCCCAGCTGAGGCCATCGCCCGTGGGCTTAGGGAGACGAGGTGGCCCGGAAGGCTCGAGGTGATGCAGAGGAGGCCCCTCGTGGTTCTCGATTCGGCTAAGGACGCTGAAGCGATGAGGGCGCTGAGGGATGCCGTGAAAGGCTTCCGGCACGGGAGGCTCATAGCCGTCGTCAGTGTCTCCTCCGATAAGAACATCCCCCTAATGATCGGGTACCTGGCGGAGGTCGCGGACAGGTTCATTGTGACCACCCACAGCGTCATGGGGAGAGCTGCCAGGCCGAGCGTCATCGTCGACGAGGTGGCGCGGCACGGGAAGCCCTACGAGGTCGTCGCAGGCGTCGAAGGGGCCGTGGACAGGGCCATCTCCTTAGCGGGAGAGGACGACATGGTCCTCGTCACCGGCTCGGTCTTCCTCGTCGGGGAGGCCCGGAGGCGCTGGCTCGGAAAGCCCGTAGGAGCACAATAAATAGCTGCGCCACCCAAGTCTAGGGCATGGAGTTCACCACAAGGCCCGTGGTCATGGGCACCCACGGTATGGTCACCTCGAGCCACTACCTCGCCTCAGAGGCTGGCCACCGCGCCCTGAAACGCGGCGGCAACGCCGTCGACGCCGGCGCGACGATGTGGTTCGCCCTCACCGTCACCAAGCCCGACCTCGT
>CAZVMI010000051.1:2621-5949 GCA_964628365.1 uncultured Candidatus Bathyarchaeia archaeon | reverse complement strand
GCGACCATGGTCAGGTCTATAGAGAGGTCGGCTGAGAGGTTCAGGGAGGAGTGGCCTTCAACCGCCGAGATCTACCTCCCGGGCGGCAGGACCCCTGAGGTGGGCCAGGTCTTCTCCAACCCCGACCTCGCCAGGACTCTGAGGAGGCTAGGAGAGGAGGAGCGGAGGGAGCGCAGGTGGGGCCGCTCAGCCGGCCTAGACGCAGCCCGAGACTACTTCTACAGAGGCCCGATAGCGGAGGCCATCGTAGAGTTCACAGGCTCCTTCAGGTGCAGGGATGTCGAGGGAAAGGAGGAGCACGGCCTAATCACCCTCGAGGATATGGAGGCATACAGCGCACGCTTCGAGGAGCCCATAAGGGCCAATTACCGCGGCTACGAGGTCTACAAGTGCAACACGTGGACCCAGGGCGCCGTGCTGCTCCAGCAGCTCAACCTCCTTGAGGGCTACGACCTCCGGGGCATGGGCCACAACAGCGTCGACTACCTCCACACCTGGATCGAGTGTGCCAAGCTCGCCTACGCTGACAGGGAGCAGCACTACGGAGACCCAGACTTCGCCGAGGTCCCCCTGACCTGGCTCCTCTCGAAGGGCTACGCGGAGTCGCGGAGGAAGCTCATCGACCCAGACCGCGCGTCGATGGAGCTTAGGCCCGGTGGAGCGGACCCGATCAGGCTGGAGCCGACGAACAAGAAGGGGGTGTTCGAGGGGGACACAGTCCACCTCGAGGTCGTCGACGGCGTGGGGAACATGATCTCGGCGACGCCGAGCGGCGCATGGATCAGGACGAGCCCAGTGGTGCCAGGCTTGGGCTTCCCCATCGGGACAAGGGCGCAGCAGTTCAACCTCAGTCCGGGTCACCCTAATTGCATCGCGCCAGGGAAGAAGCCGCGGTCGACGCTTACGCCGAGCCTCGTCATGAGGGACGGGAGACCCTACATGGTCTTCGGGACGCCCGGCGGCGACGGTCAGGACCAGTGGACGACCCAGTTCTTCCTCAACTACGTCGATTTCGGCATGGACGTCCAGCTCGCCCTCGACAAGCCGACGGTCCACATAAACCATTTCCCGGGAAGCTTCTGGCCCCACAACGTCTCGCCGGGAGAGGTCCGAGTCGAGGGAGGTATCCCCGCGGAGGTAGCGGAGGGGCTCAGGAGGAGGGGACACAAGGTTGTGCTAGACGAGCCTTGGACCCACGGCAGATGCCTCGCCATAAGGTTCGACCCTGAGACTGGCGTGATGTACGGCGGAGCCTCGCCCCGGACAGGCGACTCTTACGCGATAGGCTGGTAGACTAACCCTTCAGCTCGTCGACGACGCGGTGGGCCTCCGCCCTGATCCTTCCGCTGATCTCCCCGCATGAGCGGAGCAGGTCGGCGCCGACAACCTTGCTGTCATCGAGAGCCCTCCTTGCCCTCAGGTAGAGATCGAGTCGATCCGTCGGGTTGGCCAGGTAGCCGACGGTGCCGACGAGCTCCATGAATCCGTCTATCTTTGCGTCGTACCCGATGCTCGCGATGGGGACGCCTCGCGACGCGGTGAGGACTAGGGAGTGGAGCCTCAGCCCGATCACCAGGCGCATCAAGCCTAGGGCGGCCATCATCTCCCGAGGATGGACCCAGTCTGCGACGACCCTCGCGCCTCGGCTGCTTATCCTCTTCAGGATATCTCTTATCTCGGCCCTGTCGTCGTCAGGCGCGGCGACGTGCATGGGCAGGAAGACGACCTGATATCCATCCTGCAGCAGTCTGTCGGCCGCGTAAGCTATGCTCTCCCTGATGAGGTCTATCGTAGAGGCTTCGACCTCGTCGTGGTAGTGGCTCCTGTAGTCGGTTGAGAGGAGCCTCGGGCAGACTGCGACGGCTGGCTCTTCGACCTCGACGCCGGCCCTCTCCAAGAGCCTCCTCGCAGCCTCCTCGCGGGCTGGCTGCATGAGGAGGGCGGAGTCGCCCGTTAGGGCGACGGGGGACGTGGTGAAGCCCTGCAGTATCCTCCTCGAAGGATCGTCTCTCGCCGAGACGAGGCTGGTCCTACCCAAGAGGAGTCTCATGAACCTGACTCCCAGCGGTGACGTGATCGGCTTCGCGCCGACGCCGAAGCAGAATATCTTCTTGTCGAGGATTATTGGGAGCCCGACGTGGATGCCCCTTGAGAGGTAGCCGTAGTCGTAGAAGGGCGTCCCACCGCTTATCAGGCACCCGTCGACCTCCCTGAAGGCAGGAAGATACTCCTTCAGGCCGCCGCCGAGGGCGGACCGCGGCCCACTGAGCCTCACCGACTCGACTCCGCAGACCCCTCTGGTGTACGTCGGGTCCGTGGATAGGGCGACCAGCTCAACGTCCGGCGCCGCCTCGTAGAAGGCGTTCCTCAGCCCAATCAGTATCGCGTCGTCGCCGATGTTCCCTGAGCCGAACCAGCCCCCGAAGACGAGCAGCCTCAAAGCCCCACCACCAGCTCACCGGCGCATCAGTCCCTCGTATGCCTCGACGTGCATGCGGACCACCCTCCCGAGCTCGTGGACCTCCTCGACGTGCCTCCTGCCGCTCCTCCCCTTCTCGACCCAGCCGTCAGACTCGAGGAGGCGGCTGAGGGCGGCGTCGTAGTCATCGCCTAAGACCCTGTAGCCAAAGCGGCTCGTGAGGCCATCGGGGTCCTCGCCGCTCACTATCGGGGTCTCGTGGGCTAGGGCTTCGAGGAACGAGACGGGGAGAGCCTCCCTGATGCTCGTGTTGACGAGGGCCCAGCTTCTCTCAAGGATCCTTGACTTCTCCTCCTCCGAGACGAAGCCCATCAGTTTGAGGTTCGGCGCGCCACGGTACCTTCGCCTGAGCTCCGCGTCCCTCTTGGCGTCGTGCGCCCTGCCCATCGCTACGAACTCTACCTCAGGGAAGCGCTCTGCGAGGCGGAGGAAGAACTCGACGCGCTTCTGGGGGTCCCAGCGTGCGAGGAAGCAGACGGTGGGCCTCTCCGCCTTCATCATCCGCCGCCTCGGCACCCTGACGGGGTTCGGGAGGAAGCCGGGCCTCTCCCTGAGCCCGTAGAGCCTCGTCGCCCGCCCAATGAGGAAGCGAGCCTGGGAGTAGAGGGCGTCGGCCCGCCGGCAGGCCGACGCCAGGACCCTGTTCTCCAATGCGCACCTCGCCCTGAAGGCCGCCGTCGGCCTGTATCTTGGGTCAACCCTTCCTATCCGCTCCCACTCCCCCGAGTCGTAGGGGTCCTGAAAGGTGATCACATGCCTCCTGCCGGGCATAGCCCGCTCCGCGACGATGGTGTTGTAGCTCTCCGCCTCGCTGTGGTAGATGTCTGCGTCTGCGATCCTGTAGAACCT
>CAZVMI010000051.1:0-2521 GCA_964628365.1 uncultured Candidatus Bathyarchaeia archaeon | reverse complement strand
ATCCCCATCCACAACGAGGCCCCGAGGGTGTGGGGGAACACCATCAGGCTCAGGGAGAGGCTGAGGAGCCTCGCCGAGGACTTCGAGATAATCCTGGTCGAGAACGGGAGCGTCGACGAGACCCACGGCATAGCTGAGGCCCTCTCAGAGAGGTACAGGGAGGTGAAGCTCCTCACCCTCCCTGAGGCGGGGCTCGGTGAGGCCCTCAAGCTCGGCCTCAAGAAGGCGTCGGGGGAGAAGATAGTCTACTTCCCCATAGACCTCTCCGTCGAGCCAGAGTTCATAACCCAGAGCCTCAGGCTCCTCGATGAATACGACATCGTCGTCGGCTCAAAGAGGCTTGGTTCCGGACTCGACGGGCGCCCCCTGAGCAGGAGGCTCGCAAGCATGGCGTTTCACGGCCTCGTCAGGGGCCTCAGCGGCACCTCCTTATCGGACACGACGTGCGCTAAGGCCTACAGGGGCAGCCGGGTGAGGGGTCTCCTCGACCTCGTCCCCTCCGGGAGCAGGGTCTTCGAGACAGAGCTCCTACTGGAGGCCGAGAAGAAGGGGCTCAGGATCAAGGAGGTGCCGGTCAGGGTCGTGGAGCGGAGGAGGAGCAGGCAGCCCCTCGGCGCCAAGGTGAGGTCGAAGCTCGAAGACCTCCTAAGCTCCAGGCTCGACGTGCTCGCCCTAGCCATAGGCGTCCCCGTCTTCGCCTCAGGCATAATCTGGCTGATCATCCTCGCGGCCTCGAAGCTCGTCTCTTCCCAAGCCGGTTTCCTCAACCCCTACAGCTTCCTCGCCTCGATGCTCCTCGTCATCTCGGGCTTCCAGATAATCTTCTTCGGCCTCCTCGCCAACCTGATCCTCCAGATGAGGCGGGAGATGGGGAGGGCGGCAAGGTCAGATGAGGCCGAGGAGCCTCCAGTAGGGGATGCCGACGAGGAGGACGGCGGCCACTGACACCAAGCTCAGGGCGAGGCCGTAGATAACTATCTGCCTCTGGTTGAACCAGCCCTCCTTGTAGAAGATGATGTTCGGTATCGTGTTCACGGGCAGCACCACGGCGACGGGGACTAGGAAGGCCACGGGTAGACCGACGAGCTGAGGCGGAATCCCCTGTAGCTGGGCGAGAGACATTGTCAGCGGCACCATGACGGTCGCGTAGACCGTTGTCGAGGTAAAAGCGACGTGGAGTAGTACGGCGAAGAGGATCACAACAAAAACGAATGGGGTGGACCCGAGGCGATCCAAGCCTAGAAGGTTGAAGGCGGCCTCGGCCACGGGATCGAGGGCCCTCCACCTCTCCACGGCCCCGGCCATGAACATGCTCGCCGCGAAGAGGGCTATCGAGCCCCATGGTACGGATTTGGAGAAGCCCCTGACGTTCATGGCGCCGACCCGCGGGAGGAAGAGGATGAGGGACAGGGCTAGGCTGATGAGCCCGACGTTGAATCTGATGTATCTCTCCCCGACCCACAGCAGCAAGACCGCTGAGAACAGGGCCGCGACCGCTACCTCACGCCGGTTCATGCGACCGAGCCCGCGCCTCATCTCCCTGATCCTATCCAGGGTCTCGCCGCTGCGGCTCACCTCGCTCCTGAACATCCTCGTCGCCAGGAGGTATGAGGCTGCGAGGAGGATCAGGCTTGGGGGGAGAGCCATCTTCAGCCATCCTCCCCAGTCGAGGTCGACGCCCGCGGCGCTCAGGTAGGTCGCGGAGATGGGGTTGGGGACGGTCGCCGTCAGGAAGGCCGTCGAGCAGACGTTGTTCGCCGCCATGGCGACGAGCATCAGTGATACGCCGTAGCCGCTCCGCCCCTTCTCGACGCCGAAGGCCTCAACGAGCCCGGTGCATATCGGCAGCATGAGGAAAGCCTTGGCGGTGGTTGACGGCGAGAGGGGTGCGACGGCGAGGCTCGCGGCGGCGACGGCGAGGATGACGCCTCTTGGGTTGCCCCCCAGAGAGGTCGCTATCATGAGGGCGATCCGCCTCGCGAGCCCCGAGGTCTCCATCCCCTTGGCGAGTACGAAGCCGGCTAGGATAGTCCAGAGGCCGCTGCCTCCGTACGTCCTGAAGAGGGAGTCGACGAACTCCTGGGGGTTCAGGGAGGCCTCGAAGAGGGCGAGGAGGACGACGACGGCTATCGACGACTCAAGGTGCCTCTCGGGGTAGAGGCTCCAGACGACGAGGGCGAGGAGGACGACGCCGAGGACCCTCCCCTGGATGCCTGAGGTGAGGGAGAGCCAGATGAGCGCGGCGACGGCGAAGGCTGAGACGCCGAACCTGACCACGTCCTCTCTCCTCACATTCACCCCTCCGACGGCTGCTTAGATCACTCATAGTTCGTCTATAATGGTTACGGGGAGAGATAACCAAGACTCCCTCCCCTATTTTTAGGGGACTCTGAAAAAGCTCCTTTTCAACAGAGGAGCCTTAAAACGTCTTAGGTCACCTTTTTTCCCTACAATTTTCTACTTTTTTCGTCTATAAACTACGATTTCAGAGCGGAGAAAAATCGTCAGACGAGGCGTCTCT
>CAZVMI010000050.1:0-9029 GCA_964628365.1 uncultured Candidatus Bathyarchaeia archaeon | reverse complement strand
GAGGATATGCTCCTTGACGTATTCAGCATAGCCGGCCCCAGATACCTCTCCGATTATCGCGCCGAGCAGGATGTAACCCTCATTCCAGTAGGCGTGGCGTTGACCAGGCTTCGAAATCGCCCATTCCTCGGCCCCCCTCATGAAGACCAGGAGGTCCCGCGCATTGGAGATTGGGAGCCAGAGATCTGTCGGCTCCGTGATCGCCGCGAGCGTGGCCTCGGCGTAGCCCAGAGATGAGATCCCGCTGGTATGGCTCAGCAGGTGCTTAATCAGTATAGGCTCGCCCATGGGCCTTGCCTTGAACGGGATGTATCTATCGATAGGATCCTCGAGGCTGAGCAGACCCTTCTCACAGAGATGCATGACTGCTAAGGCCGTGAAGGACTTGGTTACGCTGCCGATGCAGTAGATCGTTTCCGGGGTTGCGCTCGTGCCTCGGTTGAAGTCCCTGAACCCGAATCCCTTCTGATATTGAAGCTTCCCCTCCTTGATTGTGGCGATGCTGAGACCGACTACCCCCGCCTCCGCCATTCTCTGGAATATGAATTTCTCAAGTTTCTCTGTTCTATCGGCTTCACCCAACGTCATCTCAGTAGCCTCCATTTTTACATAGTCTCGGGTAGCAAGTTTAGAGGGATAAAGGTTCGCCGTGTAATAAGCATTCTGCGAAAAATAGGGGGATCCCCCTGAGGTCTCAAGAAAACGTTTCTTTCATCAAAAGGCGTTTTGAAACGGCTCCGTTTCGACTCCGATCTACGCAAAAAACGCAGTTTATCCAGCAAAAAACGCAATTTAGCGGGAAAAAAATTCTCTTGTCCGCCATACCCGGGGGCAAAACCCGAAAAAAACATGTCGCTAAACCCTTTCACCTCAGTCCACAGCCCGGATAGATAGGATAAAATAAACCTGACCGAGCATTGAGTAATAGAAGCGCCAGATGTCCATGGAGAGGATGATAGAGAAGGCGAGGAGGCTCCTCAAGGGCGGCAGAGTCGAACGCCTCGACAACGGCCGCTTCAACGTCATCGGAGATCACGGCACATACACAGTCGTCCAAGCCCCGGACGGCACGATAACCTGCAGCTGCCCCGGCTTCATGGACAAGGGACGCTGCTCTCATTCGACGGCCGTCGTCATCCTCACCAACTTCGACCGACGAGCACGCCAATAAGGCGAATTAGCAGCCTTTTTTATCCAAAATTGTCGAATAATATAGATCAACGATATATATTCCCCCTCTATAGCCTATTCTCGGTGCCTGGCGGATGCTTAGAGTCGACGAACGCCTCCTGTACGTATCACAGGCGATCAGGGGTCAGTCACCAGCCTACACCCTGTCGCTCATAGGCGTCGTCGCCGACTATGCTACGACCCAGATAGGCCTCGCGAGGGGCTTCGTCGAGACGCATCTAAACTACAACCCCCTCTCAGCCCTCGCAATATTCTGGATGGGGTGCACGATCCTCGCCATCGCGTTGCCACGGGGGAGGTGGTGGGACAGGGCTGTCCTCTTCATCTCGGGCTGGAGCTTCCTGGGCGCCGTCAACAACGTCCTCGTGCTCCTAGGCATCTTCGGCGGCCTCATGATCTAGGTCATAAGCGTCGCGATGTCCTTAAAGCGGCCCCGGCATGATACACTTAGCCATGCACGGCTTCTTCCTCTCCCAACCCTCTCCAGACAAGATAGGGGACAGGATGAAGGGCTACGTCTCCTGGCTCGAGGTCGACTTGGACAACATAGGCCACAACCTCGACGAGATCAGGAGGCACACCATGGCGGAGGTCATGCCCTGTGTCAAGAATAACGCGTACGGTCATGGTCTCATACCGGTCTCCGCCTACCTCTCGGGGAGAGGAGTCAAGCGCGTCATGGTCGCGAAGCTCAGGGAGGCGGTCCGGATCAGGGACTTGGTTGGGATCGGAGTCCTCTGCATGGACCCCCTGTTCGCCGAGGAGCAGTTTAGCCTAGTAGCAGAGAAGGGGATAACCCAGACTGTCTACACTTTGGAGACAGCTAAGGCGCTGAGCGGCGCAGCCTCGAAGCAAGGGAAGACCACCGGCGTCTTCGTCAAGGTCGACACAGGCCTGAGGAGGGTCGGCGTCTGGCATGAGGAGGCGCCTGACCTCATAGAACGCATCTCAAAGCTGCCGAACATCAGGATAGAGGGCGTCTTCTCGACCCTAATGCAGAACCCTGAGCAGGACAGGGAGCAGCTGAGGAGGCTCCTAGCCGTCGCCTCCGAGCTGGACCGACGGGGCGTGGACCACGGCGCCCTCAGCATAGCGAGCACGGACGCGACCCTCAACATGAAGGAGGCCCACCTCGACGTCGTGAGGCCCGGCATGAGCCTCTACGGCATCTACCCCGAGACCAAAGACCTCAATTCGGGCTTAAAACTAAGGCAGGCCCTAGCCTTCAAGGCTAGAATAGAGCAGGTGAAGTGGATCGATAAGGGTGACTCCGTCACTTACTGGGGCCGCTTCGTCGCCACCGGGAGGATGAGGGTCGGAACCCTGCACGTTGGCTTCTACGACGGCATCCCGAGGGAGATGGCGAACAAGGCCAGAATCCGGGTCGGGGACGCCTACAGGCGGAGCCTGGGCTCAGTCTCCCTCAACCACATCCTCGTCGACCTCACAGGCACCCCTGCCGAGGCAGGCGACGCGGTCGAGGTCATAGGCAGAGAGGGCGAGAATACATTGAGCATGATGGCTGAGGCCTCTGGCTGGATGACATATAGCATCCTCAACCACCTCAACCCCTGCATGCCGAGGGTCTACTTTAGGGGCGGCGAACCCGTGGCCTTTCTCGAGCCCTGATCAAAACACGTTTTATCCGGCCGATGAGAACATCTTCAGAGTTGGTGAGGGCATGGAGAAGACGCTCAGCTCAAGGCTGCTACACGAGGGAAAGAGCTTCTCGTTCAAGACCGACCAGGTGGAACTTCCGAACGGGAGGATGACGACGAGGGACGTCGTCGACCATCCTGGTGCCGTCGCCATCGTCCCAGTCCTCGACGGCTCGAGGATAGTTTTGGTCAAGCAGTTCAGATACGCAGTCGGCAAGGAACTCTTCGAAATTCCGGCGGGCATATTAGAGAGGGGCGAGGAGCCCGACGCCTGCGCGGCCAGGGAGCTCAGGGAGGAGACAGGCTACAAGGCAAAGTCGATGAAGAGGCTCCTAAGCTGCTACATGGCGCCGGGGTACAGCAACGAGGTCATCCACCTCTACGTCGCCACCGGCCTCGAGAAGGGTGAGAAGGAGACGGAGGAGGATGAGGAGATCGCCGTCGAGGCCGTGGGCTTCGACGAGACTCTAAAGATGATAGAGGAGAACGAGATAGAGGACGCGAAGACAATAGTCGGCGTCCTCAGCTACCTGACACGTGGCGGAAGCCCCTGAATGTCCTAAATATTAGCAGCGTCACCGCCAGTAGGGCCACGGCGACCAAGGCGTTGAGCCGGAAGGCGAACTCGACTCCGTAGACATCTGTTAACCAGCCGCAGACGACCGCCGCGACGGAGCCGAGGCCGAAGCTGAAGAAGAACATAACCCCAAAGCTCAGCCCCATCAGGTGGCGCGGCGTAACCCTGCTCACCAGAGAAGTCATCGAAGGCTGGTGGGCGAAGACGGATACCCCATATACGAGTGTGAAGGCGACGACGACAAAGAAGCTTGTCGGCACCATCAACAGAATCAGGAGGCTGGCCAGGACTCCGGAGGCGGCGAAGAGGAGTATCTTCGTAGGCCCTATCCTATCCGCCCCCCTGCCCCCTATCAGCTGTCCGGCGGTGCCGAATGCGAGTATGAGGGAGTTGGAGACCGCGGCGAGCTCCCCCGTGTAGCCTCTACCGAGGCTGAGGAAGGTCGGGAAGAAGACCTCGACGCCCCTGAAGATGAAGCCCACGAGGGCGTTGAAGAGGAGGATCTGCCAGAAGTTCGGCACCCTGAGGAACTCCGTGATGGCGAGCCTCTTCTCGGCGGCGAAGTGTTCCTCCTCCAGCTTTATCCTGTCCATAACCAGCGCGGTCCCGATGGAGAGGAGGCCGAAGAAGATGAAGCTGAACCTCCAATCGACTAAGACTCCGAGGAAGAACGCGACGGTTGGCGTCAGGACCTGGCCCAGGTTCCCCGCGGCGTTGTGGATCCCCATCGCGTTGCCCGTGTTCTCCCTGAACGCCTGGGCGATGAGCTTGTTAGCCGTCGGGTGATAGAAGCTCGCCCAGAGAGCCATCAGGAACATAGCCGCCGAGAACGTGTAAATTTCCTTGGAGACGAGGAATAGGAGGCTTGAGGCTCCTGCGAAGCCTATGCTTATCCTCGTCACCTTGACGCTGCCGATGGCGTCGGAGAGAGGGCCACCGAGGAGAGCGCCAGTGCCAAATATGAAGAAGGTGATAGTGGCGACTAGGCCAAGGGTCTGGAAGCTGACGCCTAGGCTCGAGGCGATGTTCTGGAGCAGCGGAGGAAGGACGAGGAAGAGGCTGTGGTTTAGGGAGTGGGCGGCGCCTAGGATGATGAAGGCGACGACATCCCGGTTCATGGAGAGCGTAGCATGCTTAACCGGATAATAACCTTCCGAAGACACGAGGGCTCTTAAGGTTCCGGAGCCGCTAAGCTTCTGACGCGACATGGAGTATGATGTTCTGATAAAGGACGCCAGAGTCATAGACGGGACCGGGAAACCCGCCTACAATGGCTCAATAGGAGTCGTGAAGGACAGGGTTGCCACCTTGGGAGAAGTGAAAGGAGACGCGAAGAAAGTGATCAACGCCAGAAACCTATACGCCTCCCCAGGGTGGATAGACGCCCACAGCCACGGAGACGACACCATACTGTTCTACCCAAAGGCCCAGAGCTACGTTTTGCAGGGAGTCACTACCTTCATAGGCGGCCAGTGCGGGGGCTCTCCGGCTCCCATAGGCGAGCTCCTCACTCTCCCCGGTATAGCCGAGGACTACATACAGGAGCTCATCCCCCACAAGTTCTACCCCGACAAGGACCTCCTGCCCAGAGAGAAGGTAAACGCGTTGATGAAGGAGAGGTTCGGCTGGACCGTCGACTGGCACTCAATGGGCGAGTGGTTCAGGGTCGTCGAGAAGAAGGGCATCTCGATGAACGTCGCCCCCCTCGTCGGCCAGGGCACAGTCCGCTACAAGGTGATGGGTGAGGACTTCAAGCGTAACTGCAAGCCCGAGGAGCTCGAGGAGATGAAGGCTCTCATCAGGCAGGCGATGGACGAGGGCTGCATAGGCCTAAGCGCCGGCCTAGACTATGATCCGGGCGTCTGGGCTTCGATGGACGAGATAAATGCCTGCGTCGCCTTGATGAAGGAATATGACGCCGTCTACTGCTCTCACTGGAGGCGGACAGGTAGACGAAGGGACGTGAAAGCCGGCGACTACCGCCCAAACAAGCTCGACGGCATCCTCGAGACCATAGACACGTGCAGGAAGACCGGAGTGCCGACGAACCTAGCCCACTTGACGCCGGCCTGGCGCCTCGTCCCCGAGGGCAACGACATGATGGAGGAGGCGAACTACCGAACAACGTTGAGGTTCGTGGACGACGCCCGAGCCGAGGGGCTCCCGCTGACCTTCGACCACATGCCCTGGTTCATCTTCGGCGGTTTCAGCGTCATGCCATACCTCTGCAGCCTCCTCACGCCGTGGCTCAGGGAGCAGGGGAGCAGGCAGAAGTTCGCGGAGTGGCTCAAGGCACCGGATTACAGGAAGGAGGTAATAGACGATATCCAGACCGGAAAATGGTTCATCAGGCTCGCCTACAACCCGAACAGTAACCCCCAGTGGGCCGAGAACATCTGGGTCGTCAAGCACAGGAGCCAGGGCTGCGACGGCAAGCAGGTCGCCCAGATCGCGAAGGAGAGAGAGAAGAACCCATTGGAGACCTGGTTCGACCTCATCTGCGAGGACCCCGACAGCCGAGGCGTCGCGGTCGGAGTAGCCGAGACCGGCAACTTCCCCCAGAAACCCTTCCGAGCCCTCTTATTCCAGCACCCCATCTGCGCCCTGAGCCTCGACCAGACCGTCGTCGACCACACCCGTCAGCAGGAAACGCCGCCCTACACGATGCCGGGCATAAACTCCTTCAGCGCTTTCCCGGGCTTCATAAATGAGTTCGTCAAGAAGCACAAGGTCTTCACCCTGGAGCAGGCGATCCATAAGATGTCGACGGCCGCCGCCGACAACCACAGGCTCAAGGGCCTCGGAAGGATCACACCCGGCAACTACGCCGACATCACCGTCTTCGACTACGACAAGCTCAGGGTTACAGGTGACCCCATAGAGCCGAGGAGGTACCCTGAGGGGATTGAGTACGTGCTCGTGAACGGTGTCCCGGTGGTCGAGAATGGCAAGCACACGTGCGCTACGCCGGGGAGGATCGTCAAGAGAGCATGATCACCCTCCCAACCCTATTCCCTCTTTTATGAATCCAGCTTGAAAGGTGACGTCTATTCTCCCGCATTGAAAATCATATTAGCTCCATAGCGGTTCTACTCTTTGGTGTCGCCGTTGAAACTCGGGGAATCGCTTGAGAGGCGCATAAAGTGCGTGCTGAAGGAGGCCCAGAGGAGGGGCTTCGAGACCATCATCTTCGTCAACGAGGTCATCAATCAGAACCCAGGCAACTTCATCTATGTCTGCCCCGACGGTATCGGCGACGAGCACCAGACACTCGTCCTGAACGCGAATGGCGATAGGATCATAGTGGCGCCCCATTGGGGGGCGAAGAGGCTCGAGGAGAGCGGCAGGTACAGTAAGGTCATACCGATAAGGCAGGAGAAGAGCCACCACATGCGTGGGACCCAGGTCGCCCTCACCGGCTACAACCCTGACAGGGTCTGCTTCGACCTCTCAACCATGAGCGCCCAGTTCGCCCACGGCCTTTCGGAGACTCTAAGCATCGCTATCAACCCGAAGAGGGACATCTCAGACCACATATTCATGATGAGGTCCATAAAGGACGATTACGAGGTCGAGGAGATAAGGCGCGCCATCAAGATCACAGAGGAGGCCGTCAGGGAGCTCATCGACGGGTCGAAACCTGGAAGGAATACTTGGGACCTAAAGAAGAGCCTCGACGCATCGATGATCGCCAAGGGCGCCATAGGACCCAGCTTCGACTCGACCATAAGTTTCACAAGAGGACCGAGGAGGCCCTACGGCATCATTGAACCTAAGGATATGCTCAGCGTCGATGTCGGCTGCCGGGTCAACTCAGGCTACTGCAGCGACATGGGCAGGACCTGGCCGATGACAATGGACGGGGACACCCGCGACTTCCTCGACAGGGCCGTGACCGCCCAGAGGGAGGGGATCAGGAACATCCGTGAGAGCGTCACGGGCAACGAGGTGCTCAGGAAGGCGAACAAGATCAACGAGGAGCTCGGATTCGACCCCGCCCTGAGGTGCGGACACCAGGTCGGGCTCGATGTCCACGACTACACCATGCCATTCGCCACAAACTTCGGTGCCATAGAGCAGGATGCCCAGCCTCTGAGGGCGGGGATGACGGTCACCTACGAGCCGACCAGGGTAGACTCGAGGCTCGGTATCAGGAGCCACATAGAGGACATAGTCCTGGTGACGAAGGGCGAGCCGGTCCTCCTGAACCAGATGCCCTGGAATATGAATTGGTGACTGGCATCCACGCCGACAAGGCCGGTGAATCTTAATTAGGCGTGTGGTGGATGTATTGCAGGTGTTCCAAGTATGCCCGTTGACTTAGTCGTCAAGAACGGTAAGCTCCTTCTGCCCACCGGAGTTACCGAGGCGAGCCTCGTCGTCGACGAAGGAAAGATCGTCTCCATCACGAGGTCCTCCGAGCCCAAGGCCGACAGGGTCATAGACGTAGCCGGCAGGTACGTGCTACCCGGCATGATAGACACGCACGTCCACCTCAGGGACCCGGGGTTCCCTGAACGGGAGAACTTCGAGTCCGGTACGAGGGCGGCCGCAGCGGGCGGAGTCACGACGGTCATCGACATGCCCAACACGATCCCGGCGACAGTAACCTTGAAGGCCCTCGAGGAGAAGAAAAAGATCGCTGGGAAGAAGTCGCTTGTCGACTTCGGATTCATAGGCGGCGCCGGCGAGGTCCCGGAGGAGGATTTCATAGCCATGGCCGGAGGCGGCGTCACAGGCTTCAAGAGCTTCATGATCGCCCGCTTCAAGGAGCTGGCCGCCTCAGACGCCCAGCTGCTGAAGAACTTCGATGTCATCGCCGGCACCGGCCTCCCCTGCATGATCCATGCCGAGAATCAGGACATCGTGGAGAAGGGGATGGCTGAGGCAAAGGCCCAGGGCAGGACGGATCCTATAGCCCATTGCGAGTTCAGGCCGAGCATCGCTGAGTCTGAGGCGACGATGAGGAGCATCGTTCTCGCGGAGCCCTCGGGCGTCCACCTCCACATCTGTCACGTCACATGCGCCGAGGCAGTTGACATCGTCGACTGGGCTCAGACGAGGGGCCAGGATGTATCAGGTGAGACTTCGACGAACTACCTCCTGATGACGGAGGAGACGATGAAGGAGAGGGGTCCCTACGCGAAGGTCGACCCGCCGCTCAGGACGAAGGCGGATCAGGAGAGGCTCTGGGAGGCGCTCAACTCCGGCGTCCTGGAGGTGCTTGCGAGCGACCACGCCCCATACACGAGGGAGGAGAAGGAGAGGGGCTGGGCGAACATCTTCGACGCCCCGAGCGGGGGAGTCGTCATCGAGACGACGCTCCCCCTGATGCTCGACGCCGTGAACAAGGACTGGATCGGCCTCGAGCGCCTGGTCGAGGTCTTCAGCACGAACCCGGCGATCCTCAACGGCCTCTACCCCGCGAAGGGGGGCATCAACCTCGGCGCCGACGCCGACCTTGTCGTCGTCGACCTGGACAAGCCCTTCACCATCAGGGGCGAGGACCTGAAGACAATACAGAAGATCACACCCTACGAGGGGATCAAGGGGAAGGGGACGCCGATCCTCACCATGGTGAGGGGAGAAGTCGTCTACGAGGA
>CAZVMI010000049.1:4352-9058 GCA_964628365.1 uncultured Candidatus Bathyarchaeia archaeon | reverse complement strand
AATCTTACTTGGGCTAAGGAAGCCCCTGCTGTCTCCCTCTAAATGAGATCACCGTTAAATTGCGATCGCAAGGATGTAATATGCTGAGTTCACCTGCTATAACCGTGGAGTCTAGGAGGGGTGAAAGATGAGGTACGCTTACATCAGAGCCTTCGACATCCCTGATGCCTGGTACAGGACCCTCGAGGAGATATGGAGGAACGGGGACGAGTTCCGGGTCGGCTACGGCTCGGAGATCACGGTCACCAAGAAGCTGAACCTGAGCATCGAGATCGTCAACCCTGAGAGCAGGCCCCTCGTTGCGGAGAAGGCGCCGTGCGACATGAAGTACGTCAACTCCTACGCCCTGCAGTACCTTTGGGCCGGCGTCAAGGAGGAGGGGGAGACCTACACCTACGGGAGCAGGCTCAGGGAGCCCGTGGATCAGCTTGAGCTCCTCATCAACAGGTACGTGGAGGAGCCGAACGACAGGCAGCTGACGATGGTCATAAGGCTGCCTCAGGACATCCTCAAGACCCTGGACGGTATGAAGCACGAACCCCCATGCCTGACGGTGATGGACACAGAGCTCGTCGACGGTAAGATGCACCTGACCTGCTACTTCAGGTCGTGGGACGCATACGCGGGGTTACCGGCCAACGTCGCGGGCATACAGATATTCAACGAGGCACTGGTCGGCGAGATAAACGCCCGCGCCGGCACCGACTACACCACGGGGAAGCTCATCTTCCACTCGAAGAACTGCCACATCTACAGCAGACTATACGACTTGGTGAAGGAGCTGATAAAGCCGGGAGAGGATACGAGGCGCCAGTTAAGCCAGAAGAAGGACTCTACGCGACAGGCCTAGGGCTCCTCGTTTTCCCGTCATATGGTACAGTCTGTTGAGGCCAAGGTTCGTCGAGAGGTGTGGGGATAGGGATGCACATAATTTAGTATACGTTTTTTTATTGTCTCGTAAATTCGATTTTTGGGTATACTAGCTCTGGTTGGCTATCTATAATCAATCTAAGGGAACGGTGGAGAAAGCCTGCGTTTACTCCCATTGGAGCCCGCAGTCCCTGAACTCGTTCTTGACCCTCGTAATGAGCTCCTGGTACTCAGGGCTTGGCTTATGTCGTTGGAGGTCGTAGCACTCGGTGATCAACTTGCCTGGCTCAGGGTCGGGGTTCGCCATGAGTTTCGTGATGACGGGCTTGAACATCGGGTACACCTCGCTCCGCTTGACCCGGGTCCTGATGGCTGCGTCGGAGGCCTCAATCATCAGCTCGGCGTCAGCCGGCGTCTGCCCGCCGTTCATCCTGCTCCTGCTGACCCTTGGGACGTACAGGTTGGCGCCGTTGACCGTCGCCTCGACGCTCCGCAGGATCAGCTCCTCGAGGTGGCTCTCAGTGCAGAGCTCCGAGACGGGGATGGGCCACTGCATCGGGATACCGTTGCTGTTCCTGATGGTCGCCTGGTAGACGACTGACCGTGCGAAGCTGATGGGGAACATGCAGCGTTTGACCCCGCTTATGTGGGAGAAGTGCTCTACGCCGTTGTAGTAGAGGTTGTCCCTGTAGACCATCCACGCGATAATGGTCTTCGCAAGGCCCTCGATTATGGCGCCCTCGGGGCCACCGGCGAAGCCGCCGACGATGCCGAAGCTGCCGCTGATGCCGAAGTAGCCGTGGCTCTGGAGGACGAGGGCCGCCGTTATCAGGTCGTACTGCACCTTGACGTCTGGTAACACCGATAGGAGGACGCCGTCCGTCGGCCTCAGCCCCGCGACGGGGTCGATGGTCGCGAGGAACGATGAGGCGGCTGTGCTGATGGGGTAATAGACTATGGCGGCGCCGGGTCGCCCAGCCTTCCTGACCCCCTCCCTCAGCCACGCCACCTGCCGCTTCGAGGCGTAGGCCTCCAGCGGAGTGCCGTAGATCTCGTAGCCGTCTATGAGGGGGAAGTTGAAGCCCTCTAGGAAGTCGAGCCGGGGGATCGTGGCGAAGTTCTGGACGACCGTGTTCGCCAGGTCCTCAGTGAACGGCGCGTGGTGGCCTGGGGCGACGTTGAGGGGCTCTGTGCCCTCGACCCTGTGCTGCCTCCACACCCTTGCGTCCTTCCCCTCGCCCATCACTACCTCCCTCTCCATCGAACGTATGGCCTCCCTGACCTCCTCCTCCGTAAACTTGACCACCCTCTCCCGGTCGAGGCAGAGGCAGCCCATCTCGACGACGAACTTGACGGCCGCCTGCCAGGCGGCGTCGGCGAGGCTGTCGTCTGTGTTGATCCAGTTCGAAGGCTCAGTAGGGCATTTTAGATCGAACTCCTTCGCAAGCTCCGACATCTTCCTGAAAAGTGCGACATCCCATTCCTTGGCGGTCATCATGGGGCCTTTCCGCATCCGGTCGGCGATCTCGACGAGGCTTAACATGCTTCCCACATAAATGCGCGTATCCGATCTTAAATCAGTACGCAGAGAGAATGAAGAACCGTTTAAGGCAGATAAAACTGTGGATTGCAGAGAAGCCTGTGAATTATTAAATATCATATCATTTACCCTAAACCTAGTGGATGTTTCTTGACAAAGGAAGAGGAAATTTTACGAAAAATGTCCGAAGCCGTTCTGAACTTCGACTCGGTAGCTGCCGTCGACGCCGCGAGGGAGGCGGTCGCCCTTAAGATCGACCCCGTTAAGGCGATCGAGGGGGGGCTCGCCAAGGGTCTGAGGGAGATCGGGGACAGATTTGAGCGCGGTGAGATGTACCTTCCTCACCTCATCCTGGGCGCGGATGCGATGGAGGCCGCCGTGAAGGTCCTGGAGGAGCATGTGCCGAAGGAGGAGCTCAAGTCCACCAGCCGGGGAACCGTGGTGATCGGGACGGTCGAGGGCGACATACACGACCTCGGCCTGCGCATCGTCGCCTCGATGCTCAGGGCGAACGGGTTCAAGGTCCACGACCTGGGGTGCAACACGAAGAGCATGGACTTCATCGAGAAGGCGAAGGAGGTGGACGCGGACATCATCGCGGTCTCCTCGCTCATGACGACGACGATGCCTTTCATGAAGGACCTGATCGAGGCCCTCGAGGCCACGGGCATCCGTGACAGGTTCAAGATACTCCTCGGGGGCGGGCCGGTCAGCGAGAGGTGGGCGGAGGAGATAGGCGCGGACGGATACGGCCGAGACGCCTCGGAGGCTGTGAGGGTCGCGAAGGAACTCGTCGCGGGGAGAAGCGGGTAGGATGACAGCCCCAAGCATCTGGGAGGTCCTGGACAGAGCCTGCAACACGGGCCAGCTGACGGCGGCGAAGGACTTCGACATGAAGATCTTCAGCGTCGCCTCCAGACTCTCAAAGGAACACGGTATCAGGTACGACCCGGAGACGCCGGTGTCCGGCGACGACGGGCTGGCCGACGATGCTTGGGAGGCGGGCTTCGAGCTATTCAGGGAAGTTGGGTCCTACTGCATGAACTCCGGCCGAGTCATCAAGTTCGAAGAGTCCGAGATGAGGGACGGCCTGAAGGAGGTCCGGGGCGAAGCGGTCATCGGCGAGGGCGCCGAGAGGAGGATCCTGACGCTGAGGGGCGTCGAGGACAAGAGGCCCCCATCGATAGTCTGCGGCGGCGTCATCGAGAGCGACTTCCCTGAGGGCGAGAACTTCGTCAAACTCTATCAGTCGATAGCCCAGGAACCGGTCATCGACGGCTTCTACGTGGGGCCACCCCTACACACTTCGGAGGGCCGGTTGGTGAGGTCAGGGACACCCCTGGAGGCGCACCTGGGCAGATCCATGGTGTCCTGGGTGCGCGAGGCGGTGAGGCGGGCAGGTAGGCCGGGGATGCACTTCATCTCGGCGTGCACGCCGGCCATCGCCAACGTGGCCGCGGCGGACCCGGCGGACGGTCTGAGGCGGACGGACGGGATCGTCTCCACCATCATGCCTGAGCTGAAGACGGACTACGAGAACCTGAACAAGGTCACGTTCAGCCACGACTATGGATGCGTCAAGCACGTCTACAACGGGGGCATGATCGGCGGATGGGCGGGCGGGCCCGAGGGCGCCCTGATCGTCTCCCTCGCCTCTGCGATAATGGCTGTGATGGTCTACAAGGTAGGTATCGGATCATCTTACAACGCGCTCGGCTACCTGAGGGCGTCGACGCCGAACTACAGCGCCTTCGTCACCCGCCCGTGCCTCTGGGGCTCATCCATAGGAAGCCAGGCGATCTCGAGGAACACGAAGATAATCAACACGGCCGTCGCCATGACCAACGCGGGACCGGGCACGGAGATGCAGTTCCAGGAGATCACGGCGGCCCTATGCGCCTCGATCCCATGCGGCAGAGAAGGCCTCTCCCAGGGGGTCCGGAGGTTCAAGGTAAGGCCACTGCTCGGCAGCGGACTGGAGAACAGGTTCTGGGGCGAGGTCGGCCACGCGATGGCCGGGGTTAAACGCGATTTCGCCAACTCTCTGGCCAAGGAAATGCTGGCAAGGTACGAAAACAAGATAACCAAGGACTCTGATGGTGGACCCCTAGGCCACACCTTCGACGAGATATACGACCTGAATACCCTGGCGCCGAGGAAGAACTTCCTCGAAGTCTATGAGAAGGTGAAGAAGGAGCTGGAGGATCTAGGTCTAGAGTTCAAGTACTATTAAATAAGGGGGATCGAAGATGACCGCACCGAACTTCTGGGAGGTTCTGGACAGGGCATGCAACAC
>CAZVMI010000049.1:0-4252 GCA_964628365.1 uncultured Candidatus Bathyarchaeia archaeon | reverse complement strand
GATCGAAGATGACCGCACCGAACTTCTGGGAGGTTCTGGACAGGGCATGCAACACGGGGGCGATGATGAACGTCAAGGAGTTCGACATGAAAATATTTAACATCGCATCTAGGCTGGCGAAGGAATACGACATCAGATACGACCCTTCGATAATGGTGCCCAGCGATGACAGTTTGGCGGACGATGTTTGGAAAGCCGGTGTAGAGCTATTCGATGAGGTCGGCGTGTACTGCATGAGTTCCAGACGAGTGATCAAGTTCGATGAGTCTGAGGTAAAAGAGGCCCTCAAGGAGGTCCGCGGCGAGGTCGAGATCGGTGAAGGCTCAGAAAGGCGGCTGGTGACCCGCAGGGGGATAGGGGGCAGTAAGCCTCCGACAGTGATCGGCGGGGTCATCGAGAGTGACTTCCCTGAGGGCGAGAACTTCGTCAAACTCTACCAGAGCATCGCCCAGGAGCCCCTCATAGACGGACTCTACGTCGGTCCACCGCTTCACACGGCCGAGGGCCGCACCGTTAGGATGGGCTCTCCGCTCGACATGCACTTGGGCAGATGCATGGCCGCCTGGGCGCGCGAGGCGGTGTGGAGGGCGGGCAGACCAGGCCTCCATTTCGTGTCGGCGTGTCCATCGGCGATAGCGGACATCGCCGGATGTAACCAGGAGAACGGCACCCGGAGGTCCGACGGGCTGATGATCTCCCTCACGGCTGAGCTGAAGACGGACTACGAGGCCCTCGCGAAGGTGGCCTTCGCCCTAGACTACGGCTGCATCAAGGGGACGCATGGGGGAGCCATCATCGGCGGCTGGGCCGGGGGGCCTGAGGGCGCCGCGATCGTCTCGATCGCCGACTTCCTGGCGGCGGTCATGGTCTACCAACACTCAACCGGTCCCGTCTACGGCGATCACGGTCTAACGAGGTGCCAAGGCGCGCTGCCCGTTTCGAGCATAAACCCCGGGATGTGGGGGACGGAGCTCACGGGCCAGGCGATCGCGCGGAACTACAGGGGCGTCAACGGGAGGTTCTTCCTGACCGCCGCGGGGCCGGGCACAGAGATGCAGTTCCGGGAGATAGCCGCGCTCTGCATCGCCGGGATGGCCTCGGGGCGTGACCTCTTCTGCGGCGGCGGCGTGCGCAGGTTCAAGGTCAAACCCATGCTTGGGAGCGCCCTCGAGAACAGGTTCCACGCCGAGGTGGGGTACGCGGCGGCCGGGCTGAACCGCGAGGACGCCAATGAGCTAGTTAAACAAATAGTCGGGAAATATGAGAAGGAGATAACCAAGGACGGCGGCCCATGGGGGTATACCTTCGGAGAGATATACAACCTGAAGACGCTGACCCCCAAACAGAGGTTCCTGGAACTCTATGATAAGGTAAAGAAGTAGCTAGAGAACTTAGGTTTAGAGTTCAACCACTAATAACCTAGCTGGGGAACAGGAAGACTCGAGGCAGGTGACTGGAGGCTTTTTCGCCTCCAAGGTTCGTAAACGTGATTATCGGGTGGTGTTCGATTTATCCACTCATAAAAGAATTCTATTAGTACGCGCATCAATAAGTGGAAGCGCCGCGCGTGCGGCCTGAAGCATGCGGCCTCGATGTGAGCAGCGCGGTCAAATCAGCCATGAAAATGCTTGAGGGGAGCTGAAGGGATGCCTAGGGAGACGGGTAGGCTCAGGTTTCTTCCGGAGGAGGAGCTGGAGGCGATCCATGCCTCCTCATTGGAGGTCCTCGAGAGGACTGGGATCCTGGTCAAGAACGCTGACGCCCTCGAGATTCTCAGGGACGCAGGCTGCACGATCGACTCACAATTGGTCCACATACCTTCGAGCCTCGTGGAGGAATGCCTGAAAAAAGTGGTCCCGACGTTCGAGCTCCACACCCGTGACGGTGACGAGCATTTCCGGGTCGGCGGCGATAACGTCGTCTATGATCCGGGGTCAGCGGCCATATACTTCATCGACAGGGACACGTGGGAGATGAGGGGCGCCCTGTCGAAGGACCTAGTCCAGCTGGTCAGGCTAGTGGATGCCCTTGAGCACGTCCACGCCCAGAGCACGGCGATCGTCCCAGGGGACGTCCCACAGGAGGTCGGGGACCTCTACAGGCTCTACATAATCCTGAAGAACTCGAACAAGCCCATGGTGACGGGCGCCTTCACGAAGGAGGGGCTCATAGACATGAAGCGGATGCTCGAGGCCGTCGTGGGCGGCCCGGAGGAGCTCGCCCGTGCTCCTCGAGCCATCTTCGACGCCTGCCCGTCCTCGCCCCTCATGTGGAGCGACGTCACCTGCCAGAACCTCATCGACTGCGCCAGGTTCAGCATCCCCGCCGAGATCATCCCCGCCCCCGAGATGGGCGCGACCAGCCCCGTCTCGGTAGCCGGCACCCTGATCCAGTCTAACGCCGAGATACTGAGCGGCGTCGTGATCTCCCAGATGGTGAGGCCTGGCGCCCCCATCGTGTACGGGGGCTCCCCCTCTGTCTTCGACATGAGGTACTGCACCGCCCGCCTCGGCTCGGTCGAGGCGATGATCGCGGCCTGCTCCGGCGCGGAGATCGGTAAACACTACGGGCTTCCCACCCACGCCTACCTTGGCCTGAGCGACTCAAAGGTGGTCGACGCCCAGAGCGGCTTCGAGTCAGGGCTGGGGATCGTCCTGGCGGCGCTGGCGAGGATAAACATCGTATCCGGCCCCGGGATGCTGGCCAGCGAGAACTGCCAGTCGCTGGAGAAGATGGTCATCGACGATGAAGTCTGCGGGATGGCGTACAGGCTGCTCGAGGGCGCCTCCGCTGAGGGCATGCGCGGTGTAGTTGATGTGATAGCGAAGGTGGGCGCCGGCGGCCACTTCCTGGGCGAGAGGCATACTCGTGAGAACCTGCGCAGGGAACACTTCATGCCGTCCGACGTCGTCTGCAGGTTGTCGCCGAGCGCCTGGAGGAAGGAGGGGTCAAGAGACATCGTCCAGAGGGCGAGGTCAAGGGTCGATAAGCTGCTGAGGGAGCACGAACCGAGGCCCCTGCAGGGGGACGCCGGGAAGGGGCTGGATCAGGTCCTCAGGGATATCCTCCACAGGTATGGGCTGCCTGACGATCTGGTGGAGAGGAGGGCGTCATGATGCGGTTGACGATGTTTCGGAGGTGGATATGAGCTTGAAGGTTTTGGTTTTGGGGTGTGGCCAGATAGGCTCGGTTATCGCTAAGGATTTTGCGAGGTCATTCGACGGTGCCGAGGTTACGGTCGCGGACAGGAGCGCCGAGAGGGCCGAGGAGACGGCTTCAAGCACGGGGGCGGCAGCCTGGACCACGGTGAACGCCGCAGACTACTCTAGTCTGCTCGGGGTCCTCAGAGGATTCGATCTCGCCCTGGTAGCCCTGCCAGGAGATTACGGGTTCAGGGCGCTGAGGGCCGCGGTCGAGGCAGGCGTCAACGTGCTGGATGTCTCGTTTTCCGCCGAGGATCCGCTTGAACTCGACGGAGCGGCCAAGGAGGCGGGGATCACCGTCGTGCCGGACTGTGGGGTCGCTCCTGGGCTGTCCAATATCCTCGTCGGCCGGGCCGCCTCGAAGCTGGACTTCGTGCGGAGCGCCCACGTCATGGTAGGCGGGCTGCCGGAGTACGCCGTGCCGCCGCTGGGCTACACGGTCACGTGGTCGGCGGAGGGGCTGATCGACGAGTACGTCAGGGGTGCACGCATCGTCGAGGGCGGGCGCGTCGTCGAGGTGCCGGCGCTGAGCGGGCTCGAGGAGATCGATTTCCCCGGGGTGGGTCGGCTCGAGGCTTTCTACACTGACGGCCTCAGGACGCTGCTCCGCACGCTGCCTCATGTGGAGAGCATGTGGGAGAAGACCCTGAGGTACCCTGGGCACGTCCAGAAGATCGAGCTCCTCAAGGCGCTGGGCTTCTTCAGTGAAGAAGCGGTGGAGGTCGAGGGAGCGAAGGTCGTCCCCAGAATAGCGGCCGCCAGGATACTGGAGAAGAGCCTGAGGAAGCCCGAAGTCGGGGACATCCTAGCCATGTCTGTGGAAGTCGAGGGCGAGAGGCATGGCCGTGAGGCTACGTTCAAGTATCATCTCCTGGACCGATTCGACGAGGAGAGTGGGGTCACGGCGATGGCCAGGACGACCGCCTACACGGCCTCCATTGTCGCTCAGAAGCTGGCCGGGGGGAACATTAAGGAAAAGGGGGTGATCCCTCCGGAGAGGCTGGGAATGGACGAGGGACTCTTCGAGAACATTATCTCGGATCTGAAGA
>CAZVMI010000048.1:0-9060 GCA_964628365.1 uncultured Candidatus Bathyarchaeia archaeon | reverse complement strand
TCGTCGACCTCATCTACGTCCACGTCGACATGGATGTCCTCGACCCGCCTGAGGTGCCCGGCCACGGCCTGCCAGTCGAGGGGGGGCCGACGAGCCTCGAGTTGGCGGAGGCGCTTGAAGTAATGTTCGAGCACCCGAATGCAGCCTCCTTCGGCGTAGCCTCGTATCCGTCGGAGAGGGACCCAGGCGGTGTCTCCCTGAAGGCTGTGCATAACCTGATCGGCGGCGTCGTCAGGGGCGTGAAGAACAGGGAAGACTAGATGACGAGGCTCTCCCTCTCTATCCTCCTGTTCTTCACCCCGATGTCAGAGACCCTGAACCTGCGGCCGCCGTACAGCTCCGCCTCAGGCTCCTCCTCGTAGACTGCGTCCACGATCCTGGCGAGGGCGTCGCTCTTCATTATCCCGCTCCCGCTCGAGGCGCCGACGTAGATGATGCCGGCGCCTGGCTCCACTATGGGGGTCTCGTCGAAGCTGTTTATGTCGTACTGCCCCGCCCAGCTGTTCATGGGGCGGACGTCGGCGAAGCACGGCAGGTACTTCACGAGCGCGTGGTAGATGTTGTTCGAGTAGTAGTCCTCCTCGGCCTGTGGGTCGTCCTCGAGCTCAAACTTGCGGCCCAGGTCGTCGGCGCAGCCGAGCCAGATGCTGCCCTCGGTTAGCTCCGCCTTAAGGTATATCCCGGCTCGTGGAAGCACCGTCAGCGGGAGGACGCCCTCCTCGTTAAGCCCGCTAACCTTCAGTAGGCTGCCGAGCTTGGGGTCCTTGAAGGCGAAGAGCTGCCTCTTCTTCGCCCTCATCAGGGGGTCGAACCCGACCGGGTTGAGGAGCCTCTCGGCCCAGGTGCCGCATGCGACGACGGTGGTCTCCGCGAGGATGTCCCCCTTCGCGGTCTCGGCGCCGGCTATGTGGCTCTCCTGCCAGACGAAGGGCTCGCCGGGTATGCCGAGCTCTGTGACGGC
Organism: uncultured Candidatus Bathyarchaeia archaeon; assembly: GCA_964628365.1. Classification (GTDB taxonomy): domain Archaea; phylum Thermoproteota; class Bathyarchaeia; order TCS64; family TCS64; genus UBA8941. Next base: position 8,099 of record CAZVMI010000048.1, on the reverse strand, counting down.
TCTGTGGAGGAGCCTCTTCGCCTCGGTGCCGTACTGGACCTCTCCGCCAAGCTTCAGGAACTCCCGCTCATAGCTCCTGACGAGGGAGTCCGCGTCGAGGCTCCCACACTTCCTCCCGAAGACCCCGACATCGACGGGTTCAAGCCCCATGAGCTCGGCTTCTTCGTCCTCCCCGAAGTCGGTGACCAGGTCCGGGATCATCACCTTGATCTCCTCCCTGCCGTAGGTGGCGATCTCTGCGCCGTGCCTCGCCATGGCATCCACCGCCTCCTTCGCCGAGGAGTGCTGGTCCTCGCTGAAGAGCCACATGTACCCCGTCCTGTTGAGCTTCAGGTCGTAACCGAGGCCCCTCTCGAGGTGGGTGAACCAGTCTATCGTCGAGTCGGCTAGGAGGTAGTTCGCCTCGCCCGTGAAGAGGTTCCTGAAGGCACCCTCGCTCTTGGCACTGTTCCCTTGGCCTGGGCCGCCGAGCCTCTCGACGACGGTTACCTTCCTCGTCGGGTCCCGCTTCTTGAGGTAGTAGGCTGAGCTTAGGCCGAGGACGCCTGCGCCTATGACGAGGATGTCGCACTCCATACGCTTCAGAGAAGGATCAGGTCAGGGAATTTAATACTATATCCTCCCTCACCTCTTCAATGAAAGTTGATGGTTATAGGACGAAGGCCTCGTGCTCCACATGCCTATTTTTGATACCTAGGTCCGCGACCCTGAACCTGTAGCCCCCGTAGAGTTCGGCCTCCTCCTCTCCATAGTAGTTGGCTGCCGTGATCCTTCCCAAGGCATCGCTCTTCATTATGCCACTCCCGCTCGAGGCGCCGACGTAGACCATCCCTCCGCCTGAATAGATGACAGGCGTCTCGTCGAGGCTGTTGATGTCGTACTGCCCCGCCCAGCTGTTGATTGGCCTCACGTCGGAGAAGCAGGGGAAGTACCTAACCAGGGCGTGGTAGATGTTGTTCCCGTAGTAATCCTCCTCCGGCTGGGGGTCATCCTCGAGGCCAAACCCTCTGCCGAGGCCGTCGGCGCAGCCGAGCCAGATGCTCCTCTCCGAGACCTCAGTCCTTATGTGGATCCCAGCCTCGGGTAGGATAGTCAGGGGCAGGGCGTCGTCGCTGTTTAAGCCCTTTGTGTTGATCAGCCTGCTCAGCTTGGAGTCCTTGAAGGCGAAGAGCTGCCTCTTCTTTGGCCGAGTGAAGGATTCGAGGCCGATCGGGTTGAGGAGCCCCTCGGCCCATGCGCCGCAAGCGACGACCGTCGTCTCCGCCTCGATGACGCCCCTCGTCGTCTCTGCGCCTGCGATTCCGCTCTCCTGCCAGATGAAGGGTTCGCCTGGTATCCCGAGCTCCTCCCTCGGCTTCAGCAGCAGCCTTCTCGCCTCAGTGCTGTAGTGGACCTCGCCGCCTAGCTCGAGGAAGAGCCGCTCGTAGCTCCTGGCGAGGGCATCCGCGTCCAGGCTGCCGCATTTGTGGCCTAGGACCCCGTAGCTGACCTCCTCGAGGCCTATGAGGTCCGCCTCCTCGTCCTCAGAGAAGTCTGTGACGAGGTCTGGGATGATCCTCCTGAGCTCGTCTTCGTCATACATTGTCGTCTCCGTGCCCCTGGCCTTGATTTTGGATAGAGGCCCGCTCAGCCTCCTGTACTGGGGTTCGCTGAAGAGCCAGAGGTAGCCAATCATGTGGAGCCTCAGGTCGTAGCCCAACTCACCCTGCAGGTGGAGGAGCCAGTCTATGGTCGAGTCGGTGAGGAGGTAGTTGGTCTCGCTGGTGAATATGTTCCTGAAGGCGCCCATGCTCTTCGCGGTGTTCCCCTGCCCGGGTCCGCCGAGCCTGTCGATGACGACAACCTTCTTCGAAGGGTTCTTTAGTTTAATGTAGTAGGCGGAGCTGAGGCCCAGAACTCCCGCGCCGATGACGAGGATGTCACACTCCATGCGCTTCAGAGAAGGATTACGTTAGAGGATTTAACATTGTACCCTATAAAGGGCTGCTCCTCCTCGATAACGTAATATGGGTATTCCCTATACTCAGCCATGTAATGTCCGTGCCTAAGGCTTCTGACAGGAACGTCGTCGTGCCTGCGAAGTGGTGGGAGATACTGCCACGGAGGGTCTACTCGACCCTCGAGAGGGTGAAGACGAGCCAGCCGTGGTTCGAGGTCTACAAGGTGGACCCAGGCATCTATGTCATCTACGAGCCCTACCAGTTCGAGGAGGCGATCAGCTACCTCGTCCTCGGCGAGGAGAAGGCGGCCCTGATCGACACCGGCTGCGGAATCGCCGACATAAGGAGGTGCGTCGAAGAGCTGACGAAGCTCCCCGTGATGGTGGTGAACACCCACGCCCACAACGACCACGTCGCCCAGGACTACATGTTCAAGGAGGTCGCCATCTTCGACGGCCCCATGGCGAGGGAGGTGAGCAGGAAAGGCTACGACAACGCAAAGATGGCCCACCTAGTCGCAGAGGGGATGACCTGGAAGCCCCTGCCAAAGAGCTTCGACGTCAAGACCTACCATGTGCCGCCGTTTAAGGTGACCCGCTGGCTCCACGATGGAGACGTCATCGACCTCGGCGGCAGGAAGCTGGAGGTCTTCTACACACCTGGCCACAGCAACGACAGCGTCTGCATGCTGGAACGTGAAACCCGCCTCTTCTGGGTCGGTGACCTCTTCTACACTGGCGGCATCTACACCTACCTCGCCGGCGGAGACATCCCCACGTTCATCAGGAGCTACAAACGGATGATCGACCTCATGCCCCACTACGACAGGCTGATGCCGAGCCACAACGAGCCGCTGGTGGAGAAGGAGATATTGCTGAAGGTCTACGAGGCTATCCAGCGCATCGCCGCCGGGAAGGAGAAGAATTTCATCGAGGGCATGGATGACGACGTGAAGGTCCGCCGCTACAACTACGAACGCTTCAGCATCGTCACAAAGGCCGAATGAGAGCCCTTTTTACCAGGCATAAGGGCTTGGTCTCCACGTTAATGTAATATCCCCCTCAGCGCCTCTCTGGATAGAATGGCCTACTCAAGCGACACCGACGAGGGGCTGATAGTACCCCCGAAGTGGTATGACGCATTGCCAAGGCCGAGCTGGAAGCGTTTCCCGCTCGTCGAGACACGGCAGCCTTGGTTCGAGGTCTACGAGACGACGCCCGAGACCTACGCGATCTACGAGCCCTACCAGTTCGAGGAGGTGATCAGTTACCTCGTCATCGGCGAGGAGAGGGCCGCCCTCATCGACACTGGAAACGGCATAGGCGACATCAGGGCCCTGACCGAGGAGCTAACCGACCTCCCCGTCATGGTTGTCAATACCCACAGCCACTCGGATCACACGGGCGGGAACTGGGAGTTCGACGAGGTCGCCCTCTACGACCATCCATTCGCACGCGAGCGGCTGAGGGGCAGGACTCACGAGGAGATGGGCAGCTTCCTCGGCGAGGGCATGATCTGGAAGCCCCTCCCTGACGGCGTAGACCCTGAGACCTTCCACAGCCGCGGCTTCGAGGCCTCGACGTGGCTCAGGGACGGGGACGAGGTCGACCTCGGAGGCAAGAGGCTGAGGGTGGTCCACACTCCCGGCCATACCCCGGACGGTGTCAGCCTCCTAGAGTCGAGGGAACGCCTCCTCTTCACAGGCGACATCTTCTACCTTGCCCCCATCTACATCTACGCCCTGGGAACAAGCCTCGACGAGTTCATCTCCAGCTTCAGGAAGATGGTCTCCCTCGACTACGACTGGGCCATGCCTGCCCACAACGAGGCCAAGGTCGAGAAGCAGGCCGTGAAGGATGTCCTCGACGCCGCCGAGTCCATCAGGGGCGGCACCGCGGGCGCGTTCAAGCCCGGCGTCGCAAACGGCGTCAAGGTCAGACGCTACGACTACGGTAGGTTTGCCCTCATAGTCAGAGCGCCCTAGGCACACGCGTCCCATTTCTAGCCTCTGGCAGCAAACATGAGCTGAGGCTGCCCCCGACAATTTTAGGGAAGACATTTTCATAAGCCTGGAAGCGTATCAATCAATCATGCTCAAGCAGGTCATCGAGGTCTTCGAGCTCCTGGACAGCGCCAAGGTATCAGGCAGAGAAGCCGCTACCCTCCTCAGGTCGAGGGGACTCGACGACGTATCCGTGAAGACGATAAGGGGCGAGAAAGGCCAGACCGACTTCATCAAGATTCGGATACCCGGATCAGAAGGGAAGATGAAAGGGGGCGAGGCCCCGACGCTCGGCATCGTGGGGAGGCTGGGAGGAGTGGGCGCACGCCCCGAGATGATCGGCCTAGTCTCCGATGGCGACGGCGCGGTCACTGCCCTCTCGGTCGCCCTTAAGCTCGCCGACATGAGGGCGAAGGGCGACCGGCTGAAGGGCGACGTCGTGGTCGCCACCCACGTATGCCCAAACGCTCCCGTACAGCCCCACAAACCTGTACCTTTCATGGGCTCGCCCGTCGACATGGCGGCGATGAACCGCGAGGAGGTCGACGAGGACATGGACGCGGTCCTCAGCGTCGACACCACGAAGGGGAACAGGATCGCCAAGTGGAGGGGCTTCGCCATAACCCCGACGGCGAAAGAGGGCTGGCTGCTGAAGGTGAGCGACGACCTCGTTACCATCATGGAGATAGTAACTGGACGCATCGCGAGGGTATGCCCCATAACCACACAGGACATCACCCCCTACGGAAACGACCTAGACCACATCAACAGCATTATGCAGCCATGCATAGCGACGGACGCTCCGGTCGTAGGCGTCGCCATCACCACCGAGACAGCCGTGCCGGGCTGCGCGACGGGCGCCAGCCACCTCACAGACGTCGAGGAGGCCGCCCGCTTCTGCGTCGAGGTCGCCAAGGCTTTCGGGAAGGGACTCTGCGGCTTCTACGACGTTGATGAGTGGGAGAACATCGTCAAGAGGTACGGTTCCCTCAAGCATCTTCAGACCCTCGGCAGGACGCCATGAAATTCCTCTAGTAATCCTTTTTTCATCCAGCCTGGCTGGATTTATAAGCGCCCTTCCCCAAGGTTGATCCTGAGTGTCATGTTCAAGAAGATCCTCGTCGCATACGATGGCTCTGATCACGCGAAGCACGCGCTTGAGTATGCCGTAGACGTCGCCGACGTCAGGAAGGGGACGCTGTACATCCTGACCGTAGTGCCCAAGGTAACGCTGCCCATCTTCCCGGACGAGGGCTTCGGAGCCGCGCCGATAACCGCCGCCCAGGACTTCGGCGAATACCAGGACAGGATGAAGGAGATGTACAAGAAGGCCCTGGACGAGGCCGTCATGCACATCAAGGAGGAGTTCCCGGACCTCAAGTTCGAGACTATCCTCGTTGAGGGACGACCCTCGGCGACCATCGTCGAGCAGGCCGACAAGAACGACGTCGACCTCATCGTTATTGGTAGCCGTGGCCTCGGAGGCATCTCCGGATGGATTCTCGGGAGCACGAGCCGCCGCGTCGTCGATTCCTGCACAAAGCCGGTGCTCATAGTGAAGTAGCCCGGCGAGGGCAACCCTTTTTCTCCCAGAGCCCCAGATGTCTTAGGGGGTGCTTTGGCTCGGAGCCTATTGAGGCACTGAGGGAGGCGGGCAGGATCGCGTCCTCGATCAGGACCAGGATACGCGGAGAGGTGAAGCCCGGCGTCAAGATAATCGACATCTGCGACAGAGTGGAGGGGATGACGGCTGAACTCGGCGGCAGACCCGCCTTCCCGTGCAACGTCGACATAAACAGGGTCGCCGCCCATTACACCGCCGCGGTCACAGATGGCTCCACCATCCCGGAAAACTCCCTCGTAAAGGTCGACATAGGCGTCCACGTCGAGGGGTACATTGCGGACACCGCCGTTACAGTCTGCTTAAACCCGGAGCTCGAGTACTACGTGGATGCCGCGGAGGCGGCCCTCGAGGAGGCGATAAGGAGCATCAGGGTGGGCGTCAGGGCATCCGTCGTCGGGGCGGCGATAGAGCAGACGATCAGGGGCAGGGGGCTCAAGCCCATCAGGAACCTGACCGGGCACAAGCTGGCGAGGTACGTCGTCCACGCCGGGAGGTCGATACCCAACGTCGGCGGCCTCGACACCCACGCCCTCGAGGAGGACGAGGTATACGCCATAGAGCCCTTCACCGTGCCTCCGGATGCCGCCGGCGAGGTCCGTGACGGCGCCCCGAGCAACATCTACAGGTTCGACAAGAAGAGAGGCGTCTCGGACCAGTCGAAGGAGATGCTCAGGTTCATCCAGTCCGAGTATAGGACGCTGCCGTTCGCGAGCCGCTGGGTGCTGAGGAAGTTCCCCGGGCCGGAGGGGGTGAGGGCGTTCAACGAGCTGCTGAGCTCGAGGAGCGTCGCCGGCTACCCTCAGCTAGTGGAGAAAAGCAACGCGACTGTGGCTCAGGCCGAGCACACCGTCATAGTGAAGGCGGACGGCTGTGAGGTCACAACTCGCTAGGCTTCTTCTTCCCCGCCTCTTCCTTCTTCTGGGCGATGCGGGTTATCATCATCTTGCCGTCGCAGCGGGTGCATGGCTCGTCGTCCTTGAAGACGTAGTCGCCGCGCTGGAAGTCACGCACCCTCTTCAGGTTGCACTTCGGGCACTCCAGGGTCGTGACGACGCTCACCTTGGTCACGTCCGTCTTCTGCTGCGCAGTGACCGCCTTCGTCCTGAAGAACATGTATCCTATCGCTGCGAACCCTGACGCGCCGATGAGCATGTACATGTAGGCGATGTCCTGGTTATCCGTGCCGTAGCTCTGGAAGCCCATATAGAGGCTGATGAGGGCTAGGACGCCGACTATCAGTATCGCGGCGAGGCCGATCCACGACTGGCTCATGCTCGTCATCTGTGCTCCGCGGTCGCCGCCACTCTCGCTCATTTACTGCGCCACCCCCACCGTGTTTCCTATGCCGGCGATCAGCACCGTGTCGCCTTCTTGCGTGTAGTTCAGTACTATCCGCTTCACCGCCTCCACGGCCTTGTCCACCCCGTCGAAGAGGGGGTCAACGAGTGGAGACACAACGTGCTCTATACCCTCCTTTATGGCGACAGCGTGTAGGGGGACGTTGTACTTCTTCGCTGTCTCTTCCATCTGGTACTTGTCGACTCCGGGGCCGCCTATGGCCGCGCCGACGCCCTCCGCCACGGAGCCCACCGCCTCGCCCTCAAGCTTGCCTGCGGCGTCAACGGTGATTATGATCTTGACCTTTCCCTTCTTCTTGTCGAGGACGTTCTTTATGGCCTCGCCGGGCTCGCCTACTGAGCCGCCCGGGCCCTTGGCCTTCATCACTATGAGTGTCCTGCCCTCGAAGGGCACCTCCGCCGCAACCATCTCCTTCGCCACCTCCTTGTTCGGGTAGCCGTGCATCAGCTTCCCGGCGACGATGGCGCCTACAGAGTCGCCCACGGGCATCCCCTCCTGGAAGGCCTGCAGAGCCGAGGCGTACGCCTCGATCTCCTGCATCAGCATGGGCAGGACCATGTGGATCTGCATTATGATGTAGATGTTCATGGTCTTCTTCCCGAGCAGGTAGTAGTGCCTGACGACCTTGTAGTAGATGTTCAACGCCATTGAGGCCTCGAGGAGGTTCTCGATGTTGTTCCTCTCGCTCTCCGAGGCATTCGGAGCGATGTTCTTCACCTCGTACTCCCAGACGTCTTCGCGGGTGTCGAGTATCTGTTTCAGCTTCCCCACGACGCCGGCTGGGTCCATGTCGATGGGCGATATGACGAAGTGGTCCATGAACCTGTCGACCTCGGCCGAGATGTCCTTCTCGGGTTTCCCGAGCTCGTTGATGGTCTTTATCGCCGTTTCTCTTCCCTCGTCCCTGATCGACTTCACCTTACGGAGAGTGACCTCGACCTGCCTGAGCATCTGAAGGGTCTGGATCCGCTGGGCATAGAAGATGTAGACGATGAAGGCAAGGCTGAAGAGGGTCTGAATGATCATCCCGAGCTCGCTGTCCTGCTGCAGGAGCTGGCTGACGAGGGGCATCATTTTGATCACTCCAGTTGAAGGCAGATAATAAGTTATAAAGTTTCGTATAAAGCAGAAGAGGACAGCGCGCCATCATTTTAAAAAATGCCGTCAACCCCAT
>CAZVMI010000047.1:2061-9071 GCA_964628365.1 uncultured Candidatus Bathyarchaeia archaeon | reverse complement strand
AAACAAAAAAACAATCCCTAAAAACAGCTTCGATTTTTATTGGTGGACTGGGGGGGATTTGAACCCCCGACCTCTCGGATGCGAACCGAGCGTTCATACCACTGAACTACCAGCCCACGGGCGCCAACACTATGAGCACAGGTTCAGATTTATGCTTTTTGAAAAGAGGCAGAGAAAGACGGCTGAAGGCGGTCCGGATCAGTTTCTCAGCGAGAAGGAACGCTCCTCGACGCCGCCCGGCTTGATGAGGAGCATGTCCACGCCGTCTCCGCTCGCGATGTCCCTTGCGACGGCGACCTTTATCGCCTTAAGGGCGAGCTTGGCGCCCTCCTCGAGGCTCATCTTCTCCTTATACTCCGCTTCTAGTAGTCCCATGGCGAGGGCCGCGCCGGTGCCCGCGGTGATGAACTTGTCCGGTATCAGGCTGCCGACCGGGTCGAGGGCGAAGAGGGTCCCCCCCTCCTCGTCGACTCCGCCGACCAGCGTCTCCATATAGAGGGGGAACATCCGCCTCCCGAAGAGCATGCTAGCGATGAGCTTAGCCATCGCCTTCACCGATATCGGGCGGTTGTTCTCCAGCCTGTACAGGTTGGCGTAAGCGGCGGCCTCCTTGGCGAGGGCCTGCATGTCAGAGACCAGGCCTGCGAAGGCGAGACCGATGTTGTCTGTTAGCTTGAAGACCTTCATGCCGCCGCGGCTCGCGACGAGGCCGCCCCAGGTTACGCGCTTCTCAGAGGCGAGTAGGACGCCGTCCGAGCAGACGAGGCCGACTGTGGTCGCGCCCTGGAAGTCCTGCCAACCCATAGCACTCACTTTCCTAGACAGCTTAAGTGAGGCGCGTTATTAATCTGTTGCCTTTCGGCCGCCGAGCCTGAAAACCCTGCTATCGCCGCTCCTCTGCGCCCACTCGACGTCGTAGCCGAGGGCGTAGAGCACGGGGACCGGGTTCCTGCAGCCGTGCGCCTTGAGGATGCCCTGATACGTCTTCAGCCTGTCGTCCGGCGCCCCCTTCAGGGCCTCCTCGAGCTCACCGAGCTTCCCCCTGCTCATCATGACGCCGCCCAAGTCGAGGTACCTCGTTCTCTCTGCGGCGATCCTCGCCCTGATCTCCGAGACAGTCAACCCCAACCGTTCTGCAGACTCCTCAAGGACGACCGGGTCGCCGAGGGAGCTCTTCCTCTGCCTCGGGGTAATCTCGATGACGACCTCCTCCTTCTCCACGGCGTCGGCCTCGAGGATGCCGCCGTGGATCCTCCGGCTCAGCTCGAACCTCCTAGGCTCCCTGTACCTCGGCGGATAGGCGACGTCGGCCGCGATCTCCCAGTCCGCTGTGCCGAGGAGGCGGGCTAGGAGCGAGTCAACCCTCGCCGCCCTCAGCGAGAGCTGTCTGAGAGGCCTAAGCGTCACGTCTATGAATGTGGTCTTACCCGCCTTGACTGTGGCCTTGCCCAGACCCCTTGCGATCTTCTCGACTCGGTCGTCCACGCCCAGGTACCGGATGTCCATCCTCACGGAGTGGGAGAGGACGGTGACCGCCAGGGCGTAGTTATAGAGCCTCAGGTGCTCCTCCGGCGTCGGCGGCCTGAAGTCGGTCAGCCTCGCCTCCTCCCCGAGGTCGGCGTACATGCTCTCCTCGACTTCGCCCGGCCCGACGCCGAGGCGGGCGGCGACCTCGGAGACGATCCTGATCCTGTCATGGGGCTTGACGACGGGCAGCGCTGCCGCCTCGGTGAAGAGCGCCTTCCTCACCTCAGGGGGCGGTGCCACCGACCTGGACTGGAAGATGCACCTCGGCTCGAGGACGGCTGAGAGGCCCCTCACGAGCCTGTAGTCGTAGCCGAGCTCCTCGCATCGGCTGAGGGCGTCTGAGAGCTCGGCCCTGCTCTTCTCGACGGATTCCCGGTGGACGGCGATGACGGTCTTCGAGAGGCCGACCTTCTCCTCGTCTGCGAAGAGGGCTGTGAGGCTGTCCTTCCTCCTCCTCGCCCTGACGAGCTCGACCGGGAGCATCAAGCCCCCTTCCTCCTCCTGCTCATCCGGGTCTCCGCCGTGTCCTGGGAGACGAGCTCGAAGAGGACCGCCTCCTTCCCCTCCCTCTTCCTCAGTATCCTGCCGAGGCGCTGGATGAACTCCCTGCTGCTCCCCGTGCCGCTGAGGATGACGGCCATCGAGGCGTCCGGGACGTCGACGCCCTCGTCGAGTACCTGGCTGGTCACTATGCGCCGATACGTCCCGTCCCTGAACTTGGACAAGATCTCCTCCCGCTCCTCCCGGCCCGTCTGGTGGGTTATCGAGGGGATGAGGAGCTCCCTGCTTATCCTGTAGACGAGCTTGTTGTGGCGGGTGAAGATGATCGTCTTGCTGGCCGGGTTCGACTCAAGGAGTCGGCTGAGGTACTGGATCTTGGCGCCAGAGTTGAGGGCGAGGTCCATCGCCGCGTTCCTCGCCAGGAGCGCCCTCCTCGCCTCAGGGTCCACGCCGCTGCTCTGCACGAACCTGAGGTAGTCCCTGGGGCTGCGTATCCTCAGCCCCCTCCGCTGCAGAAAGCCCCGGTAGATAGAGTACTGCCTCTCGTACTCCGCCCTCTCCTCGGGAGCGAGGGGGATCTGAACCGTCCTGACCGTGTAGCCGGACAGGTGCCTGCCCGCGAGCTCCTCGACGGCCTTCTCGTAGACCACGGCGCCGACGAGGTCGGCGAGGTCCACGAGCGCCTCCTCGTCTTCGCCCAGGGTCGCCGTCAGCCCGAGCCTGTAAGGCGCGATGTATCCCGTCGCTATCCTCCTGTTCGTCTGCGCCGGCAAGTGGTGGACCTCATCGAAGACTATGAGTTTAAACCTGTTCCCAAGGCTCCCAGCCCTGAGGGCGGCGGAGTCGTATGTGGAGACCGTCACCGGCCTAATGTCCTCGGAGCCTCCGCCGAGGGAGCCGACGGGGATCTTGAACGCGCTCTGAAGCGTCTCCCTCCACTGCTCAACGAGGACAAGGGTAGGCACGACGACGAGCGTCGAAGCCTGAAGCCTCTCCATCGCCTTGATAGCCACGACGGTCTTCCCGGCCCCGGTCGGAAGCACGACGACGCCCCTGCAGTCGGCCCTGGCCCAGGCCTCGACCGCCTCGGACTGGTAGTCCCTCGGCTCGTAGCTCGACTCGAGGTGCGGGCACGGCGGCGACTCCGATGCCTCGTCCCTGAACTCTGCGCCGGCCTCCCTGAGCCTCTCAAGCACCTCGCCGTAGCGGTAGGCCGGAAACACGGAGGAGCCGAGGAAGCCCTCGCCGCCCTCGACGACGACGCTCCCCCCGTCGAACCTCACTGTGATCATAGGCCCGGCCCACCAGTTACATTGGAGGGGAGCCCTCTGAATAAATGTGTCTTGGGCTTCAAGCTGCCCTGTTCATGAGGCTTATTCCCCTGCAGGCGATGCGGCCTGGCTGCTCCTTCGTTCCCTCGACCACGATCTCGGCCCCCGTCATCCGGCGGGCGAGCTCGACTGCCGTGAGGGTGTGCGTGGTCAGGCTGCTGGCCGTGAAGCTCGAGGAGCCCGAGGCGATGGAGCATGGGAGGATGAGGTTGTCCGCGGTATGGGGGTCGACGGCGGCTCCAGTAGCCAACTGGGTAACCATCCCGGCGGCGGCCTCTGCGCCGACCCTCTCGGCGGGCTTGCCACGCTCCCCAAGCGAATCTGATCCCACGAATAGCCCATCCCCAGCCCAGAGACAGACGTAGCTGCCGGGCGAGTAGGGAGCCTCGCCACCCTCCAGAGAGGTCACCCTGATATCCGCCCTGTAGCCGGCCTGCCTCAGGGCCTGCTCGGCGGCCGCCGCCTGCCTCTCCGCGACGTGCCTCGGCAGCCTTCCGCAGACCGAGGCCCCGTGGACCAACTCGGGCCTGCCCGGCTTCTCCGCGATGAAGTGGTTCAGCGACCTCACTGGCCTGATGACCACATCCACGACGCCTCCGCCCCTGGGGTAGAAGCCCTCCCTCGCTACCCTGACCTCGCCGGCGAAGCCCATCTCCCTGAGTGCCCTCCAGACGACGTTCTCCAGCACAGGCATCGGGGGCGACCACCGGACGGCCGTGCCTCCGACGATCCTCAGCCTCACGGCGGAGTCGGCGAAGCAGGCGATGGGAGCGACGCACTGGAGGAGTAGACTCACGCTTCCCGCCGTGCCAATGTCGAACTCGTATGATCCTCCCCTGATCTCCCCGGGCGCGAAGGTCACCTCCCGGCTACCCACCTCGAGCCCCTTCGCATCGGCGCCACAGATCTCCGCGACGGCCTCTAGGGTCGTGAGGTGCTGTGGCTTCAGGCCGGGCTGGCCCCTCTTCGCCCTTATGCTGTGTACCCTGACGGGTTCACCTAGGACGGCGCTGTAGGTGGTGGCCATCCTGAGGAGCTGGCCTCCTCCCTCCATCATGGAGCCGTCCACCTCGATCAAGGGGGGTTCACCTACCCTGCCTTGCCGCCGCAGAAACGGGTGACGTAGCTGACGGCCACGGCCTCCGCCTTCCTGAGGACCTCATCGTCGACGCCGGGCACGCCGCAGGCGAGGAGGAGAACATCTCTCGTCGCGAGCGTTACCTTGCTCGTCTCGGCGTCCCTGTGGGGGTAGACCGCGATAAGCTTCTCCATGTCCTGGATGACTGGCTCACCGCCGCTTAGGATCAGGGGCTTATCCATGCCTATGCCTAGGAACTCCTCCTTGGGCTTTGCCTCCCTCATAACTGGCTCGCCGACGAGCCTGCTGAGGTCGAATGCGGCGAACGGGACGCTCGTCTCTACGGAGGCAAGATTGTAGGCGTCCACGAGGGTGTTTATCCTCGGGATCGGGCTGTCCCTGAGCACCCTCCTTATGAGGGCCTCCGAGGCGGGCCTCGTCTTCGTCGGGTCGACGCCGACCTTCCAGAAGAAGCCCCTGTAGGCCCGGAAGATGGGGTGCTCCCTCAGCTCGTCTATGTTCCAGCGTGCCTTGATCCTGTTGAATACCTCAGACTTGAAGGCTTCGAGCCTGGCGTCCTCCGCCTCCACCTTGACGCCGTTGATGTAGACGATTGTCGCGGAGAGGCCCGGGAACTTGGCCTGCAACAATGGGTTCAGTTTCAGGAGCATCGGCTTCTCACGTGCGTTAATGGGCTTGCCTACTATTAGCTGAGTCGGTCTTGGCGAGGTCCCTTATCCTGCTCTCGCCGTCGATCTCCTGGACTATCCTGTAGACCTCTGGGGGCACGAGTTCGCGCCAGTCCTCCCCATCGAGGATGCGGCGCCTTATCTCCGTCGCCTCGTAGATGCTCCTCTCGTGCATCTTCATAGACCTGACGTCGTAGCCGGCCTCTATCAGGAGCCTCCTCGTCAGGGGCTGGTTCGAGTAGACGACGTCGAAACGCGGCGTCTGGGACTCGACGTAGCTGACCCAGGTCCTGTGGCTCGGCGCGTCGGCGATGGGTATCAGCATGTACCTCTCCCTGGGGAGACCCGCGTCGTGGAGGGCGGCCTTGATCATCTCTATGCGCTCCCCAGCCGTGAAGGGGTTGTCAGGCTCGTGGCTCATCTGGGCGCTGCCGACGACTATGACGAGCTCTTCGGCCTCCTCGAGGATGGCCTTGATGGCGTGCAGGTGGCCGAAGTGGAAGGGCTGAAATCTTCCAACGAAGAGGGCTCGCGTCAAGTCTGGGTTCTCCTCAGGATTTGGTGAGTAGTCTGCTCGCCCACTGTTTATGGTTTTCCCCCCGAGGCGCCGGGCATCCATACCGGTCTTCGATGCCCTGTTCTAATGTTTTGAACGATTGTTCGATTCAATGGGATTATCCTAAACCTAATTATCCTTATAGTTGGTGTAAAGGATGAACTTGAAACTGAGCGTCGTCTTAGCGCTCATCGTGGTGGGCTTCTTCCCTGCCCTGGGCTTATACGCCTCGCAGAGCCAGGCGCCCACGTATAGCGAGCAGCAGGCCATCGAAGCTGCTAAGCACTTCCTGATCAATTCTCCGACCTTCGGGTTCGACGGCGTCGCCGGCTCCGTCATGGTTGTCGGCGTCGACCAGCTCGAGAAGCTGCCAATACTCTACCGGGTGAGGATAGAGTTCGAGTGCGCCCACTCAGGTTACGGCGACCGTACAGGCATGATCTTGCTTCAGGTGATCACGCCCCACGAGATAGTCATCGGTGTCGAGAAGGGCGAGGTCGTCAGCGCCTTGATCGACGACAAATGGGACGAGCTCAGCAACCGCCTAGAGGCCGAGAACAGCATACTCCAGCCGGAGGAGGCGAAGGATCTTGTCGTCGCCTACATCCTGGAAAACTACCCTGAATTCAAGGACAACAAGACCCCCGAGGCGTGGAGCTTCGAGATAGTCACGGGCGGACTCCTCGGCTACCAGACCATAGTCTACACGGGAGAAGGCTGGACAGTTAAAGTCTCCCACGCGGTTGTACTGAAGCCCACATACACGGTCGAGGTCACCAATGAGGATGTGGAAGGGTTCCAGTGGAATGGCGAGGTCGACCAGTCTGGGAACGTTGTAGGAGATTCACAGGATCACCTGCAAATCCTCTCGCCTGAGGAGGCGAGGGACGCGGCTGTAGAGTATGTTCTCTCATATTATCCAGCGCTCTTAGGCGTGAAAGCCCCCCAGAGCTGGGAGACCAAGGACCTCACGCCCCAGGGACTCGTGGGCTCATCGAAGCTAGAGTACACCGCCAAGGGGTGGAGGGTCACGGTCAGCTACCCCGTGGTCTGGAAGCCCGCATACACGGTCGAGATAGCCTTCGAAGGCGCAACGACATTCAACTGGACCGGGAAAGTAGGCCAAGACAGCAAGGTCGAGGTAGCAACACCCTGACAGGGCAAGCTGTTTCTACTACTCTCCTTTCTTGATAAATTTTAGAAAAAATAGAAATACGCCTAAACTAATCTGGGTTTGAAGCGTTGATCGGTTTTGGGAGTCGAAGTCCAGAGTAGCCAAGCCACATTTTTTACCCTCAGGCGCCATCATCTGCTAAAACCGTCACACA
>CAZVMI010000047.1:0-1961 GCA_964628365.1 uncultured Candidatus Bathyarchaeia archaeon | reverse complement strand
AAGATTTTCCTCCCAGCAGCGGAAGTCGCCGCCGTGATGCTCGTAGACGGAAGGGTGCAAGGCGTATGGAAGATGCGGAAGGGCGGGAAAGCCTGGAGCCTTGAGGTAAGCCCGTTCAAACAGCTAACAGAGGAGCATGAGAATCGGCTCGAAGATGAGATACAGAGGATCAGAGGATTCACGGGCTTCGAGATCGAGAGGAAGGACGCATGATGAAGAATCCTACCGCTTCTCCAGCCCCTCTGGTATCCTAGACTCGCATGGCACGCCTGTCTGGCAGAAGCCGCAGCCGTAACCCTTGAAGCCGTAGTGGGCTCCCACGTACTCGTGCATCTTGTCGACGTAGGCCGAGCACTTCACCTTGTCGTGACCCTTCGGCGATATCGCCCCCGCAGGGCACCTCTTTATGCAGGCGCCGCATGTGCCGTTTGCGTAGAAGAGGCAGTAGGCGTTATGGTCCTCGTAGGGCCTCGGCGTGGGCTCGATCCTGGAGCGAGCTATGACGGAGCCGCAGCGGTGAGCCTTCCCCTTCGGCGTTATAAGCCCGTCGGAGAGGCCGAAGGTGCCGAGGCCGGCGGCGTAGGCTGCGTGCCTCTCGGACCATGTCGAGGCGTAGCCGTACTTCTCGGAGGTCTTCCTGGCCCATAGTGGCGAGAGCATGGGTGCGACTGCCTCAACGCCGACATTCGCGAGCCTCGCGACGAGGTGCCTCCTGAGCTTGTCGTTGACCTCCTCCCCGAAGACCCGCGTCCTCGCCCACCTCTCGCTGGGCCACTGGGTTTCCTTCCTGTGATCGCTCTTCGTGGCCTCTGTCTGGGGAAGTATCCAGCTGATGACTGTGAGGTCGCTGGCCTCAGCGGGGACGCAGGGGAACGCATGCCTGAAGAACTCCACGGGCCGAATGTAGAAGACCCCAATATCCCCTTTGTAGAACTCGTAGAGTGGGTCCGCCCCGCTGGAGAAACCCACGATGGGCTCGGCCCACGCAGGCTCCTTGGACTCGTTGCCCATGTTGTTCTCAGGAGACGCTATGAATCCCTTGATCAAGGCTTCAACCCAGGCTCCACTAACATTCACCATAATTTTCCCTTCCGAGTCCATGCTAAAAGACATAGTAAGCAGGATATCAGCCCGGTAAAAACCATTTTCCTCCAGCAGTATCGCGCACCAGAGGGATTACCCTATTTAAGGATCATCCGATCATGGGTATTAATCAAAACTGGGGGCGGTGCTCTGGGGGAAGTGAAGTTCCTTCATCTGACGTGGAGCGACGTCCAGCGTCTCTGTGAGGTGGTCGCCGGGAAGATGAGAGGCGACGGCTACAGGCCGGACGTGGTCGTGGGCGTGAGCAGGGGGGGCTTCGACCCCGCCAGGATTCTCTGCGACCAGCTCATGGTTAAGAGGCTGGCGAGCTTCCAGATAGAGTACTATAACGCCATCAACGAGAAGAGTAAGGTCCCAAAGGTCATCTACCCCCTCAACGCCGACGTCAGGGGCATGAGGGTCCTCGTCGTCGACGACGTCTCCGACTCCGGCCACTCCCTTGAGACGGCGAAGAGGCATGTCTCGGAGAGGGGCGCCTCGGAGGTGAGGGTCGCGACGCTCCACTACAAGCCATGGAGCAGCTTCGAACCTGACTACTACGCGGAGGGGACGGAATCGTGGGTCGTCTACCCTTGGGAGGTCAAGGAATGCCTCCTCGGGACGGCGGAGAAGCTCAGGTCCAAGGGGTTGCACCAAAAGGCGATCCATGAAGAGCTTCTTGGGAAGGGGTTCAAGGAGGAGCAGTTGAGGAAGTACCTAGCTCCTCTCGAAGACGCATAGGGTCTCATCATAGCGTCTATCTTCTAGGACGTTTCTAGGCGCGAGCTTTTTCGGTTGCGCGCGCCAGAAAATCGGTTAGGCACCCTGGGCGGTCTCAGGCTCTACCTCGCCCTCGGCGGCGGCCTCGTAGGCCAGGT
>CAZVMI010000046.1:1683-9211 GCA_964628365.1 uncultured Candidatus Bathyarchaeia archaeon | reverse complement strand
TCGGGCCTCCTCGACGCCGTCGACGGCGTGCTGGCGAGGACGTCTGGGAAGACGACCAAGTTCGGCGGCTTCCTCGACTCCGTCAGCGACAGGTACGCGGACGTCATCGTCCTCTCAGGGGTCATCCTCGGTGGGCTATGCGACACGGCTGTGGGACTCGCCGCGCTCATAGGGTTCCTCATGGTGAGCTACGCAAGATCGAGGGCGGAGGCGGCCGGGGTCGCCATGGCGGGGGTCGGCCTCGCGGAGCGGGCGGAGCGCCTTGTCATCCTGGCCGCGGCTACCTTCCTCACCGTGTTCCAGCTCGACGCCCTCAACTGGGGCGTGGCTCTGCTCGCGGCTCTGACACACCTGACGGTGCTCCAAAGGATGCTCCACTTTAGAAGGAAAACGCTGGAAAATCAGTAGGTTCTGGTCGGCCGCGGTCTGCGTCGCCTTAGCACCATCTTCCTCTCGTCCTTTCCGCGGACCTTGACGACGCCTCTGTGGACGGCGCAGCTTATGCAGAGGTACTTCGTGGTCTTGGTGCGGTTGATAGTGGAGCCCTGCTGCTGGAGCTCCTTGAGGAGCCTCGAGTCGACGAGAGTGGTGTACCTCGTCTGCCTCTTCGCCTTGTCGCGGGGCACCAGTGCCCCGCAGTAGCTGCACTGGACCGTCCCGGCGCTCCCCTTGGCGCCCTTCGAGCGTCCCCCGCTGCTCCTCTTCTTAGTCAATCCTGAAGCCTCACGACAATAGTGAGGCTCCTCATTATAAATCCTACTCTCCTGAGGCCATGAGCCCGCTAGAGTGGTTTGGCGTCCCAGTCCTGCTCCCTATTCTCCTGCAGAGATACGAGGATGTCCTCGACGGCGTCTTGGTAGATTATCTCGGCGACGAGCCTGTAGCCCTCTGTGGTGAGGTGGGCGCCGTCGTTGGAGAGCTCCCTCCTCAGCCTCCCTGAGGCGTCTGTCGTCGCCCCGTAGAGGTCGACGAGGGGTATCCCCTCCTCCAGGCAGTAGCCCATGATGAGCCTGTTCAGCGCCACTATGTCCTCGTTCACATGCTCAGGTTCCTCGACGGGGGTGAGGGTGCAGCCGATGGGGCTGGCGTCTATGTCGTGACACCTTTCATAGAGCTCAGCGATTCTCTCGAAGACCTCAGGCGGTCTCCTCCCCGCGAAGAGGTCGTTGAGCCCAGCCCAGACAATGACGAAGTTTGGTCTCTCTGCTGCGACTTCCTGGGCGAACCTCCAGCTCATCCCGTCCGTAGTGTCGCCGTTGACGCCAGCGTTGATGATGAAGGCGTTCACGTTCCTACCCATGCCCCTGAGCTTCTCCCTGACCATGTTCTCAAGCCATTGCGTGTACGGGGTCTCGCTACCGTTCGGCGCCATGGGGCCTGGCGACTGGAAGCCTACGGTGAGACTATCGCCCAGCGCAACGAAGACGAGGAACTCCTGCTCGTACATCTTCCCACTTTCAGCCGAGGGATTTGAGGAGTCTTCTAAGCTCCTCAATGTAGGACAGGGGCAGGCCGTGCTCCTCCGCCCCCTCCAGCATCAGCTCCACGTAGCTCTTCGCCGGCGTGTAGGGCCCAGTCGGGTTCACGACCCTGTACAGGTCGGCTTTACGCCATTCACCGTCCTCGCCGAGGACTAGGAACGTCTCCCTGGCGTAGAGTCCCTGGGGGACGCTCTCGACCTCGTCGAGGTGGAGCATCTCCTCCTCCGGCACCTCGTAGATGACGCCGTGGACAAGGCCGCCCGGCTCCGACAATATGCTGCTTATACCGCCCTGTCTCCGCTGAGAGTAGAAGGGGAACGCGACCCTGAAGTTGGGGAGGTCAGCCCTCATCAGAAACCTCGAACTCGGGCAATGGCTCCTAAGGAAACTGTAGCTCAGGTTGGAGCCGTAGGCGTAGTGGAGCATGATTTCCATAAGATGCAAAGGGATTTGAATTTATTCCTGTCCTACATTCACATTAGATTTAAAACCCCATGCGCCTGCATTCAGGGAAAGGCTTAGGGTCGGACTAGCGTGGCTAATGCACTGGGCTTCATCCGCGGCAACGTCCTCGTCCTCACAGTCTGCAGCATTCTCTGGAGGATATCAGTCGACGTGGTCCGCCCATACCTCGCCCTCTATATCATGGCCCTCGGTGGCAGCTACGAGACCATCGGCCTGGTGATGGCCGTGGGCAACCTCGCCGGGATGCTCCTCTACCCCCTAGGCGGCTACATCGCCGACTACCAGGGCAGAATAAAGGTGATGGCGTACATGACCTACGTCTACAGCCTCACATTCCTCATCTTCGTCTTCACGGAGAGCTGGATGTGGGTCGCTATCGGCATGTTCGCCCAGAGCCTAGTCACCTTCTACACCCCGGCAATGCAGGCGCTGATGGCGGACTCCCTTCCGCCGGGGAGGAGGGGTCTCGGCTTCGCCGCGACTTTTGCCATCCCCTCGGCCTTCGGCATCGCGTCCCCGCTCATTGGAGGGTGGCTCATAGACATCTACGGCATCACGCCGGCAATCAAGGGGCTCTACTTCCTCGGTTTCCTCATCGCTATAGTCGTCGCTACCCTTAGGCTCAAGTTCCTGAAGGAGACGATCCACCGCGCCCAGGTTATGAGTATAAGGCTCGGGAACATCCCCGAGCTCCTATTGAAGTCCTACAGGGACGTCGTGAGGATGATCAGGGAGGCGCCGAGGAGGCTTCTCGTACTCTCCCTCCTCATGGCGGGCTGCACCTTCTTCGTCTCCCTGGTGATGCCCTTCTGGATAATCCGGGCGACTGAGGTGATAGGCATCAACCCGGAGCAGTGGGGGACGATCATGTTGGTGAGCGGTGCGGTTAACGTCCTCCTGAGCCTACCCGCCGGCTCATATGTCGACAGGCACAGGAGGAAGAACATCGCGGGGGTCTGCCTCATCGCGGGCTCCATCCCGGTTTTCCTCTTCCTCTACGCGACGACCTTCGAGCAGGTCGTCGCCCTGAGCGTGGCGGCGACGATGACGAACGTATTCCTCAACCCTGCCCTCCAGTCGATGTTCGCAGACATGGTGCCCCGGGAGAGGAGGGGGAGAATGATCTCGGCCCTAGGGGGAGGCGGCGTCTGGATCATGGGCGGCGTGTGGGGGACCGGCGTCGTCGCTATGACGAGCATAACCCTTGGGAGCCTCGCCAGCGGATACGTCTACAGCCTCGGCAGCTCCCTCCCGTGGGTGATCCTCGCCGGCGCCCTCGTCGTCCTCGGCGTCCTCTTCATCAGGATGGTCGAGGAGCCGGAGGTCGGGGAGGATTAGCTACGCGAGGAGTCCGAGCGCCGCCGCCTTCGCCCCGATCTCGGCCTCTATGGGGGAGTCGCCGGAGCCTATGATGGCGACGGAGCCCTCCCTCGGGGCGAGTGCCTCCTTCAGCGTCTCGGTCAGGGCGACATCGAGGGGCCTCCCCATGCCGGGGATTATGAACACGCCTCCCCAGTAGACAGCCGTCGTCGCGCCCTTGGCTCCCGCCATGAGTGCAGCGTCCCTCTGCTCCACGCCGAGCCTCACCCTCCCAGAAACTTCGTGGACGAGGACAGCGTAGTTATGCTTCCCCACGGCGTCCGGGCTCCTAGGCAGTTCCAAGCCTCCTGAGATCTTCAGACGCATCTCGTCGAGGAGCATCATCCCGGCCTCGGCCACGCCTATGCCCTGCGGAGTCACCTCGATCAGCCTCTCCGCCCGCATGTGCTTCACGAGGGTTCTTACCACGCCCTCGCCTAGGCCGAGTCTCTTGCCGAGGGCCGCCCTCCCGACCGGTGACTCCGAGGCGATCTCCAGCGCCTTCATCACCTGGGCCTCCATGTAGGAGGGCGCCCGTCCGGGGGCGGAGTTCTCCGCGATCCTCTTGAGGGTTGCGAGGAAACTCATGTGCTTCAGTTAGGATGTTGGGCTCTCTGGGCTTAAGTTTTGGGCAAACCATTTATAGCTGGATTATCCATCCAGCCATGATGAACTCCAAGCAGATAGCGCTGATAGCGATGATGTCCGCCCTGACGGTCGTGGTCGCCTACTCCAGGGGCCTCACCCTCTCCTCGCTCCCCGGCGTCTTCGAGTTCATGACCGTCCTCATCTTCATCAGCGGCTTCTGCTTTGGCTGGGTCGTCGGGGCGAGCGTTGGCGCCATCTCCCTCATCATATACATGCTGATACCCTACCCGTTCGCCCACCCCGCCGCCTGGATGTACTCGATATCGCCAGTGCTCCTCGTGGTGATGGCGGGGCTCGGCCTCCTCTTCGGCGTCGCCGGCGCAGCAGCCTCCAGGGTCCTAGACCCCGTTAAAGTCAAGAGGTTCGCCGTGGCTATGGCCGCCCTCGGCTTTAGCCTGACGTTCGCATACGATATCCTCTCAAGCATCGGCTTCGCCCTCGCCTACCCGGCGTTCGAGAGCGTCTGGGACGCCATCGTCCTAACCTTCGTCCCCCTCTACATGCCCTGGCCACCTATCGTCCATACCGTCACGAATACCGTCATCTTCGCCATCCTCGTGCCGCCGCTCATAGGGGCGATAAGGCTTTTCCCGGAAACGTTGAATACCGGTCAGCCCCAATCTTCCTGAGTGGCTTGATAGAGTACTTCGAGGCTCAGGACGTCAAGCGTAGGGTGGACGAGATCATCGACCTCCTCAGGTTCGACCACGTCAGGCCGGAGAACGTCCACTGCGTCAGGAGCAGGGGATCTCAGGCGACCAGGACGATAGCCAGGATACACGGGCTCGGCAAGATCTGGCAGCTCGCCATGGGGATCGAGCCGACGTACATAATAGAGGTGATCTCGGAGCGCTTCGACACGCTCACGTCAGAGGTCAGGGACAGGACGCTTGTCCACGAGCTCCTCCACATCCCCCAGAGCTTCAGGGGTGGCTTCAGGTATCACAAGGATCATGTCACCTTCGAGAACGTGAACACCTGGTACAGGAGGCTCGCCGAGAAGGAGAGGGAGCTGGGGCTGGGAAAGGGATAAACGCTGCCGCGCCTGAGCCGATCATGATGTACCCGAGCCTCACCGTCAGGACCGTCGAGGCGGCGACGACGCTCAGGGAGTTCGTGGCCGGCCTGGGCGAGGACACGTTGTACGCCTACGACAGGAAGGTGCTCGGCGTCTTGGTTAATGGGAGGCGCCTCTGGTCCTCTGCGAGGCTCAACAGGGGCGACGTGGTCGCCGTATTCCCCTTAATTACTGGCGGCTGAGTCAGAGCCAGCCGTAGAACTCGACTTGAACGAGGGTCAGCGCAGCTGTCAGGACTACGCCCGCGGTTAGCTGTCCAACGCTGTGCGCCTTGAGCCTCCATCTGGCCCAGCATATCGGTATGGTCAGGAGGCTGAAGGGCCAGAGGCCTGCGTCGATCTGGCGGATGAGGAAGGCGGAGGGTCCGGCTATCCCAGCGGCGTGGATGCTGATCTTCCACCTAGTGCTTATCAGCGCCATGGCCAGGGTGTTCCCGAGGTAGCAGGCCATGAGCGAGACCAGAACGAATGGCGACCCCAATGAGATCAGCGTGGCTAAGCCAACGGCGTAGCAGACAAGGGCGCCTAGGAACGGGGTGAGCCGGCTCTGCCTGTCAGAGGCGTAGATGTCAGAGATTACGCCCCTCCTGAACATAGCGTATATCACGACCATCGGGAGGATGCCCGAGAAGAGCACGCCCACGAGCAGGTGCAGGGCGGGCGTCGAAGGTTCCGAGCGGATGTAGATGACAAGTAACGTGTATATGGCGTTCATCGGGGCGTTGAACAGAACGGAGACGGCCTCGGCTACCTGAACCTCTGTGTTCTCTCCACGCACGGAGACACATGGGGGTGAACGTCTTTTAGTTCTTTCCAGTGGCCTAACCCGTTATCCTGAGCTGGAGGCGCTCGCCTGCCTTGTTGTAGGCGGCGACGTTCTTAGTTGTGTAGGGGTAGCCCATGAGGAGCGTTATCCTGCCGTAGAAGTTGTGCTCGTCGACGACCGAGAGCCTCAGCGCGCCCGAGGGGTGGGAGTGGCCCGTCCCCATTATTGTGAAGTCTATGGGGAGCATGTGGACCGGGAACGTCGCCATGCCGTCGCTCGTCGCCGCGTAGGGCGGGAGGAGGAAGTCTGTGACCTCTATTATATCCTTCTCATGTTTACCCCTGAGAAGTACTATGGCCTCCCTTGGGTGGTTGTCCTTCGCGAACTCCAGCATGGCCTCGAGGAGCCCGAGGCTGATGACTATCTCCACGGTATGGGAGGGGTGCGCGTGTTAAATAAAGGCGATGAGAAGGGGAGTTGGGATGTTGACCACCGTCCTCATGGATTACGACGCGACCCTCCACGACTGGGACGGCGTCATAACCCGCAGCCTGGACGGGCTCCTCGGGATGAGCGGTGAGGATCTTTACAGGGTCTGGGTCTACGACGTCCACAGGGCGCTCATCCACAGGCTCTACCTCGACCGCCACGACGACGCCATGTTCCACTGCCGCCTCCTCTTCCGGGTCCTCGGGAGGCACTTCGACGAAGAGGCGTCCAACCTGATCATCGAGAGGTTCAGGAAGGCGGACGAGAGGGCGATGAGGGAGCCGATCTACTTCCCGGACGCCGTCCCGGCCCTCAGGGAGCTCAGGTCGATGGGGCTCACCCTCTGCCTATCCACCGGGCACCTCGCAGAGGAGAAGGCCCAGGCCCTGGAGAAGGCGACGGGGGAGCGGTTCTTCAGCCACGTCTTCAGCGAGCCGATGGTCGGCTGCCTGAAGACCGAGCCCGAGTACTACATGGAGATCATCAAGGAGGTCGGCTTCAAGCCGGACGAGGCGGCGAGTGTCGGCGACACGCCCCTCAGCGACATCAGGCCGGCGAAGCTGGTTGGCATCCACACCATCTGGGTGAACAGGAGGGGCGAGCCTAGGCCGGTGGACCCGGAGCAGGTCGCCGAGCACGAGGTGAGGGACCTCCTCGAGGCCGTGGGATTCCTCAAAGCTTAATTCGACGCCGTCGCGCAATCTACTCCGTGAACCGTTTTGAGATGCATCGACAAGATCCTGAGCCGCAGGAGCATAAGGAAGTACAAGAAGGAGCCAATCCCAGAGGGTGTTAAGGCTAAGATCATCGAGGCGGGCCGCCAGGCGCCGAGCGCCTCGAACAAGCAGCCATGGCACTTCGTCGTCGTCACCGACCCGATCCTGAAGGGGGAGCTCTCGAAGGGCAGGTGGAACGGCTTCATCAAGGACTCCGACTTCACCGTCGTCGGTGTCTCCCTGCCATTCGACCAGACCTCCACGAAGTGGGGTGTCGTCGACGTCACCATCGCCATGCAGAACATGGTCCTCGCCGCAGAGGTTCAGGGCGTGGGCTCCTGCTGGATAGGCGACTTCAAGGAGGATGAGGTGAAGAGCCTCCTGGGCATCCCCCCGGAGGCGAAGGTCGTCGCCCTGCTCCCCTTCGGGCTGCCAGACGAGAAGCCGGGGCCGAAGCCGAAGAAGGAGCTGAGGGAGATAGTCCACTATGACAAGTGGTGAACCCTCCTCTCTTCATAGTCATTAAA
>CAZVMI010000046.1:0-1583 GCA_964628365.1 uncultured Candidatus Bathyarchaeia archaeon | reverse complement strand
TTCTTTCACTGATCCTTCATGAAGTACGAGATCAAGTACAGCCCAGCATACTCGATGCTCGTCGTCGGCCTCGACGCCGACGAATGGATAACCGGAGAGGCCGGCTCCATGACCTACATGACGCCGAACGTCGAGGTCCATACCCGGATGAGGGAGAGGAGCATCCTCGGCTCGATCGCCACGACGCTCCTCGGAGGCCAGTCCTTCTTCGTCAACGACTTCGTCGCCAAGGCCGGCCCCGGCGAGGTGAGCCTCGTCGCGGCGCCGATAGGCGACATTCAGAAGCTTGAGGTCGTCCCCGGCAAGGGGTACATAATCCAGAAGTCCGGCTACCTCGCCTCGACGCAGGGCGTCGACCTGGACATCAGGTGGGAGGGCTTCACCCGCGGCCTCTTCGGCCAGGGACTGTTCATGATTAAGACCAGTGGAAAGGGAGACCTCTTCATCAATACCTTCGGGGCGATAGACAAGCACGTCCTCGGCGCGGGGGAGGAGCTCGTCGTGGACAACTTCCACCTCGTCGCCTTCTCCGACTCCTGCCCGTACGAGGTGCACAGGCCCGGGGGCTGGAAGGAGACGATCCTGAGCGGGGAGGGGCTCGTCGTGAACATCCGCGGCCCGGGAGAGGTCTACATACAGACGAAGAACATAAGGGAGTTCGCGGAGTGGCTCTGGACCCTGATAGCGCCCCACGTACAGGCTGGGGCGAGGGCGAGGTAGCCGGGCGAGATACCTTCGCCTCGACTACTGGCACAGGTCTGCATTAGCGGAGCTTGAGCCGAGTCGCCCAGAACGCTAATCCGGGGGAGCGCCCACCATTGTCCTCGGTGGAGGTCTCGTGTCGCCCTGGTTCTACGCCTCGGTCGCGGGGCTCTTCGTCGCCTGCGCGCTTCACATCTTATCGGTCGGGCACTCGAGGCTCGTCGCGGCACACGGCGTCGAGGCGGGGCTGAGGAGGGGGAGGCTCTACGGGGCCGCGTCGGGGGCCTTGGAGTCTGTCTGCCTGGTCGGGCTATGGATATCGCCTCAGCCCGCCCTACCCGCGCCCCCTCTGGATTCGTCGCTGGCGTTCCTCGGCTTCAGGGTCTGGGCCGTGAACCTTCTCCTCTCGTCGCCCTTCCTGGTCGCCGGTGCCTGGCTGGGCCTCTGGGGGCTGATGGCCGTGGGGATGAGGGTCGCCGAGACCCACTCGACGCCCGGCGGCCTCGTCACGACGGGCGTCTACTCGCTGGTCAGGCACCCCCAGTACCTCGGGTGGCTGCTCGCCCACGTGGGGGCGTCGATCCTCGCCTCTGCACAGGCCTCGCTCCTCTTCACCCCCGTCCTCGTCGCCGTCGTCTACGTGATCTCCCGAGCCGAGGAGGCGGACCTCTCTGAGACATTCGGTGACGAGTACAGGCACTACCAAGAGAAGGTGCCCATGCTCCTGCCCTGGCCAAGGGAGCAGTGGAGAGGACGCCAATAGGCCCAGAAAAGGATTAAAGCCTAGCCAGACCCCTGAGAGGGCTGGGGCTGGTAGATCAGTGGTATGATCGCCTGACTTGCAATCAGGAGGTCGCGGGTTCAAATCCCGCCCAGTCCAC
>CAZVMI010000045.1:4002-9231 GCA_964628365.1 uncultured Candidatus Bathyarchaeia archaeon | reverse complement strand
GGATCTCCCTGATCCTGTCGAGGCTCCTGAGGTTCTCGGGTGACGAAACGGTGGCTACGGTGAAGGGGTTTCCCTCGGTGGTCTCGCCGAGGTCCTCGATCCTTACCCTGTCCGACGCTGCCGCCATCTTCCTGAAGTATTCGACGATGGCGGGCCAGTCGGCCAGCTTCCTGTCGGTCCCTACCTTGAAGCCGAGGTGTTCCTCGGGCGATGGGATCGTCTTCGTGGACATGTGGTATTACTCCGTTAATCCTCATAATAAAACCAATGTTATTATTTTGTCAACAATACGAAATGTGATTATCGCGCGCGCATAGATTTATGTATTATCCATTACGACTAGTCCATGAGGCGATTGAATTGGGTATGCATACCGCTAAGAACAAACCATTGACCAAGAAGGAGAGAGAGGAGAAAAGAAAAAAGCGTAGAGAGAAACAATTGGCGAAGTGAATTACCCACCTCCAAACTTATAATGATCTCCGCGCACGACTAACTGAGCTCCGTCAGAAGTAGAGTGCACGCGCACGCCAAACCTATGCCCTGACTTTTAAGAACACAAAAACCCTTGGGATAATCTAGACACGCGCGATGCCAGATGGGGGGGGAGGTGTCTTCGATCTGGTACGTTCTTGTCTGATTGACACGGCTTATCGACCCTTTTTTTAACGGGTTCACGCCCTCTTAGGTTGAGGACATTGACCAAGTTCGACTACACAGGACTCCTCGAGGATCGGAGGATCAGCGCGAGGGTGAAGGTTGAGAACCTGGTGGTCGTCCACATCGGGCTCCGCCGCGCCTCCCAGACGACGATCCCCGCTGAGCTCCCGAGCGGTGCAGAGATGGGCGCCGCCATAGACGACTCCATGCGCCCTAGGCTCGAGACGCTGAAGGGCATTCAGGACCCCCGGAGGAGGATCGCCACGGTAGTGGTGCTGAAGAAGGAGATGTCGAAGGCGTTCGAGGGCGTAGTCGAGTCCTCCCCGGAGTACAAGGCTCTGATGGGATGGGCGGAGAGGCTCGGCCTCAGGGTCAACCAGGTCGAGGTCCGCCCGACAATCCACGAGGTCTACCTGTACATGGATCGAGATGCGCTGAAGGAGCTCCAGGGGCTGATGAGGGAGAGGGGCAAGCTCAGGGAGAAGGTGAGGAGGAACCCCTCACCGCTCAGGGGCCGGATGCAGTTCGCGTACCCGGAGGAGTTCGAGGGAGACTGGATACGCAGGATGGGGCGCCTCCTCGGATACCCGGAGTGCTGCACGGACAGGTACATAGCGGACCGCATGAACGGGGTGAGCGTTGAGCACAGGGCCTCAGGGCAGTTGAAGGAGGCAGGCGTCGTCGACCCCCACGTCTACTTCGTCGGCCACTTCTTCCCCTGCTTACCCACCTGCGAAAACGCCCTGGCGAAGGGGAGGCTCTACCAGGAGACACTTGCGAAGGTGGATGAGAGGCTCGGCGCGGTCTACGAAGTGGTCACGCGGGAGAACCTTGAGAACGTCAGGAGGCAGCCCGAGATAATCGCGGAGTTCCTGTCGAGGACGGGCTCCATCGCCCCCTGAGTCCCCGCCTATCCCTTCTTCTTGAGCGGCGTCTCCCCCTGCTTCACGGGGATGCGTTCGACCTTGAAGACCACGGGGCGCTCAGAGTCAGGGCAGCTGAAGTACTTGATCTTGTCAACGTAGTCCCAGGGCTCCGCGACCTCCCTCTCCATCGCCGATGTGAGAGGCATTATGGCGCTGAGGGCTGCCAGGCAGACACTGTCAGTCTCCTCAAGCACCAGCCTCCCAGGATTGCTCGTGATCGTGATCCTGTCGCCGACCCTGTAGATCTTGCACGGACCTGAGACGTGGGTAGGTTTGCCGTCTAGGCTCTTGGGTTCCTTGACGTCTACGACGGTGAAAACGACCTTGTACATGTATCGAATCCGACCACTTATTCGCCTGGGCGTTGAAAAAGTTGGCGTCATCCGCCCCTGTTTATGCCCCAGAAGTGGCGGACATCAACATCATCAGTGGCGTCGGTTCCATGGGCACCCTTTCCAGTCGTCGAGTCGACGTGGGTGCCGTGGTCCGGGCAGAAGGCAATGACCCTGTCCTTTGCAGCGTACGCCTCGTTAAAGGTCTCACCCAGGACCCTGAAGGCCTCGAGGTGACGCTTGAAGGCCTCGATCGCCTCCGGGCTTCTAGGCGTCGAGCGGTGCATTATATCGTCGTACTCCTGGTTGTAGGCGACTATCAGGTCGTATACGCCCTCGTCGAAGAGCCTTAGGCTGCGCCTCACGACCTCTGGATCGTAGGTCTCGGTGTAGTAGTCTATGGATCTGCCCCTGAAGATGAGGTCGATGCTACTGTCCTTAACCGCGACTATGGCGACCCTCCTGCCGGCTCGGCTCACGGCGTCGAAGAGGGTGTCGCATCCCAGGACGGGCTTCTCGTACCTCCTGATGCCGTGGGCCTCGGGCTCCGCGCCGGTGAACATGGAGGCGAAGCAGACGGGCGTGTAGGTCGGGAGGACAGAGCGCATCTCGACCTCGACTGGGGCCAGTTCCTTGACGTGTTTGTAGAGGGGCTCATAGTCCCTGTAGATGCCTTCGCCTAGGGCGTCGGGGGCATAGATGAACACCTTCCTAACCCGCCTCTCTATCCCTTTTACCCTCGCATTGCCCAGGACCCTCTGAAGCGCCTCCGCTGAGGATAGCCCTGGGGGCTCGACGCCCATTAGCCGACAGATCGTAGGCGTAACCGCCGCTATGCTGATCATTCAACAATAAATGAGTAGAAAGCCCCAAATAGTTTGTGTTGGGACTTTATCAAATCGTTGAACGATCCATAGGACCTGATGAAGCTTGAGCGCTGATAGACCTTCTGTTAAGCTTATGGTCACGGTTATGTGCGCCGCCCTCTATGCGGTGGGTTCCTACGTGACAGCCTACATCCCCTCGCCTTGGGGCTTCGGCCAGTTCAGGCCAGCAGTCGTTGTTCCCACCTTCTTCGCGGTGGTCTTCGGCCCGATCCCTGCCGGGGTCGGTGCCGCTCTGGGCACATTACTGGCTGACTCCGTAAAGCACGGCTACCTCTACCCCGGGAGCCTAATCGCGGCCGTCCCAGGCAACTTCGCCGGCTTCTACCTCATAGGCTGGTTCCTCTGGAGGAGGTTCAGCTGGAACAAGTTCATCATAATAAGCAACCTGGGGCTCCTGGTGGCGAACCTCATAGTCGCGGTGCTGTACGTATTCGCCTACAAGGTCCTCTACCAGAACCAGTACGTGGGCATCCCCGGCGACGCCCTCGCCGCGGTGGCGGCTGGCCTTACCCTCTTCTGGTTCGTCACCATGCTCCCCTTCGTCCTCCTCGTGACGCCTCCCCTGATCAAGGCGGCTGTCAACGCGTTCCCATCCCTCGCCCACCCCGACCTCATCGAGGCCCTCAGGAGGAAGATACCAAGCAGGGAGCTCGGCGCCTCGATGGCGGGGCCCGGAGCCGTCCTCCTCCTCATCGCCCTCTCCGTGAGCTTCACGGGGCTGGGCGCCTGGATGGCCGGCAACCCCACGTTCGGGGCGACGACGAAGTCGATCGTCGAGATCCTCTGCTATGTCTGCGGGGCGGTCCTCTCCGCGCTTGGCCTCTACTTCCTCACGGGGAAGGCCGGCGAGGAGAAGGATGGATCTCAAAGCTGTGCCTGATTCCCCGCAACGCCCCTAATACCGACCACTGGTTCGCCCGGTCAAAGGAAAAAAGGATGAGATGGGAAGGGTCTACTCTATGATGTAGACTATGTTCAGTGTCACCGTGACGCTCAGGTTTCCCTCTAGTATAGGTGTCGATGATTTAGCCGAGTCAGCCGTCGAGTAGCTCCTGTAAGGTGTGTACGGGTAGTAGGAGCTCTCAGATACGGACTGAACCCCTGCTATCTTGATGTCGAGGTTGGTGGTTATCACCTCGGCCTTGCTCTCCGCGTCTGCGATGGCCGCCTTATAGGCGTCGAGTTTCAGCTGATTCGCCAGCTCGTCCGAGAGGCCGAAGGTGATGCCCTCGACCTTGTTGGCTCCGGCTGCGGCCGCGGCGTCGATGACCGGCCCCAGCTTGTCGAGGTCCAGCACCTTGACCTGGACCATGTTGGTGACCTGATAGGAGACTACCTGCTTAGCCTCCCAGTCGTACAGGGGGTAGACGCCGTAGGAGACCGTCTGGATGTCCCCGTCGGTGAAGCCGAGTGCCTTGATCGCGGCGATGACGTCTGTCATGAGCCCCGCGTTCTCGTCGATGGCCCTGCCCGCCAACTTGTCCTCTGTGTAGACGCCGATGGCGACCGTGGCCTGGTTGGCCTTCGCCGTCACCTTTCCCGTTCCTGAGAGGGAGAGGGTCTTTAAATCAGACGAACTCCCGTCCCCTACGAACGTGGATGCCCCCAAGGAAGGCGGTATGCCGACCGGGAACCTGAACTCGGCCCCAAGGCTCAGTCCGGGGGTGTAAGCTATGAGCGCGCCGGCGAGTAGGATCGATGCGCATATCGCTAGAACCGAAGCTGCTTGCTGTGTCCTATCCATTGTTTGTCGAAAAAGAGAGTGCACCACGGGTAGTTATACCCATAGTTTAGAACAGACGTTCAAGGGCGTAGAACAGGCGTGGAATGGTGTGCCAAGTCCTCAGGGGAGGCGCACATCGCTCTCTCACCGTCGTGACATACTCTGGCCGCTGAATGTCGATGAAAGGCTCCGGGCCCATAGGCAAAAGCTGCTCCTCCATGAACTCCTTCGTGAATTTCATCGTTATGTAAATTAGGCATAGGCGTTCAGGGCTTCGGATAACCCTGCTTGGGTTCTTCGATTGTAAAAAAGGAAATAGAAAGGGGGAGGGTAGAGGCTTACCTGAAGTTCCTGAGCACTTCCTTCGTCTCAGATGGGAAGTCCCTCAGAAGGTTCTCCAGGACCGTCTCTGCGACGTATTTTTTGAACTCGGCCTCGTTGAGCTTTGTCGAGTAGATCCTCCTGTGGCCACCCTTGCCGGTTATCTCGGTGTAGCCGAGGACCCCCTCGTCGACCATGGCGTTGAGGAAGTTTATGATGGAAGCCCTGCTTATGGTCTTGCTCTTCAGCGCCTTGTTTACATGGTTCCAGACTTCACGGGAGCTTGCACCCTCGCCCTTGTTCTCCCAGATGAATCTTAGAGCCTCTTCCTGATAGTCCTTCAGTACCATAGCGAGCCCTTCGCCCGCTGTATCTATCGT
>CAZVMI010000045.1:0-3902 GCA_964628365.1 uncultured Candidatus Bathyarchaeia archaeon | reverse complement strand
AGCATGGTCTCCCATAACCTGAAGCCCCTCGAAAGGTGTGGCCTGGTGTTCATCGAGAGGAGGGGACGGGAAAAGGTCTACAGCCTGAACAGGAAGACCGTCGAGACGATCTTCAGGGCCGTGGAGAACCACGCCGAGAACTTCTGCCCCGCCAAGGGGCGGTGCGAGCACTCGAGGTGACGCGGCCGTTGACAGCGTGTCGTGAAAGAGGATGTGTTTGAAGATGTTCTGCTACCAGTGTGAACAGACAGCGGGAGGAAAGGGCTGCGACAGGTTCGGGGTATGCGGCAAGTCGCCGGAGGTCGCTGCCATACAGGATTTGCTCGTCTTCGCGTTGAAGGGCTTGTCCCTCTACGCCGTTGAGGGGAGGAGAGTCGGGGTTAACGATCAAGGCGTGAACAGGTTCACGTGCGAGGCGATGTTCGCCACCCTGACCAACGTCAACTTCGACGCAGAGAGGATAGCGGGCCTCGTCAGGGAGGCTGTGGAGCTGAGGGAGGCGCTGAAGAAGAGGGTCGAGAGAGCCGGAGACCGTGTCGACTTCCACGAGGGCCCTGTGAACTTCAAGCCTGCGGAGACGATGGCGGGTATGGTCAAACAGGGGGCTGAGGTCGGCATCCTCTCAGACCCCAGCGAGAACCCTGACATCCGTAGCCTGAAGTGGACCCTCACTTATGGCCTAAAGGGGATATCGGCCTACGCTGACCACGCCGCCATCCTCGGGAAGGAGGACGACGAGGTCTACGGGTTCATCCAGGAGGCTCTGGTGGCTACGCTGAAGAGGGACGCGGAGCTCGAGGAGTTGGTCGGCCTCGTCATGAGGGCGGGGCGGGTCAACCTGAGGGCTATGGAGCTCCTCGACCAGACGAACACCGGCGCCTACGGCGACCCAGTCCCCACGAAGGTCCCGCTGGGACACAGGAAGGGGAAGGCCATCCTGGTCTCGGGCCACGACCTCCACGACCTTGAGGAGGTTCTCAAACAGAGTGAGGGGAAGGGCGTCTACGTCTACACCCACGGCGAGATGCTGCCCACCCACGGTTACCCCAAGCTGAAGAGGTTCAAGCACCTCTACGGCCACTACGGCACCGCATGGCAGAACCAGAAGAAGGAGTTCGCGGAGTTCCCCGGCGCGGTACTCATGACGACTAACTGCATTCAGCAGCCTCAGGAGTCATATAAGGAGAGCATCTTCACCACCGGCATGGTCGGATGGCCGGGCGTCGCTCACATCGGCGGGGAGAAGGGCTTCACGCTGGTGATAGAGAAGGCGCTGGAGATGCCCGGCTTCGGGGAAGACCTCGACGCTGGCTACGTCACCGTCGGCTTCGGCCAAGCCGCCGTCACGGGCGTCGCCAGCAAGGTCGTCGACCTCGTCAAGAGGGGGAAGATAAGGCACTTCTTCCTGGTCGGCGGCTGCGACGGCTCCAAGGCGTCCCGCAGCTACTACGCAGAGTTCGTGGAGAAGGTGCCGAAGGACTGTGTGGTGCTCACCCTCGCCTGCGGCAAGTTCAAGTTCTTCACCAAGCAGCTCGGATACATAGAAGGAATACCAAGGCTGATGGACGTGGGGCAGTGCAACGACGCCTACTCCGCGATCCAGATAGCCCTCGCCCTGTCGAAGGCGTTCAAGGTAGGCGTCAATGAGCTGCCCCTGAGCCTCGTCCTGAGCTGGTACGAGCAGAAGGCCGTCGCCATCCTGCTGACGCTACTGAGCCTCGGCATAAAGAATATACGAATAGGGCCGAGCCTGCCCGCGTTCATAACGCCGAACGTGCTCGATTACCTCGTCAAGAACTTCAATATAATGCCGATCACGACGCCCGACGAGGACATGAGGGCGATACTCGGCTGAGCTTCGATGCGGCTAAGCTCCCCTAGGTGTCGAAGACCGTTCTGACGGTCCACACCCCGTTCTCTTCCTCTATCCTCATCATGTGGTAGGTGACGGCCTTCACCGAGGCCCCCGCCTCATGCGTCGTCGCGCTGAACCTTTCGCCGACACATCTGGCACTGAGCTTGAAGTCGGTGGGGATGATCTCGATTTTGATCCTCTTCGCTATCAGCCCATCAACATCAACCCTGTAGAGGAGCTCCGCGAGGAAGCTGAACAGGAGGCTCTCGTAGTCGCTGCCATCCACCTCGACGGTAAAGGTTTCCCTCTCGTTGATGCCCTCCAGCGGGGTGATGGCGTTGTACATGGCTAGGGCGACGTTGGCGAACGCCTCCCCCATGGTCTTTCCCCTCCCCTCCACTAGGAGGTCAGCTGGCGGCC
The DNA here is from genome assembly GCA_964628365.1 of uncultured Candidatus Bathyarchaeia archaeon. Taxonomy (GTDB): domain Archaea; phylum Thermoproteota; class Bathyarchaeia; order TCS64; family TCS64; genus UBA8941. Next base: position 1,627 of record CAZVMI010000045.1, on the reverse strand, counting down.
CGCCCTCAGGGTAGCTGTATCCCGCCATATCACTCCCACTCTATGGTCGCAGGCGGCTTGTTAGAGATATCGTAGACGACGCGGGTCACGCCGGGGATGGCGTTTGTTATCCTGCCGCTGATCCGTTCTAGGATGTCCCAGGGAACCCGGGTGAAGTTCGCCGTCATGGCGTCCACGCTCTCGACGATGCGGACGGCCATCGTCCAGCCGTAGGCGCGCTCGTCGCCCTTGACGCCCGTGCTCATCGTGTCCGTGAGGACGGCGAAGTACTGCCAGGGCTTCCCGACGAGTTCTGAGCGCTCCACTTCCTCGCAGACGATGGCGTCCGCCTTCCTGAGTGCGTCGAGCTTCTCCTGGGTCACCTCGCCCATGATGCGGACAGCGAGGCCTGGTCCTGGGAACGGCTGCCTGGAGACAAGCTCCTCGGGTAGCCCGAGTCTCTTGCCGAGAGCGCGAACCTCGTCCTTGTATAGGTCCTTCAGCGGCTCGACGACGCCCTTGAACTCCATTTGAAGGGGGAGGCCTCCGACATTGTGGTGGGTCTTTATGGTGTCGGCGTGTCGGGTGATCCCCGACTCGATGCGGTCAGGGTAGATGGTGCCCTGGACGAGGTACTCGGCGCCGAACCTCCGCGCCTCGTCCTCGAAGACGCGGATGAACTCCTCGCCTATGATCCTCCTCTTCCGCTCAGGGTCCCTGACTCCCTTCAGCTTCCTCAGGAAGCGCTCCTTTGCTTCGATGACCATGACGTTGACGCCGAGCCCCCTCAGCGCCTCCTCGACCTGACGTGACTCGTCCATCCTCATGAAACCGTGGTCGACGTGGACAGCGGCGACCCTGTCGCCTAGAGCCTTACTCGTGAGGACGCCGGCGACGCTGGAGTCTATGCCGCCGCTGAGAGCTATCACGGCCCTGCCGCCGCCGACTCGCTCCCTGATCCCCTCAACCGCCTGCTCGACCGCGTCGACAGGCTTCCAGTTCGGCCTGCACTCGCAGACCTTGAAGACGAAGTTTCGGAGCATCTCGCCCCCGTGCTCGGTGTGGACCACCTCCGGGTGCCACTGGAGGCCGTAGATCGGCTTCTCGCGGTGGCGGAAGGCGGCGACAGGCGCAGAGTCTGTGTGGGCGAGGACCTTAAAGCAGGCGGGAAGGCTGTAGACGGTGTCGCCGTGGCTCATCCAGACCCGCTCCCTCTGACTCATCCCCTCGAGGACACCCTCAGGCGCATCGATGGTTGCCTCCCTGGGACCGTACTCCCTGAACTCCCCCTTCCTGACATCGCCGCCGTTTAGGTCTGCGATGAGCTGGTGGCCGTAGCAGAGCCCGAGGACGGGGACGCCGAGGTCGAGGATGCGCTCGTCGAGTCTCAGCGGGCTCTCCGCGTTGACGCTGCTTGGGCTCCCGCTCAGGATTATTCCCTTCACGTTCATGGCGCCGCCCAGGGCCCTGACCTCTTCGATGGAGGCGTCGCTGGGAAGAATCTCGGAGTAGACGCTCATCTCCCTCACCCTCCTCGCGATGAGGTGGCAGTACTGGCCTCCGAAGTCGAGGATCACCAAGCCGTCCGGCAGCGTCTCAGAGGGCATAGATGAAGACACTCAGCCGCCTTCTTTATGGATTTTGTTTG
>CAZVMI010000044.1:4322-9261 GCA_964628365.1 uncultured Candidatus Bathyarchaeia archaeon | reverse complement strand
TGTACTTCTTCTCCTTGTACTTGCCAGTGAGCCTGACGTGGGTGCCCCCCCGCATGGCGTCGGCCTCTATGCTCCCTGTCATCCTCTCGCACTCGACGCGCCAGGCGCATGAGTCGCACTCCTCGTCCTCTCCGAGCATGCCTATGCAGCTCGGGCGCTTGACCTTGGACATACCTAGAAATCGGCGACGAGGACGAGCCTAAAAAAGATTGCGAATATCCAAATCACTTTATATCACTTCGCGCGCACGCCGGCTTCATCTACTACTTGGTCAACTTCACCTTGTTCTGAGCGCCGACCTGCCTCAGCCTCTCATAGAGGACCAGCGCTGCGGCGACGCCGACGTTCAGGCTAGGAACGGAGCCAAACATAGGTATCCTGACGACGGAGTCGCACTTGCCTAGGAGCGTCGGGCTTATCCCCTGCCCCTCCCCGCCTAGGACGAGGGCGACGGAGCCCGTCAGGTTCTCTTCCCAGTAGTCGACGGAGCCGGAGGCGTCGACGCCTATGATCTTCGTGCCTTCCTCCTTGAGCATCTTCACGGTGGGGTAGAGGCTCTCCCTGGCGACGGGTACGCTGGCGGCTCCTCCCATGCTAACCCTGAGGACCGTAGGCGTCAGCCCCACGCTCTCCCTCTTAGGCACCACGACGGCGTCGACGCCCACCGCGTCCGCGGTCCTCAGGATGGAGCCGAGGTTCTGCGGGTCCTGGACGCCGTCGAGGACGACGACGCAGACATCCCCCTTCACCCCATCTAAGATGCTCCTCAGGGAGGCGTATCCGGGCGCCTCGGCGAGGGCGATCACGCCCTGATGCCTGCCCGTCTCCGACATCGAGTCGAGCCGACGCCGATCAACGAACTCCACGCCTACCCCCCTCCTCCGGGCTAGATCGACTATCTCCTTCACCCGCCTCTCGCCCTCAGAGCCAGAGGCGACGAGCAGCCTCCTCACGCCTCCGCGCCTCAGCGTCTCGTAGACAGGGTTACGCCCCTCGACCTGGCTCAACAGGACACCAACCCACCCTACGCCTCAGCCCAGATATACCCATCGGCAGTCAAAGGAATCTGAAAAATCTCGGTTATCCTAGGCAGCGCGTCGCAAGGCGTAGCTGAAAATCAAGTCGACTGGTTTGATTCCTGACCAAAATTAAGACGTCGCCGATCCTTCCCTTGTGCGTCTCAACGAATTTCTGGCCCTGACCGGCACCGACTACTCCTTCAGGAGCAGTCGTGTCTCCTTTATCCGATTCTTCTTAGCGAGATCCAGTTTTTCTACGTACCTTAGGGCGTTCCCTTTTGTCTGGAGGGTGTTCATCTCGTGGTAAAGGACTTCGTCAAATGTCAGAGTGAAGAGAACGTCCTTGGTCGAAGACGTTTATTCGCCCTGAAACGCTTCCAGTTCCCTCGCCAATTTGACGTACTCCTCCGCCGTCAGGCGCCATCCAGCCGAGATCATGCCTTCTATGGCATCTCTGACCTGCTTCCTTGACAGTCTGCCTCTGTACATGAGCCTCAGCAGGAGGTAGGCCGTTCCGTGGGCTTCGACGTTGTACAGGCGGGAAACCTCCCTCGCCAGCGATTCGTCTATGATCGCAACGCCTCCCACCTCCTTCGCCAACGCGAGCACCTGAGCCTCGGCTTCATGAAGATGGGGCAGCGTTAAGAGCAGGGCTAGGAAGCCGGATCTCGCCGGCTCCCTCACCTTTATTATCGATCGTTGGACCAGCTCATCGGCGATGAAGGCGTCAGGGGCGCCGAGGATCTTACCCTTGTCTATGACCTCCTCGACGACCTTCGGTGTCGTGTACTTCTCCTCGGAAAAGTCCCCGAAAATCCTTGACAGGCCTATCTTGCAGAGGTATATGATGGGCGTGGCGTCCAGCACGAGGGGTTTCAGCAGCTCATGTCCCTCTTTGTGTGCCTGTTCCCGCTTGAGCTTCTGCGGCTCTGGCTGCCTCGATGTCTTCCTCGATGTCCTTCGCCGCGACGTGGGCTGTTACCCTGAGCCTGTCGAGCTCGTCCAGCATCTCCCTGAGCGACACTCCCCACATCTGGGAGGCTTTCCAGAGAGTCACCTTCCCGGACCTGTAGAGCTCCACTGCTCTCCTCCGCTTCCACTCGCCCACTCCGATCTCCAGCACGCGCCGTAACGCGGTGGACTTGTCCAGCCCCTCCTCATCCATGAACCTACCTATCTCCTCCTCCAGCTCGACGGGGATGCGGGCTGCCACGGTTTTATCCACAGCCAAACCTCGTTTACAATTGATCATAAACGCAAACAAATAAAGGCGTTTCGATCTGAAGCGAGCTCCTTTTCCTATAAGAAGCATTCACGGTGATTCATCCCCCAGACGCCTCACAACTCGCCCAGAAGCCTATATTCCCAGTAACCGGGAAGAAACGCCACAAGGGGAGGCTTTCGCCAGAGACTTGGTCGATCAGCCGAACAGCTTGAAAAACGGCGCGACCCACCACGGATCGGGGCAAAGACGCTGTCCATCCGTCGAAGAGACGTCGCCCGTCCCCGCATGGAGGCAGCCCCGGCCCGGCGCGTTCACAGCCAAAGCCACCAGAAAAACATGATTGGAAAAAGGTGGAGGAGAGGCAGAAGGAGACCTCACGAGGCAAAAGATGGAATTTTTTCGCCAGATAACAACTGGCTTGTTATAATCCACCGTGAAAAAACTAGGGGGGGTACCCTGCCCTGGCCCGGAAAACGGCCAGGGCACCACGCGGACCCAGAATAACGGCGCGTCCCTCCGCGAAAAGTGGCAGAGGCCTCACCTGGCCGGGGCATCCCCTCTGATGTGCTAAAAAAGATGGGGGGGTATCGTCTATTGGACGAAAAAAACGCCAATAGACAGAGGGCAGGCAGCCGGCTAGGCCCTAGCCGTGAAGTAATCGTAAACGTTCCTAGAAACCCTGGCGATGGCTTCTTCAGCGGCGTTGACGTCCCCGACCTCGTTCGTGAAGCAGCTCAGCGCCCACCTCTCCCCCGACCCGAGGAGGGTGACCACGCCCACGTCGTTCCTGAGCCTCAGCCTCGTCCCCTCTTTGTGGCAGACCCTTACCATGTTGCGGGGCAGGTACTTCGCGATCCTGGCCTCGCCGGTCTGGCACTTCGCCATCAGCCCCATGATCGCGTCGCAGCTCGCCCTGCCCGCCGCCATGCCCTCGGCGATGAGCCCCAGCAGCCTCGTCATCTCGTCGGCGGTCGAGACGTTGTTCCGCGTCTTGGCCGTGAAGCCGCCCCTCCGCCTCGCCTCCGCGGCAAGTTCCTCGTACCGCGCCAGCGTCCTCTCCTCGTCCGGGAGGCCGAAGCCGCCGACGCCGTCGAAGATGATATCCCTGCAGCTCGCGGCGACCACAGTCTTCTCAAGCCCGAGACCCCGCATCGCGGAGTTCACCCTCTCCATGCCGACGAGGCCGAGGATGACGTCGGTGGCCGTGTTGTCGCTCACGATCATCATCAGAGTCACGAGGTCCGAGAGTGTGAGCTCCAGCCCCTCCGAGAGCTCACGCAGGATGCCTGAGCCAGGCACCTTGTCCGCGTCCCTCAGGACGTACCGCTCATCGAGGCTAATCTCGCCCCTTTCCACCTGCCTGTGGAACTCGACGACAAGGGGAGCCTTGAAGACGCTCGCCGTCGGCAGAACCTCTTCACCGTTGACAGAGGCGGCCTCCCCCGTGCCGAGGTGCTTCACGGAGAAGGCGTAAACCCCATCGAGATCCCCGATGCCGCCGAGAACGACATCCCTCAGAGCCATGGGTAATACTCCGCATCGAAGCCTAAAACCCTACCCCGGCAACTTCGAACCCTTTTAATTCCATACATCCGAAGAGATAGGAGGTGATCAGATGAGCGAGAAGGAACCTATCTACGTCGCCGAGGTGACATCCGTCGCGAAGAGCTGCGGCGCGGGCCACAAGGTCGGAGACAAGTTCGAGGTAAACACCCACCTCACAGGAGGCATCTGCGGCTACTGCTACCACGACCTCTTCCCGACCCTGATGAACGTCTGCTACGGCGGCAAAATCCCCTGGATCGATCCTAAGGAGTTCAAGTACGAGTGTCCTGACAGGTGGAACGACGTCAAGTTCCGCGTCTACAGGAAGAAGTGACTACCATTTTTATCATTCGACAGTTTTAACCAGCACGCAGAAGATCAGTTTATGATCCGGGTTGAAGCCGAAGGTTCTCGTCAGCACCGGGAAACTCAACTTCCCAGAGGACTTGGCCGAGTCCCTCAGGCCACTGGCCGACGTCGCCTACGTCCAGGGCGACTACGCAGAGCAGCTCAGAGAGGCCACCGCCGTGGTGGTGAGCATGGAGGCCGTGAACGACGCCTACCTGGCGAAGGCGCCGAAGCTGAAGGTCGTCGCGAGGTTCGGCGTAGGCTACGACACCGTAGACGTCGAGGCCTGTACGAGGAGGAAGGTCTACGTCACCTACACACCCGACGTCCTGTCGGCCGCGGTCGCCGACATCACGTGGGCGCTCATCCTCGGCTTCATGAGGAGGATACCAGAGGCTGACCGCTTCACACGCGAGGAGTGGGGTAAGAGGGCCAGAGGGTTCCCCTTCGGCTGGGACATCTCGGGCAAGACCCTCGGCTTCCTCGGCCTCGGCAGGATAGGGTCGGAGGCTGCGAAGCGGGCTCAGGGCTTCGACGTGAAGATGATCTACCGCGACATCGTGCCGAAGCCCGACCTGGAGAAGCTCTACGGTGTAAAGCCAGTAGGATTCGAGGAGCTCCTCAGGACCTCGGATATCCTCTCGATCCACGTCCCCCTCCTCCCCTCGACGAGGCACATCATAGGCAGGAAGGAACTGGCGATGATGAAGCCCACGGCGATCATCATAAACACCTCGCGGGGGCCGGTCATAGACCAGGACGCCCTCACCGAGGCGCTGAAGACGAGGAGGATAGCCGGCGC
>CAZVMI010000044.1:0-4222 GCA_964628365.1 uncultured Candidatus Bathyarchaeia archaeon | reverse complement strand
TTCCAGATATTGTCAACGTACTCTGCGCGCCTGTTCTGGTACTTCAGGTAGTAGGCGTGTTCCCAGACATCGATGACGAAGAGTGGCACGTAGCCGGGCACAACGAGCTTCTGGTGGTTCTCAACCTGCATCACCAGCAGCTGCTTGCCGACCGTGTCCCACGCGAGGATCGCCCAACCTGAGCCCTCGACCGCCTTCGCGGCGGCACCCATCTCGCTCTTCAGCCTGTCGAGGCCACCGAAGTCCTTCTTCACCTGCTCGAGGAGCTTTCCCCCTGCGGGTTCCTTGCTCTCAGCCTTGGGGCAGAGCCCCTCCCAGTAGAGGGCGTGCAGGACGGCGCCTGAGCCGTGGAACGCTAGGTCCCTGTCGAGCGCCTTCACAGCGGCGTAATCCCCCTTCTCACGTGCCTCGGCGAGCTTCTTCATGGTCGCGTTGAAGCCGGCGACGTAGGCGGCGTGGTGCTTGTCGTGGTGGAGCGTCACCGTCTCCTTGTCGACGTAGGGCTCCAATGCGTCGTAGGCGTAGGGAAGCTTGGGCAGCACATACTCGTTCAACCCATTCATCCTCCAGAAAACAAGTTGATCTTCCTCGCGGGCGAAAATAAACCTTAGCAAATACGACCAGCAAACGCTCATAAACACCTTGGACATGGAGCTCTAACTGTATCCGGGGTGCCGCACGCTGGACGCCATCTGGTCTAACCTGCTCCTGATGCTGCTCTGCTACGCCTACATCGTCGCCCTCATCCTCGTCTCCGACAGGCTGCCCCTCGCCGAGGCGGCTAGGAGGAAGTTTCTTCATGCGATGATCGGGAACCTCCCCTTCATAATCCCCTTCTTCACCGCCTCCATCTACCCGTTCCTCGTCGCGTCGCCCTTCATCCTCGTCACGTTCCTCGTCACTCCCTACTCACCGGTGAAGGGACTCGGAGGGAAGCTCCCCGGCCTGGCAAACATCACGGAGGAGGGCCACCACATGGGGCTCGTCCTCTACGCCATCTCCTACAGCGTCCTCGCCTACCTCTACGGCCTGCAACCGTACGTGATAGCCGCGGGCATCCTCCCGATGGCCTACGGTGATAGCCTCGCCGCCCTCGTGGGCATGAGGCACGGACGGCACAGGTACAGGGTGTTCGAGACGAAGAGCCTCGAGGGGTCGGCGGCCATGTTCACCGCCAGCCTCGCCGCCTTCGGCATCAGCCTCGCCTACTTCTCATACCTCTACGGCTTCAGCCTCGGGAGCCAGCTCGTCCCCGCCCTCGCCGTTGCGGCGGTGGCGACCGTCGCCGAGGCTGTCTCGCCTAAGGGGCTCGACAACGTGCTTGTGCCCATCGCCGGCGCGCTGACGTTCGTCCTCGCCAACGGAGGAGCATGAGCTGGTGGAACTCGTAGTCATCGACGGCCTAGACGCCTCGGGGAAGAGCACCCAAGCCGAGATGCTCGTAGGCTACCTCTGCAGCCTCGGGAAGACATGCCTCTTACGCACCCACCCGTCAGACGACAACTTCTTCGGTGTAAGGTCACGGGAATATCTCTACCTCGAGGGGAGGAAGGCTCACATAGCCGCCGCCCTCTTCTACATGTTCGACGTTATCAGGTCCGTGGTCCTCTACAGCTGGAGACGGGTCGACTACGTCGTCTTCGTCCGCTACCTTATGGGGACAGCATACCTGCCTAGCCCCCTCCATAAGCTGGGGTACCACTTCTTCGCCAGGATAGTGCCCAAGTCGAGAAAGATGTTCTACCTTAACGTCTCCCCAGGCGAGGCGTTCAGACGCATAGCGGCGAGCAGGGAGCGGAGGGAGCGCTTCGAGAAGCCGTCGGAGCTTGTGAAGATAAGTAGGAAGGCCCTGGAGCTCGCTATGTATCGACCATGGCTTATCCTAGATGGCGACAGGACCGCGGGCGTGATCCACGACGAGATAAAGAGCCTGATGGGCTTCGTCTGACCTAGACGCCCTGCTCAGGTGACGTGTCGAGCCTGAGGACTATGAGGCTCCAGACCAAGGAGAAGCCGACGAGGACAAGCAGAGGAGCCGCGAAGCCGTACCGGGTATATAGGACTCCGGCGAGGTACGGGGCAGGTATGCCTGCGAACCTGCCGTAGGCGTCGAGCTTGCCCAGGGCCGTCGACCTCTCAGACGGCGGCACCTTCTCCGAGACGAGGCTCATCCAAGAGGGCGTCCAGCATGCCGGGTCGAACGCGCTGAGGGCGTTGAAGAGGACGAACGCCTCGAAGCTGCGGAAGATAATGAAGCCGAGATTTGTGGTGACGGCGAAGAAGCACGAGGCGAGGAGCATCGGCTTCCTGCCGACCCTGTCCGCGAGCTTTCCGAGGGGGATCGAGGAGACGCCCCAGACCAGGCTGAACGCCGTCGACATTATCCCCAGCTGCAACGTGTTCAGCCCATATGTGTCGACGAGAGCGCCGTTGAAGAGACCCCAGCCTGTGTTGTAGCCGAAGCCCATCGCCACCATGATGGCGTATAGGGGCAGTACCTTCCTCTCGGGAACGACGTACTTCCTCAGGCTCGCCCACAGGCCGAGCCCGCCGCCCTCCTGCTTCCTGGGGATGTGGGTCTCCTTCACGAACAGCAGGAGGAGGGCGAGGCCCACGACGTCTCCGGCTACGCAGACGTAGAAGATGGTGTAGTAACCCGTGACTATGGCCAGATATCCTCCGGCTGACGCGGCGACCATGTTCGTGATCTGGCTGACCGCCATCAGGGTGCTGTACGCCGTCGCCCTGTTCCCGGCGCCGACGGACTCGCTTATGAGGGCGCTCCTAGCCGGGTTCGCCTGCATCCATAGGGCGCTGAAGCCGACGAAGAAGGCGAATACGTACAGGAAGAGGTGGTTCCCCGACGCGACGATGGCCAACATGGCGGCGAGTCTGCTCGCGTTGGAGAGGAGGACGATGGGCTTCCTGCCGACCCTGTCCGAGATGGCGCCCCAGGCGACTAGGCCGGTCGCCGTGCTCAGGTTGATCACACTCTGGATGACGCCGAGCTGAGCTATACTCAGACCCAGGGACAGTATGTAGGGCTGCCAGACGACGTACATCATGCCGAAGCCGAGCTGGGAGACGAGGGTCTGGAGAGCCATGACCCTGATGTTCCCCTCCAGGGCAAGGAAGCGGCCGACGCTCCTCAAGGAGACCATGAACTGTTTGATAGAGTTGGCTCTGGCTAAAAAAGGGATACGTGGAGTCAGCGCCTGTAGGCTACCCTGCCGCCCACGATGGTCATCACGGTCTGGACGTTCTTCAGCCCCTCCCTCGGTATGGTGAGGGGGTCGCGGTCCACGACTGTGAGGTCGGCGAGCTTCCCAGGCTCTATGCTGCCCTTTAAGCCCTCCTCCCAGGCGGCGTAGGCGCCGTCGATGGTGTACGCCCTGATGGCCTCTATCGGCCTGATCGCCTCGCCCCTGTAGAGGACCTGGCCGCTGCTCGTCTTCCTGGTCACGAGGCCGTAGATGCCCAGCCAGGGGTTGGGGGAGCAGACTGGACAGTCGCTGTGGCCCGGGGCGGGGATGCCCTGGTCGATGAGGGTCCTGTGGGGCCACATCCAACGCATCTCCTTCTCCCCGCGGTTCGCCCTGTAGGCGTCGCCGAGGTCGTGGAGGAAGCCGTTTGCGGAGGCGTCGATGACGCCTAGCTCCTTCAGCCTCCTCTGGATGGGCGGCGTGACGTAGCAGCAGTGCTCTATCCTGTGCCTGTGGTCCTCCCTCGGCTCCTCCTTCAGAGCCGCCTCGATGGCGTCAAGCGCCCTGTCGATGCCCCTGTCGCCTATGCCGTCGAGGCCGACCCTGATGCCTGCCCTGTGGGCCCGTTTCACCCTGTCGGTGATGTCCTCCTGGTCGTAGAGGAGGATACCGTAATTGTCGGGCTCGCCAACATAGGGCTTGTAGTAGGCGGCGGTCCTGCCGCTTGTGCTCGTGTCGAAGACCCACTCGACCTCGGTGATCTTGATCCACTCGTCGCCGAAGGGGGTCTGGACGCCTGCGGCTATCAAGGCCTCTAGCATCCCGTCCTCTCTGCCCGAGGCGTGGACGCAGTACCTGAGCCTTAACTCGCCTTTCCGACGCAGTGTTTGGAGGGCCTTGAACTCCTTGGAGTCGGTCATGGAGGCGTGGACGGTGGTGAGGCCGAGGGAGAGGAACTCGTCGTTGACGTGCCTGAGGCCCTCGACGTACTCATCTACGGAGTAGGGTGGCAGCATCTT
>CAZVMI010000043.1:1944-9496 GCA_964628365.1 uncultured Candidatus Bathyarchaeia archaeon | reverse complement strand
ACAGGCACATCATCCACCAGCAAACACAGAAAGGCTTTAAACTCGGCTCTGTATCTCCCTTCCGTGAAACCGGGGGCAGCCTCGGGATGACAATCAAGTAACTTCACACAGGGTTTGGAAAATGAGCGACAAAGAAGAGACGAAGCCCGTCGAGGATAAGGTAGAGGAAGAGAAGAAAGAGACAACGACCTCAACGGAAGCCAAGGAAGAGAAGCCAACAGAGGAGAAGGCCGAGGTCAAAGAGGAGAAGGAGCCGGAGGAGGAGCGGATAGAGGGAGCCGTCAACAGGGGCGACTTCATAGTCGTCGAGCTGACGGGCCTCGCGGAGGAGACGGGCGAGGTCTTCGACACCACCAGCGAGGAAACCGCGAAGGAGCAGGGCACATACGACGAGAAGAGGACCTACGGACCACGCCTAGTCGTCGCAGGCGAGGGCTGGGTCCTGAAGGGGCTAGACACCAGGCTGAGGGGACTCAAGGTAGGCGAGGAGCAGAAGATAGAGATACCGGCAGCCGAGGCCTTCGGCGAACGTGACGCCGAGAACGTCCAGACGATACCCTTCAGGGTGCTCAGGTCCAAGGGCGTCAATCCCGCCCTGGGCGCAGAGCTTGAGATCGACGGCAGGTCCGCCGTCGTACGCAGCATAGGCGCGGGCAGGGTACAAGTCGACTACAACCCCCGCCTCGCGGGCAGGAAGATCGTCTACACGGTCAAGGTCGCCGAGCTGATCGAGGACGAGAAGGCGAAGTTCAGAGCCCTCATCAAGCGCCGCTTCCCCGGAGTCGACGCCGAGAAGTTCGGGCTGAAGAAGACGAAGAAGAGGCTTCACGTCGAGGTGCCGGAAGAGGTCTTCTTCGGCGAGAACGTCCAGATCGCGAAGAGGGCTCTGGCGAACGACATCCTCAGGTTCTTCAAGAACCTGGACGAGGTCGAGTTCGGCGAGGTCGTAAAACGGTCGTAGCCGCGGGGTCTCCAGCGTGAGGGCCGAAGCAGTAGTCGTGGGAGCAGGCCCCGCTGGTTTGATCGCGGCACGGGAGATCGCCTCCAGGGGCTACGACGTCAAGGTTTTTGAGGAACACCCCGAGGTCGGGGTGCCCAACCACTGCGCGGGGCTGGTAAGCGTCGAGGGGCTCAGGCGCCTCGACATCGAGCCATCGGCCGATTTTGTCCAGCACGAGATAGTCGGCGGCAAGGTCTATTCTCCCTCAGGCGTCTCCGTCGAGGTAAGAGGCGAGAGGACGAGGGCCTACGCCATCGACAGGTCAGCCTTAGACGCCTATCTAGCCAACAAGGCGGCGGAGAGTGGCGCAGACGTCATCACGGACGCGAGGGCCGAGGGGCTCCTGACATCGGGTGGTAGGGTCGAGGGGGTGAGGGGCGCCGGCTTCGAGGCTTCTTCCCCCATCGTAGTCGACGGGGAGGGTGCGGGCAGGAGGCTTCTTGGGCAGCTGACCTCCCCCCGCCTGGAAGAGCCCCTGATTGGGCTCAACGTCGAGATGGAGGCGGAGGTCGAGCCGAACATGGTGGAGGTCTGGCTCGGTGAGAGGTACGCGCCAGGGCTCTTCGCGTGGGTGATTCCCCTAAGCGACGGGCGTGCCCGCTGTGGCCTCGCCTGCCACGGCGGGGCCACAGAGAGGCTCGGCGCGTTCCTTAAGCGGAGGTTCGGCCCCGTCGAATGCCCGCCTCCCCATGGAGGGATGGTGCTGACGGGCGGTCCTCTCCAGAGGACCAGCTTCGACGGTCTCCTCCTGGTCGGAGACGCCGCGGGTCACACGAAGCCGACCACCGGCGGAGGCTTCGTCCTCGGCGGCCTCTGCGCCGTGGAGGCCGGCAAAGTAGCTTCAGGGGCCCTCGAGGCTGGCGACTGCTCCGGGAAGTTCCTCGGGAGATACGACAAGGCTTGGCGAAGAATGTACGGTGGGGAGTTCGACGCCATGCTCTCAGCGAGGAGGCTCCTCGACAGGCTGCCCGACGACAGGATCGACAGACTCTTCTCATCCCTCAAGGGGGAGGGGCTCGAGGACACGCTCCGTGAGATCGTCGAGAAGGGTGACATGGACCTCCAGAGGGGCGCCCTCGGGCAAGCCCTGAGGAACCCACGCATCCTCGGGCTGCTGATGAGGGGCGTCGGTAGGCTAGCCATCGCCGAACTTGTGGCCCTCGTCAACGTTTAAATATGGATTCATCGGCTTACATCTGGACTGAGATATGACTACATGCATATCCTGCGGGAGAAAGGTCTCGCCCGAGGAGAAGGCGATCAAGTTCTCCTGCCCAAGCTGCGGAGCCGTCACCATCTGGCGCTGCGAGAAGTGCAGGCTCTTCGGCAGGCAGTACAAGTGCCCGTCCTGCGGATTCACGGGACCATAAAATCCTTGGTTCTAACGCCCTTCAGCTTCTGGATCAGCAAACTGTTCACACGACGAGGTATGGTTTAATCCACTCTACTTAAGGAGCGGTAAGGAGCCGGTCACCTTGTCGAGCTTGCTGGATAGGTCCGGCCCGAGGCCGAGGGCCGTCACCGTGCCCGGTGGGACCTCTGTCAGCCCCCTGTCCTCTATCGTGACGGCGACGATGTCGAGCGCCTCGGCCCGCTCCACGAGTTCGTTGAGCTCCTCCTCGCCCTCCGCCTCCAGGGCGACCTTCTTCGCCCCCTCGTCCCTCCACCTCCTCCAGGCGGAGTGGTTCGCCCTCTTCGCCTCCTCTGAGGCCTCGACTGCGGCGTGGCAGGCCTGTGCTATCATCTTGCCGACGCTCATCCCGAGGTCCGTGCGGATGACGATGCACATCTTGTACTCGAACGGGCTCTCCTTGACCACCTAGGGCACCAGCCTATCCCTGTCGCGGGGGAACATGCAGCACTCCCTGATGTTCTGCATCCCTGTGACGACCATGGTCAACCTCTCGAGCCCTATGCTCCAGCCCGCGTGGGGGGGCGCCCCGTAGCTGAAGCTCTCTATGTAGTGCTCGAAGTCCGCGGGATTCAGCCCCTTCTTCAGGAGCTGCTGCCTGAGGAGCTCCGGGATGTGGATGCGCTGGGTGCCGCTGCAGACCTCTATGCCGCCGTAGATGCAGTCGAAGGCGTGGACGACCTCGGGGTTGTCGGCGTGGGGCATCGCGTAGAAAGCCTTCTGGGCCGAGGGCCAGTCCTTGAGGAAGAAGGCCTCCAGCCCCATGAGCTCCATGAGCCTCCTCTCCTGGGGCTTGGTGAAGTCGTCGCCCCAGCCGATGCCCTCTCCTGCTTTTTGGAGCATCTCTATCGCCTCGGTGTAGGTGACCCTCTTCAGCGGCAGCTCGGGTACAGTGATCTCCCGGTTCAGCGCCTTCAGCTGGGGCGCGCAGTGTTCCTTCACGTCCCGGAGCATGTGGGCTAGTACCTCCTCGAGCACTTTCATCGCGTCCTCGTCGTCGCTGAACGCCTGCTCTATGTCCATCTGCCTCACCTCGTTGAGGTGGGTCGGCGTGTTGAACTTCTCAGCCCTCCAGATCGGCGTCACGGTGAAGACCTTCTCGAAGCTGATGGCGCACATCTGCTTGTAGAGCTGGGGGCTCTGGGCGAGGTACGCCTCCCTCTCGAAGTAGGGAATCTTGAAGAGCTCGGCGCCGCCCTCGGAGGCGGAGGCGATGATGCATGGGGGCTGTATCTCGACGTATCCACGTTCCGTTAGGTAGCCGCGGAAGCTGGCGAGGAGCCTGTTCTGGATGGTGAAGATTGCGCGTGTCTGGGGGGCGCGGAAGTCGAGGAACCTCCAGTTGAGCCTCGTCTCCAGCTCCGACTGGCTCGTCTCGGCTATGTCGACGGGGAGGGGCTGCCTCGACCTGTTCACAACCTCGATGCTCTCGGGCATGAACTCGACGCCGGCATTCGCTATCTTGCTCTGGACCGCCTTCCCCCTGACGACGATGACATCCTCCCTGCCGAGCTCCACGTCCGGTATGTCGCCTCCCTTCCTGACGGTGATCTGTATCTCCCCCGTCATGTCGCGGAGGACGATGAACCTTATCTTGGCGAGGTCCCTGGTCCTGACCACCCAGCCGGCGATGGCGACCTCCTCGCCCAGCCTCCTCTTAGCTTCCTCGACGTAGATTCGGTCGAACATTGGCAAAGGCTCCAAGTAGGATACGGACTACTTGGGTAGAATAGGGTTTTGCAATAAAAACTTTGATCGACCTAGTAGGTGTACTCGACCCGCAGGTCCATGTTCCGGACCTTCTTGGCGACCTCAACCAGGGCCTGGATCCTCTTCTTGCTCAGGCGCTTCGCCCCACGCCCCTTGAGGACGACCCTGGTCTCCGTGCTCCCATCTGGGAGCCAAATGATGTTTATGGTGACTATCTGCTGGCTCGAGAAGAGGTCCTCGAGGAACTTCCTGTCGTTGACGCCGGTCTCCAGGACGAGGACCCTCTTGCCGAAGGCGTCCCCCAGGTCCCTGGTGACCTTCTGGTTTATGGCGAACTTGCCGCTGTCACCCCTGCCCACGACGAGGACGAGGAAGCTGCCCGCGTCTATGACGTTCTCGAGGTTAACCGTCTGGAGGAACTGGTTCTGTCCCTCGTACTCCAGAAGCTTCTTGGCGACCTCGATGTAGTTGCTGCTTACGGTGCCTGACTTGACCTTCTGCTGGCACTTCGAACAGAGCATCCCGCTCTTCAGGCAGAACGTGCACAGTTGTGTTTGCACTCACTCGTCCTCCGGCGCCCCGGAGGAGCCTCCACGAGAGCCTGTTCGCCGCCGCCCCTACGGTTTGAGCGCGATCTCGATCGTGCTCACGTTGGAGGGCGTGCTCCTTTCCTCGGACTGCATCTGCTCTGTACCTATCTTTATCTCCTCTACCTTTACGCTGGGCATGAACCTGTTCTTCAGGACCTCAACGACGTCTACGGCCCTACTTATAGACTGGCCACGGGCCTTAACGAGGATAGTCTCCTGGCCGCTCTTGAAGAGGGTCATGCACGCTAGCACGTAGTTTAGGACTGGCTTCCGTCCGATGAATACGGTGTTTGATCTCTCCATATTGACTCCTCCAGGTCTACTTCTTCTACAGGTGTGCTAAGATAAGGCAAGGATCGAGTTAAAAGGTTATCGGGCTATAAATGACTTATAAAAAAGCGATTTTATATGAGTTAAATGAAATTTCTCATGATTTCGACCATTTTTTTTAGTTCTTTACATCTCTTTTTTTGTGATTTTTTAACGGTTTCAGAGGATTAACTCCACTTTCTTGATTTTTCCGGCTGAATGTAAAAATAATATGTGTTATAAAATGGCATTTTAATGGAAGATGGAGCCAATAACGAGGTCCCTCAGTGTGCTGTGTCAAGACCCGATTGGAGGAGGCGGTACCTTTCGTTTCTCCAAGGGTCCGCGGTGTTGCTGTAGTACCCCTTCTCCCAGAAGCCGAGCCTGTCCTCAGCCATGAGGGTTATCCTGGTCAGCCACATCGGGGACTTGAAGGCGTACTTACGTGGCACGACGAGCCTGACTGGTCCGCCGAGGGGCTGGGGGAGGTCCTCGCCGTTGAGCCTGTCGGCCAAGAGGACTTCGTCCCCCAAGAGCTCTCCCAGGGGAAGCGAGGTGGCGTAGCCGTCGGCGCACTCGAACCATGCGAACCTTGCTGAGGGCCTCGGCTTCGCCGCCTTCAGGAGGTCCCTGAGCCTGACCCCCTCCCACCTCTGGTCGAGGACGCTCCAGCCTTCGACGCAGTGGAAGTCGCTGACGGACTCCACCTTGGGGAGGGAGAGGAAAGCCTCGAAGTCGAGGCCTAGCTGGTTCTCCACGTCTCCGTCGACGGTGAGCCTCCACCTCGATCTCTCGATCACCGGCAGGTCGCTGACGATTCCGGCGTGGTCGACCCCCCAGCGGAGAATGGCGGGCACCGCACGCTGGTCCGGAGGCAGCTGACTCTCGCTCGGCTTCTTCTTGCTGAAGGACACGACCATCGAGTGAGCCAGGGAGCCGGAGGCAATAAACATGGTGTCGACGGCTCCGGCAGCTTAAAACGGCGAATCGCCTGACGTTTCTACCATGGAGCTGAAGAAGAAGGCTGCAATGATACTTGAACTCCTTGGGAACGAATACCGCGACGTCAAGGGTACGGAGCTCAACTGGGGCACGCCGCTTGAGCTCCTCGTCGCCACCATCCTCTCGGCCCAGAGCACAGACGAGCAGATAAACAGGGTCACCACCAAGCTCTTCAGGAAGTACAGGACAGCCGCCGACTACGCCGACGCGCCCAGAAGAGAGCTTGAGGAGGACATCAAATCCTCAGGTTTCTTTCACCGCAAGGCGGAGCTCATCCAGGAGGCTTCGAGGCAGATCGTCGAGGAGTTCGGCGGCGAGGTCCCCAGAACGATGGGGGAGCTTACGAGGCTGAAGGGGGTCGCCAGGAAGACGGCGAACATCGTCCTAGGCAACGCCTACGGCGTCGTCGACGGCATAGCCGTGGACACCCACGTGATGAGGCTCAGCCAGCGCCTCGGCTTCACAGGGCAGAAGGACAGGGACAAGATCGAGCGGGACCTGATGGAGCTCTTCCCACGGGATAAGTGGTTCTCAATCAACTACCTCCTGATAGCCCACGGCAGGAGGGTATGCAACGCGAAGAGGCCCGACTGCGGGCACTGTGTCGTGAGCCGGCTCTGCCCCTCGGCGTTTACCTTCCCGCATAACAGGAGGTAGGGAGCTCTACTTCCCGTAGATCGTCTTGTATATCCTCGCCTTTGAGAGGGTGCGCTCGTGCTCCCTCTTCATGTAGGCGACCTCGCCCTCCTTGACCTCCCTGATCGGCTTCGCTGGGACGCCGAGGGCGAGGTTCCTTGAAGGGATGACATCCCTCGGCGAGACGAGGGCGCCCGAGCCGACCATCGCCCCCTCGCCGACCTCCGCCCTGTCGAGGACTATGGCGCCTATGCCTATGATCGCCCCTTCGCCGATGGTGGCGCCGTGGATTATAGCGGAGTGGCTGATGATCGCGTCCGCCCCTATTGAGACGGGGTTGCCCGTCGGTGCCTCTATGACGCAGTTCTCCAGCACCGTGGTCCTGGCGCCGATCCTGACTGAGTCATCGTCGCCCCTGATGACGGCCCCGGTCCAGACGTTGACGTCCTCCTCCAGGGTGACGTCGCCTATCACCCAGGCACCGGGGGCGATGAAGACCGAGGGGTGGACCTTCGGCCTCTTCCCCTCAAACTCTACGATGGACATGGGAACTCCTCGCTTAATCGTAGTCGGTGGACGTTTTGAAAAAGGTTTAGATTACCTGCTCATTTCGAGCATCCGCTCTATAGGTCTTAGTGCGAGCCCCGCAACCTCGGGCGACACCCTGACCTCTGGCCCATCGTTGAGGAGCGCCTCGTAGGTGTTCCTGAGCGTTATCCTCTTCATAGTCGGGCACTCGGCGTACTTGTTCACCGGCAGGAACGTCTTGCCCAGTATCTCTCTCCGCATCCGCTCTATGAGGCCGATCTCGGTGCCTATTATGAAGGTCTTCGACGTGGACTCCTTACCGCGCCGGTACATGCCGCCTGTGGAGAGGACGTAGTCGGCCCTGTC
>CAZVMI010000043.1:0-1844 GCA_964628365.1 uncultured Candidatus Bathyarchaeia archaeon | reverse complement strand
GCCGAGGTGCAGACGACGTCGGCCTCCGCCTTCGCCTCAGCGAGGGTGTTGACGTAGAGGACGACCGGCGCGCCCGGGTGTGCCCTCTTCGCCTCCATCAGGACGCTCTTCGGGAGCATCGCGGCCATCGGACAGCGGGCGGCAGGGTTAGGAAGTATCACCTTCTTATCCGGATTCAGGATCGACGCCGTCTCCGCCATGAAGTCCACGCCGCAGAAGACGATTATGTCTGCGTCGACGTTCTGAGCTTTCCTGCAGAGCTCGAGGCTGTCGCCTATGAAGTCTGCGATCTCCTGTATCTCGTTGACCTGGTAGTTGTGGACGAGGAGGACGGCGTTCTTCTCCTCCCTCAGCCTGAGGACCTTGTCCTGGAGTTCCCTGATCTCCGCGACGTTCATCACTTGATCATCCTGATCTCAAGTTTCACGTCGAGGCTCCTAGAGGAGTGGGTGAGGCTTCCGAGGGAGATCACGTCTACACCTGTGGCAGCGTACTCCCCTGCGTTCTCCGCCGTTATTCCTCCTGACGCCTCGTAGAGCCTCCCCGCCCTCAGCCCCTTACCCTCCAGGGAGTCCAGGCATCTCCTGATCTCGGCTGGCGGCATGTTGTCGAACATCACTATGTCGGCGCCTGCCCTCGCCGCCTCCTCCGCCTGATCGAGGCTCCTCGCCTCGACCTCTATCTTCTTGGTGAAGCTGACCCTCTCCCTGGCCCTGCGGACTGCCTCCGTGATGGACGGTACGAGCTCGAGGTGGTTGTCCTTGATGAGGACGCAGTCGTCGAGCCTCAACCTGTGGGGGTCCCCGCCGCCGAGCTCCACGGCCTTCTTCTCCAGCTCCCTAAGCCCTGGGAGCGTCTTCCTCGTCGCGGCGACCCTCACGGCTGGATTAATCTTCCTCGCCTTCGAGGCCACCTCGGCGGTCGCCGTCGCTATGCCCGACATGTGGGCGACTATGTTGATTGCCGTCCTCTCCCCTGAGAGGAGCGCGCGTGCCGGTCCCTCCACCTCCAACAGGACCTCACCCGCCTTCACCCTCTCCCCGTCCCTCTTCCTCAGCTCGGCCCCGCAGCCGAGCATATCGAAGAGGGCTACAGCCTCTTCGAGGCCGGCGGCGACCCCGGGCTCCCTGAAGAACAGCCTCGCCCGGGCCCTCTGGCCCTCAGGGATCAGTGAGATGGTAGTTATGTCGCCGAACCCGATGTCCTCGTGGAGGAACCCCCTTATCTTCTCAAGGTCGAGAAGCCTAGACCCATCCATACGAGCACACCCTCAAACGAGGTTTAGTGAGTAGAGGAGTGTGGCTCTTTTATATCTTGCTGGGACGTCGGAGAAGGCTTTTATCCCCTCCTGACCCGTAGAGCCAGTGGATTAGCATGGATTACAGGCGGTACCTCGTCGAGGTGGGGACCGGCGTCGACCTCCACGGTGAGGACGAGACGAAGGCAGCCCAGAGGGCGGTCAAGGACGCCATCAGCCACAGCAGCATGGTCGGTCTGGGCCAGCTGTTCAAGATAAAGAGCTTCTCCGAGCTCGAGGAGGCGCTGATGGTCGACGTCACCGTAGCGACGCCGAACCCTGAGAAGGTCGATGGAGATGCTGTACTCGCCACTCTCCCTGAGGGGAAGAGGAGGATCAGCGTGATCAAGGGGGGCCTCAGGTTCCCGGCGGAGGACACGAAGGAAGAGGCTAGGACCCACGCGATAGTTATGGCGAACGCCGTGATAGTCGTCCTCGTCGACGTGGACAGGGTCCAGAGAAAGTAGGGTAAAATGGTAGCTGGTTACTTCAGCTCCTTGCCGCACTTGGTGCAGAACCTCGCGTAGCGGGTGTTCTCCTGGCCGCA
>CAZVMI010000042.1:0-9538 GCA_964628365.1 uncultured Candidatus Bathyarchaeia archaeon | reverse complement strand
ACTCAGGACGAGGGCCGCGAAGCCGCCGGAGGTGACCCAGGCGGCAGGGGCGCTCGCGCCCTCCGCGATGATCCCGCCCGCCCTCGTCATCAGCTCCCACATGTTGCAGTAGCTCTTGTTCGCCTCCTCCATGGCCTCTTGGACCTCGTGGGGGAGGGCTGAGCCTCCCAACCGTGTTAAGGCAAAGGCGGCGTTGACGACACGCTTCACTCCTAGCTCCCTGTAGACGCTCAAGACTGATCCACTCTAGGTTTTTGGTCGGGTCGACGGATAAAACAGTTTGGGGTCGCAAGATATTTATTGAGTCCTCCTCGCGCGCGTGTGCTCGCAGCTTCAGGGAAACACATGCTAAGCTGCTACGACTCCTTCTACCTTGTCCATGCTAAGGGACTGGGAGCGGTGGTGACCGACGACGATCGGTTAGCGAAGGCTGCGCGTGATGAAGGATTAGAGACGAAGTCGAGCTCGGACCTCGCCTAAGTTGATGGGTGTATCCCCCTAACGTTCCCTTCTCAGGAAGTCGCCGATGTCTAGGACGTTCCTCAGGATCAGCCTTCCCTCGTAGGGCTCGACGACGCCGTAGCCGAGGCAGCTCCCCCCGAACATGACCAGGAACGCGTTCCCACCCGCGAACTCCCCCTCCACCCTCCGCACATTCTCCCCGAAGATGTCACGTCCGCAGACGAACAGCCACGCTGTCTCCGCGTCGACGTGAACCCTGTTCAAGCCCTCGACCCGGCTCAGCTTCTCTAGGAGTATCGAGCTCGGTAGGAACTCCCTCTTCGTTTTCCCCAGATACCTGCCGGCGTAGACCAGCTGCCTCCTGTCCAGCACGAAGTTGCCGAGCTCCTCGCCTACGGAAAAACGCTTGGTGTTGATCTTAAGGAGCTTCTCCTCATCGTAGCCGTGCTCAGCGCCTATCGCGGTCAGGAACTCGTTCAGGCTCCTCATCCTTTCACCGCCTTCGCTACGAAGAAGCCCTGGGTCCCGGTCTCGTCCGGCCAGAACCTCCTGCATTTGGCGATCTCTCCATTCAGCTCGTCGCCGAAGATCTCCGTGAGGGCTGGGCTACCGGAGCCTTCAATCCCCTCAAGCTTCAGGTCGTTGTTGTCGAGGAGCCACTGGACGTTGAGCTCGTCCTCCTCGGGCTCGAGGCTGCAGGTCGTGTAGACGAGGACTCCGCCGGGCTTGAGGAGCTTCACAGCTGTTCCTAGCAGCTCCCTCTGCCTCTCGGCGTTCAGCCCCACGTCCTTCAGCGTCCTCTTGCTGAACCAGCCCCTGTCGGCGACGTAGTTGCCCGAGCAGGGCGCGTCGAGGAGGACCCTGTCGAACTGCTTCCCCTTGAAGTCCATCGCGTTGGCGTCCTCCCAGTAGGCGAGGCAGTTGGTCACGCCGCACCGCTCCAGGTTGTTCTCAAGAGCGTAGAGCCTCTCCCTGCTCACGTCGACGGCGACGACGGCGCCGGCGTTCGTCATGGCGGCGGCGATCTGGGTCGTCTTCCCGCCCGGAGCCGCGCACACGTCGAGGACGGCCTCTCCCGGATGGGGGTCCAGCACCTCCACCGGGAACTGGGCCGCCGCCTCCTGGATCGAGTAGAGGCCGAGGAGGTACTCGAAGCTGGCGCCGAGGCTGAATGGGCGCTCATCGACGTGGAAGCCGTTCCTGAGCCAGCCGATCCTTGATAGCCTCGCGCCGTGGCTCTCCAGCCTCGCCACGAGTTCCTCGTTCGTGGTCTTCAACGTGTTGACCCTCAGCGCCTGCCGACTCCTCTCGTCGCCCTTCAGATTGTGGCCGAGCCGGCTGTACCGTTCGAGGAAGAGCCTCTTCGCCATCGTCTAGAAGACTGCGGCGGCGGGTAGTTAATGGTTCCCCAAAGTTTTATCGATGAAAACCCGAAGGGGTATGATGGTGTCTTCTGTGAGGCCTAGGGCGAGGGAGTTCGGCGTGAGGCTCGGCTCGATGGAGCCCGGGAGGCTTAACGCGATAACGGACGTGGAGGGCGTAGGCGTCGGCCACTCGACCCTTATAGAGGGGGAGTCCGTGAGGACCGGCGTCACCGCGATAGTGCCCCATCGGGGGAACCTGCTGGATGAGAAGGTGGTCGCAGCCGTCGACCTCTTCAACGCCTACGGGAAATCCACCGGCCTCCCCCAGATAATGTTCGAGGGAGTCATCGAGACCCCGGTAATGCTGACGGAGACCCTGAACACGTGGCGCGTCGCAGACGCCGTCCTCGACTACCACCATGAAAGGCTCGGCGTCTCGCCCGGCTCGCTGAACCCCGTCGTCGGCGAGACGAACGGCGGCTTCCTCACAGACAACATCGGCAGGCACGTCGGCAGGAAGGAGGTCTTCGAGGCGATAGACGCCGCGAGGAGCCAGACTGGACGCGGGGCCGTCGTGGAGGGGAACGTCGGAGGCGGCACCCCGATGACTGGCTACGGCTTCAAGGGCGGCATAGGCACCTCGTCGCGGGTTGGCGACGGCTTCACGGTCGGCGTACTCGTCCAGCTCAACTGCGGCTCCAAGGAGGACCTGGCCATCTCGGGCGTCCCCGTCGGCATGGAGGTGAGGCTCCCTGAGGCGCCGCCGCTCAGCCCGGGGAACAGCATAATGATGGTCGTCGCGACCGACCTCGCCGTCGAGTCTAGGCAGCTCTGGAAG
This sequence comes from uncultured Candidatus Bathyarchaeia archaeon, assembly GCA_964628365.1. Classification (GTDB taxonomy): domain Archaea; phylum Thermoproteota; class Bathyarchaeia; order TCS64; family TCS64; genus UBA8941. The sequence continues at coordinate 6,874 of CAZVMI010000042.1, read as the reverse complement.
GTGGCCAAGAGGGCGGCCCTCGGCCTTGCCAGGACAGGAAGCTACGGCGGCAACAGGAGCGGCGACTTCACCATCGCCTTCACTACTGGGAAGAGGGAATCTGAAACGAGGAGCGGAGGAGACGGCTTCCTCAGTCCTGTCTACAAGGCGACCGTCGAGGCTACCGAGGAGGCGATAGTCAACGCATTGTTCAAAGCGGAGACGATGACGGGCTACAATGGACACGTAAGGCACGCGCTGCCCCTCGATCAGGTGGAGGAAATATTCGGGCGATACGGACGCCCGCTCCGGGAATAGGCGCTACTTCCTGTAGTGCCTGAAGAAGTCCTCGGCTGCCGTCAGGAACTCGTCGGCGTCCTGCCTCGTGTGTGGCTCCGCGAGCATCGCGTGACAGTTCGTCGGGCTCAGGTAGGCGATGCCGTGCTCGAGCATATGGCCCCAGAACGCCCTCGTAGCGGCCTTGTCGCCCTGCGCGGCCTCGGCGGCGTTGCGGGGCACCTTGTCCATGAAGTGGAGGGCGAATAGGGTAGAGGTGCCTGTCACGCTGGCGGGTATCTTGCTCCTTGAGGCGATGTCCTTGAGCCCCTTCCTTATCTTGTTGCCGACCCTCGTGATCTTCTTGTGAACCTTCCCATCCTTGATGATGTCTAGAGTGGCTGAGCCGGCGACCATGCTTATCGGGTTCCCGGTGAATGTGCCACCCTGGGCCGCGCGGTTCTCAGCGGCTGGGTACTTAGCGGCGTCGATGCGCTCGAAGACATCCCTCCTGCCAACGAGAGCTCCTATCGGGAAGCCTCCGCCGACTATCTTGCCCATGACCGTCATGTCGGGGATGACGCCGAAGTACTCCTGGGCTCCACCGGGGGCTAGGCGGAATCCTGTGATGACCTCGTCGAAGATGAGGAGTGTATCGGTCTCGGCGCAGAGCTCCTTCAGACCCTGGAGGTAGCCCTTCACCGGCATGACGAAGCCGGCTACGCCCTGTACAGGCTCGACGATGAGGCACGCGACATCTCTGCTCCTTAGGACGTCCCCGGCGGCGTCGAGGTCGTTGAACGGGATTGCGATCGTGTTCTCAAGCGCCTTCGGGTCTAGGCCAGCCGACTCGGGCTTCGTGAACGGATAGTTGACGGCCTTGTGGAGCGGATCGTAACCTCCGTGCCAGCCCCCCTCCATCTTCACGACCTTCACCCTCCCCGTATGGGCGCGGGCGAGGCGGACCGCGTAGAGGTTCGCCTCCGTGCCGCTGTTCGTGTACCTCACCATCTCGGCGCTGGGGACCATCTCGCATATCCGCTCGGCGAGCTCTATCTCAAGCTCGTGAGCGTAGCCGTAGTGGGTGCCCAGCGGAAGCTGCTTCTTGACCGCGTTCACAACCTTCCTCGGGCTGTGGCCCAGGAGGAGGGCGCCGTGTCCCACCCAGTAGTCCGTGTAGACGTTCCCGTCGACGTCGTGGAGCTTAACCCCCTTCGCGTACTTGACGTAGAACGGGTACGGGGGCAGGGCCCTCAGTCCGTATGTGACGCCGCCCGGGAGAACCCTCTTCGCCCTCTCGAAGAGCTTCCTCGACCCAGGCGTCTTCCTCTCGAAGCTACTCATAGCCTTCTCCTCAGCCTCTGAAAAATAGCCATGGACGCCCCTAATTATGGTTGCTGTCGGAGGAGAGAGGAGATTAGGCGAAGTAGCTCGGCGAGAATACCGGGCTGCCCGTCTTCGCCTTCACTGCCTGTAGCTCCACCTTCTGCCAGTTCAGGAAATCCCAGAACTCCACCGGCATCTCGGGCTCAGCCCTGTAGATCTCCTCCATCCTGCCGATCTTCTCGAGGTACTTGTCGACGCGGACGCTGAACTGCTGGAGGTACTCCTCCTCGGTGTACTCCCTGTTGAAGACGACCTTGAAGAGGTTGCGGAGGTCCCTGTAGATGGGCAGGTAGCCTATCGGCGTCTTGATCGCCCTGTACTCGCCATGGACCCTGCCCTCGGCCCAGAGGACCCAGACCTTCTTGTCGACCTTCATGTTAGTGTACCTCCCCTCGTGCCTGAGGAAGTAGTTGGTCGCGTAGACCCTGGGCGGGTGCTTCAGCCTCTTACCGAACCTGTAGTGGTTGGAGAAGTAGGTGCTCAGGGGGACGACAACGAAGTCTCTGTTAGCCATCGGGTCGCTCCTGCGGACGCCTGTCTTGCCTATGATGGCGGTCGTAGTCTCGGACTCCAGCGTCGCGCCTATGTAGACTCCGTGCTCCCAGCTCAGTGCCTCGGCTATCGGCACGTTAGTGTCGCTGTCCCTCCCCCCGTAGAAGACCCCATGCACGACGACGCCTTCCGGGTCGTTGTACTCTGGGTCGACGTTCTCCAGCTCGCTGAGCCTCATCGTGTAGCGGGCGTTGCCGTGGGCGTAGGGTATCTCGACGCCGTCCCTGTCCTTCTTACCCTTGAACCAGTCGCCGCTGAAGTTGACGCCCTTCTCCGGGATGTCGTCCCTGCCCATGCCGAGCCAGTAGGGTACGCCGTTGGTCACAAGGACGTTGCTGAATATGAGCTCCCTGGGCGTCGTCAGCGCCGCGTAGATGAGGGGGTCGTCGGCCGGGTTCACGTCCTGGATGATCCCGAATATGCCCTGCTCTATGTTGACGCATCGGCAGTAGCCGTCCTCGTCGACGTGGAGGTAGGCGATGTCGTCCCCGACGATGCTCTGCCCGGGGATCATGGCTGTGCTCGTTTTGCCGCAGGCCGATGGGTACGCGCCGCTGAAGTAGGTGACCCTCTTCTTCCCGGGCGGGTGGACGCCCATGAGGAGCATATGCTCTGAGAGCCAGTCCTCGTGGTTCGCCTTGTATATGGCGAGGCGGAGCGCCAGCTTCTTCAGCCCGACGCTGTTCCCGGCGTACTGGTTGTTGACGCTGTAGACCTTCCCGTCGACGACGTCGATGTAGATGCGCCTCTTCTGAACATTCTTCGTGACGCTCCGCTCGTCGAGCTCGCCTGCGGAGTGGACGAAGGTGAAGAACTCCTTGCTGTCTCCGAGCTTTCTGAACTGCTGGTATCCCTGACGGTAGAGGAGGTCCTCGCTGTGTGCGACGTATGAGGAGTCCGTTATCTGGAGGGCGCATAGGCTGAACCTCCCCGGCGGGCCGAGGCTGTAGAACTTCACGAGCATCTCCTTCCCCGTCATCGCGCCGTCGAGGAGCCCCATCATCTCCCTGAGCCCCTCCTCGCGGTCGATGGTGTTTATCCCCTTGCTCAGCCTCATGCCGGGCGGCGTCATAACCTTCGTCGATCCTACGTCGCGGGCGAGGTCGTAGTAGCCGTCGAAGTGGATCGTGTGCCCCTTCAGCTTCAGCGGCGACTCCTCGCCCTTCTCGAGTGCGAGCTTCCTGACATAGGCGACGTCCTCACCGCTGTCTGAGAGGACGGTGACCTTCGCCGGCTTGCAGAGCTTGACGAACCTGTCAAGCTGGTCAACTACGCGCTGGTTGCCGAGGGCCTCCAGCTTCTTCTTGCTCGCCGCGTCGAGAAAAACCCTCAACGATTCGGGTATCAATATTCCTCTTTTAACCTACGCGGCTCCTCCTATTAGGCTAACGGTCAGGCGGGGCGCCAGCGACGTTGAACTCGCTCTGATCAATCTTTACCCCCGGAAAAAGGGTAGGGGGATCTTACCGGAGGACCGTTAAAACAGGCTCTTTCGTTAAAATATACCGGGAAAAGGTGCCATCGCTCCTCGAAAATGCACGTTTTTGCATCGAAAAAATGGGTTGTGGGGGTGAGGGTCACTTCTTCGTCTTGATGACGGGGGCGACCTTCTCCTCCTGCTCCTTCAGCTCCCCCTCGAGCGCCTTGTGCTTCAGGTTCCACGCCGTGGTGCTGGGTAGCCCCCAGAGGTTGATGAAGCCCACGGCGTCTCCCTGGTCGTAGTGGGTGTTGATGTCGAAGCTCGTCAGGTTGTAGTCGTAGAGGCTGAATTGGCTGTCACGCTTCACAGGCTTCGCCGTTCCCTTGAACAGCTTCATGGTGACCCAGCCCGTGACGTGTTCCTGGCTGCTGTCGATGAAGGCGTCGAGGTCCTTCTTGAGCGGGTCGACCCATAGCCCCTGGTAGACGAGGGTCGCCCACTTGTGGTCGATCTCCCTCTTCATCAGCATCTGGTGGATGGTGAGCACCATCTTCTCGAGGTCCTTGTGGGCGTTCAGGATGATCTCTGCTGCGGGTATCTCGTAGGTCTCCCTGCTCTTCAGCCCGACCGTCCTGTCCTCCATGTGCTCTATCCTACCGATGCCGTGCTTGCACCCAGCCTTGTGCACCTTCTCGAGTATGGAGACGGGGTCCATCTCGACGGCGTCGAGGCTCACTGGGACCCCCTTCTTGAATCCTATCGTCAGGTAGTCCGGCTCGTTCGGTGCAAGCTCGACCGGCGTCGTCCAGCCCCAGACCTCCTTGGGCACTTCCTTGTTCGGCTCCTCAAGAACCCCACCCTCCATGCTCCTCCCCCAGAGGTTCTGGTCGATGCTGTACGGCGAGTCGACGGTGACCGGGACGGGTATGTCGTGCTCCTTCGCCCAGATGATCTCGCCGCGCCTGTCGAACTTCCACTCACGAACGGGCGCGATGATTGTAAGCTTAGGGCTCAGCGCCCTCACGGTGACGTCGAACCTGACCTGGTCGTTCCCCTTGCCCGTGCATCCGTGGGCTACAGCGTAGGCGTCCTCCATCTCGGCGACCTCCACCATCTTCTTCGCTATCAGCGGCCTGCTCAGGCTGCTGCTTATCGGGTAGGTGTCCATGTAGAGGGCGTTCGCCTTGATGGCGGGCCAGACGTACTCCGCCGCGAACTCCTGCTTTGCGTCGAAGGTGTAGTGGTTGAGCACACCGAGCTTCCACGCCTTCTCCTCTATCTTCTTCAGGTCGTCCCCCTGACCCACGTCGAGGGTGACGCTCACAACGTCGCTCTTGTACTGCTCCTGCAGCCACTTCAGCATCACGCTGGTGTCGAGGCCGCCGGAGTAGGCGAGCACTATCTTCTTCTTAGCCATTCGGGTTCTCCTTCGAAGGAATAACCCCTTACAAACAGGGCCGCCTTAATATATCTTGCGACATAAATGTATCATATTAATATTAAGGCGCTCTAAATAGAGCAAAATATTCCGTTTTATCGGTTATTCCTCTACACCTCGAGATTCACCGGGCGTCGGCACCGCTTTGCCCGCCTTCGACTCGGCGAGCCTCCTCTTCTCGTTCTGTGCCTTCGCGAAGAGGGCGCCTATCACGCCGCCGCTGATGAGGCTCATGATGACCCAGACATCAGGCGACTGTCCCTCCCCGAAGAAAAAGAAATAGACGGTCTCGAGGATGTAGCTGCAGATGGCGGTGACCGTCCCCACCTGGATGTAATCGTCACCCACCTTCCGAGCCACGAGGAAGCTGCCCAGGGCGCCGCCGAGGAAGTTGACGGCCAACAGCAGGTTGAAGCGGACATAGTCCAGGCTCACCGCCTCCTCCTCGCTCAGCCCGGCGACATATAGGGCGACCATCTGCGTCACGATCAGCACCACGCCGAAGGAGAGCGCGGCGCCGGCGAGATAGTTCTTGAAGCTCCTCTCCCGGGTCCTTCTCATGGCAAGAGGAAAGGGGATTCAACTAATATTTAACAGCGAGCCGGAGCACCCCCGCCGAGCTCCTTTGAAGACGGTCGCTATCATCGATGAAGCACGTACAAGCAGGGGCAACTGTAAAGTTCTTATTCGGGAGCGACGGCTATGAGCACCTGATCGAGATTTGACCAAGGTTGAGCGTAAACCGGTCATATTCGACTACTTCGCAGGCGGCTTACTCACAAGCGGTCTGGTCTGGTTCTGGCTGCAGTTCATCTCCTACTTCCCGGACCCCACTATAGCATCCCTCTCGGGGCCGGTCTTCATCGCCTTCAGCGCTGTCTCCGCCTACCTTGTGTGCAAGAGGACCACCAGAGGGCACCTCGGCGTGGGCGTCAAGACGGCCCTCTCATCATGGCTGGTAACGGTGCTCATTCTGCTCAGCTTCGGGTTAGAGCTGGATATAAGCCTAATCTTAACCTTGCTCGTCTGCTTCGTTTTGGGGGGCTTGGCCGCTGCGTACATCGCGCTAAAAGACCGATTCAGGAAACCCATCCATAAACCTGAAGCAAAGCCTGATGCAGCGCCTGAAGCTACCCTGGATGTCTCGCCAGAAATTAAGCCGGACGACAAGCCTGATGCTAAACCTGACGCTAAGCCGGGTGTCGAAGTTTAAGAACCCTTAAATCAGCACTGATCAAGTCATTATTCGTCTATAAAGAGGTGGCGAATACTGTACTTGGATATGGAAGTTACCCCCGCTGAGGAGGAGGAGATGATCAAGAGCCTCGCAGATTTAATACACAAATACGGGATGGAGACCGTTGCGATCCTAACCCTGGAAAGCTCAAAACCCCTCGTCTGGGTAGGTGGAGAGTTGGGCAGGGCATTCATTACGCCCTTCGTCCCCATCATAAGCGAGAACTGGGGGAAAAAGACGGAGAAATTCTTCCTCGTGTTCCAGAAGCGCGACAACATCGATAAACTGCTGAGTCTTGTGGAGAAGCTTGCAGAGAGTGAGAAGGACGATAAGAAGCCCCCAGAGGGCAAGGAGGAAGGTTCTCCGGCTCAAGCCGAGAAGCAGGCTGAGGAACCGACCGCAGAGCCCAAGGTCGAGCAGCCCAGCGAGGACAAGAAGAGGAAGGGCTGGAAGAGATTCCTTCCTTTTTAAAGACCCTCGGACGCCCCCCAATTTTAGAAAACTTTAAGGGTAGTGGGTGTCGCAACTTTTGCATGGCGCACCTCAGGAAACCAGTTGAGGAGACGCAGTTCATTCTAGTCACCGA
>CAZVMI010000041.1:0-9669 GCA_964628365.1 uncultured Candidatus Bathyarchaeia archaeon | reverse complement strand
TCGAGCCGATGAAGTCCAAATCGAGTCGGGCTGAGGCCGAAATCCTGCTGAAGGCGTCCCAGGACAGGGTCAGGATCCTGATCGACTCGCTAAGGCCGGAGGCCGAGACGCCCGCGTCTATTCGATCGGATGTGACCCTTGAGCCTCTTGGAGGGGGCGTGTTGATCAGGATATCCTCCGACGACTCCGTGGGCCTGAGGGCGGCGGTGAACAGCTACCTGAGGTGGGCGCAGGGGGTCATCGATGTATTGGAGAAGATAGAGCACAGTCCCTGAGACGCGCGGTGGAAAAAAGTGGAAAGGATCGGCTTCTTTCTATAGGTTCAGCTTCAGCAGGTTGCGCTTGATTATTATGTAGATGATGGCTCCGCTGATCACGATCTCGGGCAGCATGTAGCTGCCGTTGTATACGGCGCTGTAGACTATCGGGCCCATCTCGGGCGGCGCGTACTCCGCGAAGAAGAACACGCCCGAGGCGAAGTGTGAGAGGAATCGGCCCGTCAACGCGACGACGACGCCGACAAGGGGATGCTTCTTGAAGAGCCCAGCGAGCCCGAGGCAGGCGAAGGCGAGGGGATAGTCGAGGATGATCTGAAGCGGGTAGTAGATGTACCCCTCCAGAACCATCTGGACGAGGCCGAACACGACCCCGGCCATTAGCCCGACCTTGACCCCACGCCTATAGGAGAGCAGCATGATGGGAACCATGCTGCCCAGCGTGATTGAGCCGCCCCACGGTAGCTGGTATATCTTGATGTAGTTCAGGACTACAGAAAGCGCGACTGTGACTGAAACCTCAGCCAGTTCCCTCGTGTTCCAACTTTTACCGCTCGTACTGTCTCCCTCCGCCGGTATTACCCGGATCAGGTTCAAAGGGTCGACGTTATACGTCCTCTCAGCCGGACTGCCGTCCAGCTCCCCCTTCTCCGTAAATCCAGAGAATCATCGATATAAGTGTTAGCATAAAGAATAGAATATCCTGACGTAATCGTATTCCCGGACTGGGGGGAGGCTTATTTTTTCTCCGGCCTCTCGAAGGTGCCGTAGATCTCGTCGATCTCCACCCGTTTCTGCTCTGTTATCATAGTCCCATCTACGAAGAGGCCTTTGCTTCCCCGGAGATTGCATAGGTGTACGCAAGGGCGTCTTTGGGACGCGCAGAGGGAGGCGACGTCCTCTGCGCTGTCTTGGGAGGTTACGACGACGAGGGCGCCGTACGTTGGGGCGCGGAGGATGTCGCCGCCGAGTTCGCCTGCTCCCTCCGACAGCGGGATTGTCGAGGACGACACGTCGATGCCCAGCCCGCAGTGTTCGACTACCTCGAAGAGCGCGCCCTTTAATCCGCCCTCAGAGACGTCGTGCATGAGCTTGACGCCGTGGCAGTCTTGGAGCCTCAGGACCGTCTCCAGAGGCGTGAATCCTCTCCAGCGTCCATCCTGTCGCCCCTCGGAGAGCCTCTTGAGCCAGACGGCCTCGCCGCCTATCTCTCCGATCAGGAGGATCGCGTCCCCCTCTGAGGGGGACCTAGCCCGCCTGTTCTCCTCGCCGAAGCACGTGGCCGTGACGAGGGGGATGCCGAGACCATGGTAGGTGGCGGTCTGGCCAGCGACGACCTTCACGTTGTACTTCCTCGCCTCGTCTCCGAGGCCCTTCACGATGGTCCTGAGGTCGGACTCCCCGGTCCTCAAGGGCATGTATATCCCGGTCACCATGTGGGTCGGCCTGCCGAAGCGGCACGCGACGTTCGTCGCCGCGTAGTGGAAGGCGAAGAAGCCGAGGGCGTCCAGAGGCACGCCTATGGATGGGCTGTGGGCGACTACAGTCCGTCCATTGAGCCTGATGGTGTTCCCGTCTAGTCCCGGCTCCTCATCGGCAGGTATGAACGGGAACACGGACCTCTCGAAGACCTTCCTTGAAACCTTTCCGAGCCCAAGGATGCCGGACATGGAGAATCCTCTAAAGATATTTTGGTCCCGCCTTATAACCAAGCCCATCTGTTCCCCTAAAACCTTCGGGCTTAACCCTTTAGCTATAATTTGATTCAGTAGGGGAAAAGAGGGTAGAAAACGCTCCCAGAGGGTTTACGCTTAAATATATTAGTCAATAATGGAGAAGTAGAACAGAATGGCTGCCCTTCTGCCCGACGATCTGGTCATCGGAATAATCGTTGTAGCCGTAGCCGCCTTCGTAATCTACATGTTTGTACGCGCGACCGGCGGCGGCAAGCCCAAGGAGGAGAAGAAGGAGGCCCCGGGTGCTCAGCAGGATAAGAAGGCGGACGAGCAGCTCAAGCTCGACCTTGAACTCATCGAGAGCAAGGTGAAGGTGCCCCCGCTTGATAGGAAGCTGGGAGCCGACGAGGTCGAGAGGGCGAGGAGCAACATCCGCACCCTGACGCTGAAGCAGGAGCTCCTCAGCATGGTGCTCAGACGCCTCTTCGAGGCCGAGGACAACGGCGAGATAACCCGGGACGAGCGAGTCCGCCTCTCCAAGGGCTACGAGTCCGAGATGAAGGGGATAGGCGATGAGCTGAAGAGGTCCGAGCTCATCGTCAGCCTCAACGAGCTCGAGACCATCAGGGAGGAAATCGTCAAGAAGTTCGAGGCGACCCTCAGCTCGACGCAGCAGAGGATAGACGCCCTGATGAAGGAGCTCAAGATAGAGGAGCCCCCATCGGCGGAGAAGGCGAAGGAGCCACTACCCAGGCCGCGTAAGCTGGTCGCCAGGGGGAGGGTCGGCGAGGAGGGCGCTGAGGAGGAGGAAGCCGAGGAGGCCGAGCAGGGCGAGAGGGAGAAGCCCGCCGCCAAGTCTGACGTCGACGCGCGCCTCGACAAGCTCAAGCAGGAGGTCCAGAAGGAGCTCGACGAGCTGGACAAGCTGGAGCTGGAGGGCTAGGCTACGAGCTGGACGACCGCCGCCAAGAAGAGGGCCGCCATGAGGGCGGTGAAGCACGTAGAGACCGGCATGGTCGTCGGCTTAGGAAGCGGCAGCACAGTCGTCTACGTCATCCAGCTCCTGGGAGACCTCCTCGAGAAGGGCGAGATATACGACGTCCTCGGAGTGCCCACGAGCAGCCAATCCGTCCAGGAGGCGGTGAAGGCCAAGATTCCCCTCACCACCCTCGACGAGCACCCTCAGGTAGATATCGGCATAGACGGCGCGGACCAGATAGATGGCAGGCTCAACGCAATAAAGGGCGGGGGCGGGGCCATGCTCCGCGAGAAGGTAGTCGCCGCCTCGTGCAAGGAGTACATCATCGTGGCCGACGGGAACAAGCTGACGGATGTCTTGGGGACGGGGCAGACGATACCGGTGGAGGTGCACCCATTCGCCATCACGCCGGTCACGAAGACGGTGGAGAAGCTCGGCTCCAAGGTGGCGCTGAGGATGGGGAGCGGCAAGCTGGGCCCCGTCGTGACGGACAACGGCAACTACATCATAGACGCCGACTTCGGCCCGGTCCAGGACCCCTGGTGGCTTGAGCAGCAGCTCAACGCGATCCCCGGCGTCATGGCGACGGGGATGTTCCTGGGGTACGCCCAGCTCGCCTACATAGGGACCAGGGGCACCGTGAAGAGGCTTAAGCCGCAGGTGCCTTGACGCCCCGAGCCCTTCCTAGAAAATCTTAATATCCTCAGGGGTGTTCAACTCTTCGCGCTGCGCTGGGGTCTCCTAGCCTGGTAGGGAGCGGGCCTGCTAAGTCCGTGAGCTTTGCTCGCGAGGGTTCAAATCCCTCCCCCGGCGCCACATCTCAAAAACAGTAGGGGGAGTCCCGCCGATCTCCGATGAAAATGCTTCTCCCAGCGGAAGAAACTCAGAAACAACGCCGTTTACACCCCGATATACACAAAAAACGCTAAATATTGTGCAAAAACGCAGGATAAGGCACAGAGATTTTTTTCCTGTTATCTACAGCCACGGTACATGAACCGACGCTCACGGGAACTCGGGCCCTCAAGCATCGAGGGCCGAGGCGAGGCTAAAGTCTCAGGTTTATATTCATAGATTACCTGAGAAGCATTGTGGACTCAATGTCATACAGAGTCAAAGATTATATGGACAAGGAGTTCCCGAGCATCGGCTTGGGGACATCGGTCGTAGAAGCCTCTAAGGCCCTTGCCGAGGCGGGGACGAGTTACATCATCGTCCTCGAGAAGGGGAAGCCTAAGGGGATGCTTACCGAGGACGATCTGGTAAGGAAGGTCCTCGCCGCGGAGAAGGACCCCAAGGGCATGAAGGTCGTGGACATCATGTCGTCCCCCCTAATCACCGTGGACCCGGACGAGGACCTGATCAAGGCCTCTGAGTTGATGCAGAAGAACAGGGTGAAGCGCCTCCCGGTAGTCAAGGAGGGCATAATCTACGGCGTACTGACGTCGCAGAACATCGCCCAGAAGTGCGGCGCCTACGTCGAGAAGTCCGTCAGGGACATCCTCCGCTGGTCGTTCCCGATCGGCTGACTCCCCGCCACCTCTTCTCCAGGGCCGTTTTGACCTCGGCCCTCAGACCTTCTTTATCAACCCACGAGCCCTTGATCGGCGTCGCATTCACGATGAGCCAGTGGTTCCCGTGCCTCATGGACTCCTTCGGGCTCTCCCACTGGTCGATGATCTTGACCTCCAGGAGAGGCGCGACCTCCTTGATGAACTCCTTCACCCTGACGGCGAAGGAGTAGGAGTACTCGCAGGTCGGGTTGTAGAGCACTACGGCCCTACCCATATCGTCAGGCGAAGGCTGATAGGTCACAGGCGTGGGCGCAACGTACTTCCCCCTTACGAGCCGGTACATCTCGCCGCCAGCCGTCTCGAAGCCGTTCGCCGAATAGAGCTTCGCCATCGGCGTCCCCTCCCCCGTGTTGAACGGCTCAGCTGTGATGAATCTGCAGGGCTCGCCTTTGAGGGATGCTAACCCTTTCTCACAGTCATCGACGAGTGACCTGATCAGGGCAGTCGCAGCCCCCTTCCCCCTGGCCTCAGGGAAAGGGTTGTAGACGCACCGGAGCTGGACTACTCCCACCCGGGGCTCGGGGACGTACGGGATCGCCTCCTCAGGGATGAACTCAAGCTGTGCGACGGGCCTATCGTCGAGGTAGGCGACCTTCGCGCACGGCCCATAGTCGGCAAGCATCCTCCTCAGCCAGGCCCTGCGGAGCTCCATGCCGGCTCTCTGAAGCGGCTTATCCATGCTCGCGTGCGAGCAGACCCTGAAGACATCCTCTATATGCGCCTCGTCTACGTCCCTTACCTCGAGCATCTGCGACCACACTGTAGGATGTCCCCAAACTCTATTTATCTATCTGCAGAGCCTGCGCGTTGTTCGTGATCAGCAGGTCGTAGCCCCTGGACCTGCTCGAGACCTTGCTGCTCAGCATCCTGTTCGTCCTGAGCGAGATGAGCCTGAAGGGGGTGCCCCGGTAGAGTTCTCTGACGAACCCTGTGTCAGAGTTGCTCTGGACAAAGGCCACCCTTTTCTCGTCGAGCCTGAGGCAGAGGCTCCTGAGCCTCTCCTGGTCACCCGACCCGAACCCGCCGGCGGCGTAGTCGGTGAAGCTCGCCGTCCTGCTCGCAGGGTGATACGGTGGGTCGAGGTAGCAGACGTCCCCCTCTCCGGCCAGCCTCTGGACGTATGTGAAGTCCTCGCTGAGGATATCGATCTTCCTCAACACGTCGCTCGCCTTAAGGATTCGAGCGGGGTGGATGATCGTCGGGGACTTGTATGTTCCGAAGGGGACGTTGAACTCGCCCCTCGAGTTCACCCTATACAGGCCGTTGTAGCCGGTCCTGTTCAGGTAGATGAGGATCGCGGCGTCCTCGACCTCGTCGGTCTCCCCAGAGTTGAAACGATCCCGAAGCCTGTAGTACTCCCCCTCATCGTACCTGTAGCTGAGCGCCTCCTCTATGAGCTCCTCCGGGTGATCCCTGACCACCCTGTAGAAGTTCATCAGCCTAGGGTTGACGTCGTTTATAGAGCCCCTCCTCGGCTCTAGGCTGAAGAAGACGGCTCCTCCACCTACGAACGGTTCGTGATACCCTCTCCCCTCGAGGTCACCGGGTAGAAGAGCCCTTATCGTCCTGATCAGGCTAGCCTTCCCGCCGGCCCACTTGAGGAGAGGCCTCAAAAGGGGGCACCTAGAGGGAGGTGAAGCCCTCTACGGTCTTCTTGTCGAGCCTCTTTATCAGCTCGATGAGGAGGCGGACCGCGTTCTCCGTGTCCTTGAGGCTGATGAGGCCGACGTGGCTGTGGATATGCCTGGTCGGTACACCCATGACGACTGTCGGGCAGCCAGCCCTGCTCATGTGGATTGGCGCGCCGTCCGTCCTCCCGCTCTTCATCAGGGTCAGCTGGAGGGGTATCTGGGCCTGCCTAGCGACCTCTATCACCCACTCCTTGAGGGGCTGGTTCGGGATCATGCCCGCGTCGAAGGTGAGCAGGCTAGGTCCCTTCCCCATCCTCGCCAACGCCTCCTGCGGCTTTATGCCTGGGACGTCGCCCGCGATGTCGACTTCGAGTATGATGGCCACGTCGGGGTCAACGACATGGGCGATGGTCTGAGCCCCCCTCAGGCCCACCTCCTCTTGGACGGTCGCCGCCCCGTACACCGTGTTTGGGTGGCTCAGCCCCTGCTCCTTGATCCTCCTGATCGCCTCGGAGATGATGAAGGCGCCTATGCGGTCGTCGAAGGCCTTACCCATCGCCACCTTTCCGTCTTGGATGAGGACGAAGGGGCTCCACGGGACAGCTGGGTCGCCGACCTTGATCCCAGACTCCTCGACCTCGGCCCTGCTCGTAGCGCCGATGTCGATGAACATGTCCTTCTTCTCCAGCACCTTCTTGCGCTCCTCCTCGGATACTATGTGGGTCGGCTTAGCGGCGATGACGCCGTGTACATCGCCATGACTGCCCCTGACGACTACCCTGTGCCCGAGCAGGACCTGATCCCACCAGCCTCCGAGCTGGTGAAACGTGAGGTACCCCTCGTCGGTGATGCTGGAGACGATGAAGCCCACCTCGTCGGTGTGCCCGGCGAGGAGCACCCGCGGCCTCTCTGCTCCCTTAACGACGAAGGCGACGGAACCCATCTTGTCTGTGATTACCTCGTCTGAGATCGGCTCCATGTAGCCCTTGAGGAGGCTGTTCACCTCCCGCTCGAAGCCAGACGGGCCGAAGGCTTCCATCATCTCCCTCATCAGCTTCAACGATTTTTCGTCTAGCATAACGGTTCGATACAATAGTCCCGTGCTTAAAATTTAGAGTTATCCCAAGGGCGATGGGCGCCGTGATGGAGGTTCAAACAAATCATGTTCATCGCATATAGAATCTGCGGTCGTCGCGGGGCGCACACTGTTGTGTGGGATCTGTAAACGCCGTCACGTCGAAGGGTCTAGGTTTGACGGTGAACAGGCATTACTTTACCGTCAAACGGTGCGGCTTGAAATCCGCCAAAATTTTAAACATCTGTGGCAAGAAGCCGCTCAGAGAAGCTCGTTTTTATCTGTTAGGCGAAGCGTCGATTGACAGACGGGTTTTATAACATTGTCAAAGAGTCTCTTGTTTCAATGGGGCCTGGCCGCGTCGGCTGTCGTTCCTCGTTGCCGTCCGGGCGACCTCGCTCCTGATCAGCAATGATCTGAGGACGCCTTTCCGTTCCTCGGAAGCCCTGCGCCCGCGGCCACGGCAAGTTACCCTCATTTGCACTAACTAAAAAGAATATTCTTTCATTTCATGAGAATAACCCATTTTATTGAGATAAAATGCATTTCTTCGATACAAAATAGCGTCCGGATCGCCTTTCTCTAGACTCTAGGCGCTGGTGTAGGGATTAATCAAGAACTTTACGCGCAGTCGTAAGGTACCCCGAGTGGCCCAGCATCAGGGTCTCAGGGCGCGTCCTGTTCTCCGCGACTGTTATCCTCCTCATGATCAGCTCGACAGTCTCCACCTCTATGAATGGGTGCCTCTCGACCTCGGCGACGGTCTTCATCACCTGCTCTATCGTTGGACTGAAGGAAAGGAAGACGCCGCTCCCGGCCAGCGCCTCCCAGGCGTGGGGCACGACGAGCCAGGGCGTCGCCATGTCGAGGACGACCGCGTCGACATCCCTCTCGTCGATCCCCTGGGTTATGTCACCGAGCCTCATGTCGACGTAGTCCATCAAGCCGGCGCGCTCGATGTTACCCGCCGCGATCTTCTGTGACCTCGGCTCTATCTCGTAGGAGATCACCCTGCCCTCGGGCTTAACAGCGTTGATGAGCGCCATGGTGAGGGCGCCGCTGCCGGTCCCGGCCTCGACGACCCTGCTCCCGGAGCCGACGCCGAGCTGGAAGAGGATGTAGCCGATGTCCTTCGGGTAGAGGACCTGGGTCCGCCTGTCCGTCTTCAGCACCCTATCCCTGATGAGGGGTTTCAGAGCGTAGAACTTGGCGCCGAGGCTGCTGATCAAACCGAAGCCGTGGGGCTTCCCGATGAAGGCTCCGAGGTCAACGTACCCCTTATGAGTGTGGAACTGCTTGCCCGCCTCCACCTTGACTTGATATGTGCGCTTCTCGTCCAGGTAGAGGAGGACGTCGTCTCCTTCCTTGATGAGGGTCATCTCACCTAACTCGTGGCCAACGGAGATAAAATCTCTACCTAGTCCCACCTCGCGGGGCGAATCTATAAGTAGGCACGCGCGTTCAGGTCCAGTCACTTACTACTTATATGAGGAGCTTCGAGGGCAGCTTTCACCATTGCATAAACCTGTTCGTCTGTGAGAAACGCGCTGTGTTCAACATCACGCTCCCAATTCCTCGCCCCATCAAGTATACCACTCTCCCCAGGTATGACCGTACCATCCGTTTTACTCCAGATGCTGGTCCAAGTGACGTTACCAGGCACGTGAGTGCCGGTATACTCGCCTTGACCCACTGGGTCTTTACGATAACCTAGAGTGTCTGACAGAATACCTCCAGGAGTCTCATCGCTCGCGTTCAATAGCTCCAAAAGAACGCTATCTGGCTTTGCCTCTTCGCCTACTTGTCCTGTCGACCCATGCTGGGGGGTCGCAAGGGAAACATAATCATCGACCTTGTTGACTCCGCCTAGGAACTTAATATAGTATCTGGTGCTTAGTCCTCCCATGCTATGTGAAACCAGATCGACTTTTTTGGCGCCAGTCTCAGCGAGGATTTGATCAACCCACGCCGCTATCTGCTGCGCATTCCTCATATTTGCCCCAGTAGAACCATCACTCGGATTAGCGAATGTGAACGCATACAGTATGTCTCTGGACCAGCCGTCGCTCACAAACTTATTTATCATCCAGTCCCAATCAGATTTGTCTTTCGTCCGTCCGTGCACAAAAAGGACTGGAACGTGTGACTTTGATGGTGTGGTGGAAGGCGTGGATGGTTTTTCCGTTAAGTAGAGTATTCCCACAATTGCGACGATCACGATCACCGCTATGACTATGGCTTGAACCTGAGTCAGCGCCCTTCTATGCTGAAACAACTCTATAAAACCCCTGAAAATGATAGAGGGTAACCTATTATTTACGTTTTCGCGCGCGCGAGAGAGGTTTTATGCACCGCCGAGTTAAAACCCTTTATTCCCTATAATTCCCGAAAATTAGGTAAAGCCATAAGTAGGGTCAGAATAATATCTGGGTCATGAAAGACCTCAAGGAATTCAACGT
>CAZVMI010000040.1:4017-9694 GCA_964628365.1 uncultured Candidatus Bathyarchaeia archaeon | reverse complement strand
TGCGTGAAGGTCTGCAAGGAGGCTGGGTACAACGCCCTCATGCTCGTAGAGGAGGAGCCCAGCGTCCACAGGAGGCTCTTTAGCAGGAACCCCATCGAGGTGGCGAAGGATCTGGCCGTTCTATTCTTCGGCGAGAAGGGTGAGGAGGTCATCTAGGATGCCTGGAGGATACGCGGGCAAATTCCTCGACGTCGACCTCTCGAGAGGTAAGATCAGCGAGACGAGGTTTGACGACGAGACCCTCGAGGCCTACTTCGGGGGGAGAGGCTTGGCTACAAAGATACTATGGGACAGGATAGGGAGGAGGTGGGCTAAGGTAGACGCCCTCGCCCCAGAGAACCCACTCATAGCCCTCACAGGCCCCATGACGGGCATCTATCCGGGTGGCAGGATATGCGTCTCAGGGAAGAGCCCCCTCAGCAACGGGACCGTGGGGTCCACCGCCTCAACCGAGTTCGCCCACGAGCTTAAATGCGCCGGGTACGACGGCGTCATCGTCTCTGGGAGGGCCGACGAGCCCGTCTACATCCAAGTCACCGACGAGAGGGGCGAGATCAAGCCCGCCGACCACCTCTGGGGGAAGGACGGCGAGGAGACCCTGATAGCCCTCAACAGGGAGGTCGGAGCCTCCCTCGCCAAGAGGAAGCCGAACATAGGCCTCTGGAGGGAGCCTGGGATGATCTACATCGGCCCAGCAGGCGAGAACATGGTCCGGAACGCGGCCGTGATGACGAAGCTCTGCCACGCCTGCGGCTACGGCGGGTACGGGGCGGTGATGGGGAGCAAGAACCTGAAGGCGGTCGTCGCCAAGGGGCGAGGGAGGATGCCCACCGTCGACGCGCCCGAGGCGGCGAAGCTCCTCTGGAGGAGGAGTCATGAGCATCTCATAGCACGTAGCGGCTTCCGCCGCCAGGGCACCGGCTACGGCGGGTACGGCTTCGGCAACAACACGAGCAGCGAGCCCATCCGGAACTGGCAGGAGGAGTGGCACGACGAGAGGAGCTTCGGAGGCCCCATGTTCGAGACCAGGTTCTGGGTGAAGAAGAAGTGGTCAGACTGGAACTGCACAACGAACTGCATGAAGGTAAGCTGCATCAAGGCGGGACCCTGGAAGGGGGACATCACCGATATGCCTGACTACGAGCTCCAGTCCCACTGCGGCACAAACTTCGGCATCTTCGACCCTGAGGCGTGCATCCACCTCAGCACCCTCGTGGACAAGCTCGGCCACTCAGGGATCAACGGCCCCAACGCCATGGGCTATGCAGCGGAGCTCTACCAGCGTGGCATACTGACGAAGAAGGACATCGGGTTCGAGCTGAAGTGGGGCGACCCCAACGCCTTCGACAGGCTGATGAGGATGATCGCGATGCGCGAGGGCATCGGGGACGTCCTCGCCGAGGGCACCTACCGCGCCGCCCTGAAGATCGCCGAGATGAAGAAGATGAAGCCGGAGGAGCTGCTGAAGTACGCCGTCGTGGTCAAGGGGATCGAGGTCGGCGCCCACGGCACGAGGAGCGACGCCGACTTCGCCCACGACATCAGCTACGCCGCCAGCGTCCAGGGCGGAGACCACACGAGCCTCGCCGACGACGGTTACTCGGACATGTCCGGGAGCATCTTCGCCGACTCCGGGGTTTTCTGCAGCTTCGCCTACGGCGGCGTCCCGCAGGAGCTGGTCTTCGACTTCGCCAAGGCGATCACCGGCTTCCCGATCACCATAGAGAGCTGGAGGAGGGTCACAGGGCCGAGGATCATCACCCTCCAGAAGGCACTACTCCTCATGGGCGGACCGGATGTCACCTGGAAGCCCATCGAGGACGACGACAATCCGCCCAGGTTCTACGAGCCGCTGCCCAACGGCCCCTACGCGGGAAAGACCACCGACAGGGCTAAGGTCGAGAGCAGGATGCAGACATATTTCCAGACGCTTGGCTGGGACGAGCGGGGCATACCGACGAGGGAGACCCTAGACAAGCTCGGCCTATCCGACGTCGAGCCCTTCATGAGGAAGCTCCGCGAGTAGCCCCCTTTTCTCAACCCTTATTTTCCACCGTACACAAACCAAGCAGTGATGAGGATCACCGTACGCGTCTTCGGCGACATAGCTTCCATCATCGGGCGCAGGCACACAGTCGACCTCGAAGAGGGCGCCTCGGTCGGCTCCCTCGCCAACAGGATAGGCGAGAAGACCGGGCAGAGGAGGCAGGGATACCTCGGAGAGTTCAAGGTGGGCGGCAAGGACCTGATGGTCCTCGTCAACGGTAAAAGCATAGACCTCCTCGATGGGACTGCGACGCTCCTAAGGGACGGGGACGAAGTCGTCATCATGCAGCCAACCGCCGGCGGCTGAGCCCGACCAGCAGCCCTCTGCGATTCGAGAGTAAAAAGCTTATTATCGCCAAGCTTTAGTAAATTGGTGCATAAATTTTGAAGGGTTGGAACGGACGCTTCCTCAGAGTTGACCTCACGAAGGGAAAGCTGATCCGGCAGGAGTATCCGGAGGACCTCGCGAAGCGCTTCATGGGCGGTCGCGGCTTCGCCGTCAAGCTCCTCTGGGACGAGCTCAAACCCGGGACCGACCCCCTGGGCCCCGAGAACATCCTCATCCTCGCCGTCGGCCCATACACGGGCTTCAACATCCCCAACAGCGGTAAGATGGTCGTCGCAGCCAAGAGCCCGCTGACCGGCGGATACGGGGACGGAAACCTCGGAACGATGGCCTCACCGAACATGAGGAAGGCTGGACTCGACGCGATCATAGTCACAGGGAAGGCGAAGAAGCCGAGCTACCTCTGGGTCGAGGACGACAAAGATGAGATCGTGGACGCATCCGATCTCTGGGGCTTAGACTCTTACGAAGCGGAAAGAAGACTGAAGAAGAAGCACGGAGCGACGAGCGGGACACTGCTCATAGGTCCTTCGGGTGAGAACCTTTGCAGGATCGCAACCATCGTCAGCCAGGAAGGACGCGCGGGCGGCAGGCCGGGCATCGGCGCGGTGATGGGGAGTAAGAACCTGAAGGCAGTCGTCATCCACGGCACCAAGGAACTGCAAGCAGCCAACAAACCCGCCCTCGACAAGCTGGGGAAGGAGGGCTTCCAGAGCATCCTGAAGCGGGACAACTACAAGCACTGGAAGGCGCAGGGTACAATGGCGACCGTCGAGTGGTGTCAGGCTGCGGGCACCCTACCCACGAGAAACTTCAGCGAAGGAGTCTTCGAGCACTCGAAGGAGATCGACGGGAACACCATGGAGGCGCAGACGATAAAGCAGCGCGGCTGCCCCAACTGCAACATGACCTGCGGAAACGTCATCCTGGACACCAACGGTGAGGAGAGCGAGCTCGACTACGAGAACGTCGTAATGCTCGGCAGCAACATAGACGTAGGCGACCTGAAGCAGGTCGGGAGGCTCAACAGGATGTGCGACATGCTCGGCCTCGACACCATCAGCGCGGGGAGTGCCATCGCCTTCGCCATGGAGGCGTCCGAGAAGAGGCTCGTGAAGGGGCTCAACCTGAAGTGGGGCGACTTCGAGGGAGCCCAGAGACTCCTCGAGGACATGACCTACATGCGCGACCAAGGCGCCACATTCGGCCTAGGCGTCAAGAAGGCCGCGGAGAAGATCGGTAAGGGCTCTTCAGACTGGGCGATGCACGTGAAGGGGCTGGAGTGCAGCGCCTACGACTGCCACCTCTGCCCGGGGATGAGCCTAAGCTTCGGCACCTCGCCGATAGGCGCCCACCACAAGGACGCGTGGGTCATCAGCTGGGAGATAAGCAGCGGCACCCGCGAGGAGTACGGCCCCGCGAAGGCGGACAAGGTGATAGAGTTCCAGCGGATCAGGGGAGGCATGTTCGAGTGCCTCGTCGGATGCAGGTTCCCGTGGATAGAGCTCGGCTTCGAGACAGACTGGTACCCCAAGTACTTCGAGGCTGCGACGGGCGTCAAGATGACCCTCGACGACATGTGGGCTCTCGGCGACCGCATATACGCCCTCATCAGGGCCTTCTGGGTCCGTGAGTTCGGCGGCAAGTGGGACAGGACCATGGACTACCCCCCCGAGCGCTGGTTCAAGGAGCCTCTGACCCAGGGCGCCCTCAAGGGAAAACACTTAGACAAGGCGAAGTACGACACGCTTCTTGGATACTACTACGAGAAGAGGGGCTGGGACGAGCGTGGAATACCGACTAAGGCCACCTTCGAGCGCCTCGGCCTCGGAGAAGAGGCAGGGGAGCTCGTAAAGTTCATCAAGCTCAAATAGCCAGGCTCCTTCCCACCATTTTTTAGTAAGAGACTTCAAATCCAGATCCGGGACCATTTTCTCCAGTAGTGATGGTATGAGTTACTGGCCTGAAGGATACCGTTCATGCGTCTTCCTGAGCTTCGACTACGACGCGTCGAGCGCGGAGATGTGGAAGGCCCCCCTGGACGCCGTCGCCCAGAGCAAGGGGAGGTACGCCCCGAAGGTGGCGATTCCGAGGATATTGGACATGCTGGATCGTCTAGGCATCAAGGCTACCTTCTTCACCCCGGGTTGGACGGCAGACAACCACCCCGACTCCGTCGAGGCGATCATAAGCCGCGGCCACGAGGTCGCCGCCCACGGCTACGGCCACGAGAGGATAACGGAGCTGAGCTGGGAGGCTGAGGCATCGGTCTGGGAGAAGAGCCTGGCCGCCCTTGAGCGCCTGGGCGTCAAGCCGAGGGGTTACAGGGCGCCGTACTGGCTCGTCGGGGACAGGAGCATCTCCCACATGAGGCGCCTAGGCTTCAGCTACTCGAGCAACTTCATGGACGACGACATGCCGTATATGCTCAGCTGGAGGGGCGAAGAGACGGGGATCGTGGAGCTTCCGGTCGAGTGGCTCCTCGACGACTGGCCCCACTTCGAGACGGACAGGAGGAGCCCAGACGAGGTCTACAGGCTCTGGAAGCCAGAGTTCGAGGCGCTCCACGACCTGGGCAGGTACTTCGGCCTCACCTGCCACCCCGAGTGCATAGGCAGGGCCTCGCGCCTCAGGATGCTGGAGAAGCTCTTAAGTGAGATGAAGGAGAAGGGCGACGTCTGGTTCCCCACTGGAGCGGAGCTGGCGGAGCAAGTCAGATCCAAGAGGCGCTAATCCGAACTCGTTTTTTATCTCTTAGCGCCGCCTGAGCACCGTCTGCCTCGGCCTCGGCTTCGGCGGAGGCAGCTCCACCACGAAGCTGGCAAGCCTCTCCATCTGGCCGTCGAACTCAGCGAGGAAGCTGGGTAGGGCGAGGACCGAGACGGATGGGACCCTCCTGTAGATGCCGAGGGGCGTCGCGGAGAGGGTCAGGGCGACTGGGACGACGACCGCCCTCCTCCACCCCCGGAGGCCGACCCTCTCGGCGAGCTCCGGCAGGCGCCCAGCGAAGACCCCTGCCTTCTCAAGGTGAGTCTCTATTATCCCCCTCGCCGTCGAGTTCCCCATCCCCTTCGACCATCGTTTGCACTCGCAGCAGACCACGTAGGGCGCCCTCGACGCCAAGACGTCCAGCTCCCATCTCCGTCCCTCGGCTGAGAAGCGGAACCTGCGGAGTGCCCTGAAGCCATTCTCCTCGAAGACATGGGCCGCCATCTCCTCGAACTCGAGCCAGCCGAGGCTGCGGCTCACCGCCTCGAAGCCGGCGCCAGCCTCAACAGCCCTCAC
>CAZVMI010000040.1:2459-3917 GCA_964628365.1 uncultured Candidatus Bathyarchaeia archaeon | reverse complement strand
GTCGAGATGGGCAAACCCATCATATGCTCCCACGGAATCGCAACGCTCAGGGACGCTACTACGGGGCCCCAGACGATCGCCGGGCTTAGCGTGCTCAGCTACGTGGCCAGGAGGGCCGCGGAGGTGGGCGCGAGGCTCATCGTGCCGGTGAGGCAGACCGAGGTCTGGCCCGTCGCAGCCGACGTCGTCGAGACAGCCTACAAGCTCGCGGGCAAAGGCGCAGAATACAAGGTTGAGGACATCCAGTTCCTATCGAGTGACCAGTTCGGCTACTCATCGAACTATATGGGTCTGCTGATGAGGGAGAAGCCCGGCGCCAACATCATGATCGGCGCCTACTGGGCCGAGTCCATGCAGCTGGCCGAGACGGGTTCGAGGGTCGGCGCGATGCAGATCTCTGGCACGGCTCAGACGTCGCAGATACCCTTCTTCCTCGTCGCCACAGACTACTGCCTCATAGGTGAGGAGGTCTACTCGGCGGGGGCATACCTATCGAAGGAGCCCCAGCTGATAGCGAGCCTCGCGGGGCAGGATGTCGGACGCATCATCGCCACCATAATCGTGGTGCTCGGAGGGCTGCTGACGACGGTCGGAAGCAAGCTAATACTAGACATAATGGCATGGTGATGTGAATGTCGAACATACTGAGAAGGATTGAGATACCGATCTTCCTGACCATCGTCTTTACGCTGGTCCAGGTCATACCCTACTACGTGTACATTCAGCCGCTGGACGACGCCGCGTCGTACATCCAGAGGTGGATACTGATCATCCTCGCCCTCGCCACCTTCGTCGGAGTCATCTCCATACTGCAAGTGCACGGAAAGAACGTCGCGAAGAGGTCTAAGGGATGGTACTTCAGCGTCATAGTGCTTGTATTCACCGTCGTCATGGCGCTTGTGGGCCTGCCGCTAGCGGAGGTCGGCCTAGGCGCCAACAACCCCGTCTACCTGTTCCTGTTCAACTACATGCTTCAGCCGCTCAGCGGCACGATGTACAGCATCATCGCCTTCTTCATCGCCTCTGCCGCCTTCAGGGCGTTCAGGGCGAGGAACATCGAGGCGAGCATCGTCCTGGTCGCGGGCCTACTGATGCTCATTTCAAACGCGCCACTGTTCACCGTCTTCTGGCCACCCTTCAAGACCATAGGCACATGGATCTTCGCCGTGCCCAACATGGCGACCAATAGGGCTATCACGATCGGTGCCGCCCTAGGGCTAATCGCTCTGGCAGTCAGGACCCTGATGGGTATCGAGCGCGGATACCTCAGAGGAGGAGGAGCTGAGCAGTAAAATGGCGTTCCTTGAAAAGTTCATGGACATGGACCGCAGGTGGGTATACCTGCTCTCATGGATATTCGTCCTCGCGCCTCTGCTCTACCCACTCGGCCTACCCATCCCGATAAACCAGGAGGCGATAAAATGGTACGACACCATCAACAAGATACCGAACGGCAGC
>CAZVMI010000040.1:0-2359 GCA_964628365.1 uncultured Candidatus Bathyarchaeia archaeon | reverse complement strand
ATCGACCTGATCATAAGCATCGAGACGGGTACCCCCGGCGCGACCGAGTGGCTGCGCCAGTGGCAGGCCCCGTACGGGGTGCCGATGATAGTTGGATGCATCGGCGTCTCCGTGCCGGGCATGGCGCCGTTCCTGCAGTCAGGCCAGATAAGCGCACTGTTGCCTGGATTGACTTCGAGCGCTGAGTACGAGCTTCTGCTGAAGAAGCCCGGGCTCGCCGTGGCGGGCGTGGACGCGGTGTCCATGTCCCACCTGATGGTGGTCGCCCTGGTCATCCTCGGCAACATAGCTTACTTTGCCACCAAAGGCTCAAAAGGAGGGAAGAAGTGACATGGTAGACCTACTGGCAGTATGGATCGCGGTCTTCTTCACCCTAGCCCTCTACAGCATGCTATACAAGGACACGGCTTGGTACAGGATCGCGGAGTCAGTCTACCTCGGCGTAGCCGTCGGCTACGGAGTGTCGCTTGACCTACTTTACGTCCGTAACCAGTGGGCGACAGGCGGATGGGCGACGCCGGGCGTAATGCTTGGCGGATTCATCATAGCCCTCGTCTTAGGTGTCCTCTGGTACTTCAGGTTCGTGAAGCAGTACTTCTACCTCTACAGGTGGCCTCTGTCCATAATCGTGGGCACGGGCATCGGCCTAGCCCTGAGGGCGGTCATCTTCGTGCAGTTCACGGACATGATCAAGGCTCAGGTTAAGCTGAACCTCTGGGTAGCCAACGACATGATGACGACGTTCAACAACATACTGATCTTCATCATGGTGCCCTGCGTCCTCCTCTACTTCTGGTTCACGGGAGCCAAGATAAGGGAGACCGCGCCGATGAAGGTCGTGGACAAGATCGCACGCTACACGATGATGGCGGGCTTCGGCTCAGCGTTCGGCTACACGGTGCTGACGAGGTTCTCGATGTTCATCGGAAGAGCACAGTTCCTACTCGGCATTCCGCCCAACTCACCTGAGAACATGACGGCCTTCATCGTCCTCGGGCTGCTGATACTCGCGTCGATGGTCGGTTACGACCTGTTCTACAAGAAGAAGTCCTAGACAAACCAACACCCTTTTCCATTTTTTATTCTAAAACGAGTTCCCAGGTAGTCATGATGCTGCTTCATGGAAGGATTCATCCAGCCATCGAAGAGTAGCCCCGGCTCCGCGTCGTCCTCAAGCAGCCCAAGGAGACGGCACACAGGCGGGATTCTCTGAAAACTAAAACTATATAGAACAGTTCATTGAGTCTTGAAAGGATACGAGTATGCTAGCTGTCAAAGGCGGTAAGATTCTAACCATCACGAACGGCGTGATCGAGGACGGCGTCGTCCTCATCGACAAGGGCAAGATCAAGGACGTCGGACCGGACATCAGGGTGCCAAAGAGCGCCCAGGTGATCGACGCGAGGGGGAAGATCGTGATGCCGGGCCTCGTCGAGGCCCACTGCCACATAGGCATCTGGGAGGAGATGATCGGCTGGGCGGGCAGCGACGGAAACGAGGCGACCGAGCCGGTCACTCCCCAGATGAGGGCGATAGACGCCATCAAGGCGAACGCCGACGAGCGTGGCCTCGAGGCCGCGCTCATGACCGGGGTCACCACGGCCCAGATCCTGCCCGGGAGCGCCAACGTCATCGGCGGCACGGGCGTAGTGGTTAAGACCGCGCCCAAGGTCGTCGTCGACGAGATGATCGTCAAGAACCCGTCCGGGATGAAGGTAGCCTTCGGCGAGAACCCGAGGAGGGTCTACGGCGTCGAGTACAAGAAGATGCCATCCACCAGGATGGGGGTCGCCGGAGTCCTCAGGGAGTGGCTCAGCAGGGCGATCCTCTACTCCGAGAAGAAGGAGGCGGCCCTGGCCCAGAAGGACCCGATAAAGATGCCTGACAGGGACCCGAGGCTCGAGGCCCTCGTCCCAGTCATCAAGAAGGAGATACCTCTAAGAGCCCACGCTCATAGGGCCGACGACGTCGCGACCGCGGTAAGGATCTGCGAGGAGTTCGGCCTGGAGATGAGCTGGGAGCACGCGACGGAGGGGCACAGGGTAGCCGACTGGCTCGCGAAGAAGAAGGTGCCCGCCGTCTGGGGCCCAAGCCTCACGGCCCGCGGCAAGTGGGAGATGAGGGAGCTCAGCTTCGACACGCCGAGGATCCTGTACGAGGCGGGGGTCAAGTTCGCCATCCAGACGGACGCGGTGGGCTCAACCATCGCCTTCCTCCCCATCTGCGCCGGCATAGCCTGCCGCGAGGGACTCCCGTACGACGTGGCCCTCAAGGCGATCACCATCACGCCAGCCGAGATCATCGGCGTCGGCGACAGGGTCGGCAGCCTAGAGAAGGGCAAGGACGCCGACCTCCGCAT
>CAZVMI010000039.1:7543-9948 GCA_964628365.1 uncultured Candidatus Bathyarchaeia archaeon | reverse complement strand
ATCGGCTGCACCCTCGTCAGGGACAGGCTCGCCCACTACAGCACCTTCGTCTACGGCCACGAAGCACAGTATCTAAAAGCAGGATTAGACTTGGCGAAAGAAAAAGGAGAGATGCTGAGTAACCCTCACAACCTCGCCCTCCCCCTCTCCCGCAGCTTCCTGAGCCTCAAGGCCTACATGCTTCTCCGAGCTTACGGTCGGAAGAAGTACAGCAACCTGATCCAGAAGAACATCGACCAGACGAGCTACCTGGCCGAGCTGGTGAAGAAGGAGCCGGACATGGAGATCACGGCACCCGTCGCCAGCAACGTCATCTGCTTCCGCTACAAGCCCGAGGGCCTCGACGAGGCGGAGCTGGAGAGGCTCAACAGGATGATCGTCGACGGCTTAAACCAGGTATCGTTCTGGATGGTCAGCGACACCACCATCAAGGGCCGATTCATGCTCCGCGCTTGCAACGTCAACCACAGAAGCAGACGCAGCGACTTCGACTACCTCGTCGACCTCGTGAAGAAGTTAGGCGGGAAGTACCTCCCCGAGGTTGGGGCGGCGAAGGCCTAGCGGATCTTCCCTTCCACGCCGCGGTCGACTCGGACGGTCCCCATCTCGGTCCTGAGCACCTTCCCGTTCACGTAGGCCTTCCCCGCCTTCGCCTCCATGGCTAGGGCGGCGACATCCTGTATAGTGATCTCGGGGGCGCCGGCCCCAGATACACCGTCCGCAGTCACCTGCGTGCCAGACGGGCTGTTAGGCGCTTCCAGGACCCCAATCTGACCCCCGTTGTCGGCCGCCAGCAGCATCCCCTGGCTCAGCTCGCCGCGCAGCCTAGCCGCCTTCAGGTTTGTGACGACGACGAGGTGCTTCCCCAGCATGTCCGCCTTGTTAGGGTAGTAGGGCTTGAGCCCGGCGCAGAGCTGCCGCTTCTCCGCCCCGAGGTCGACGCCGAGGACCCAGAGCTTGTCTGCCTGGGGGTGGTCGCGGACCTCCGTGACGACGGCGACGCGGAGATCCAGCGTGGCTGCGCCTGTTAGCTTCGCCTTCTCCTCCTCCCTGGGCTCCGGTTTCTCATCCGGCTTCCTCAGGACGATCGGCTCGATCTTCTTGAGCACGATCTTGGCGGCGCCGATGCGGTGGTCCTCGACGACACGGTCTACATCCGCCCACTTGAGGTCCGGCAGCGCCAGTTGCTCCTCGACCTTCGCCGCGAAGACCGGGAGGATCGGCTTAACGAGGATCGTCACCGTCTTCACGATGTTGACGCAGTCCGTGAGCACCCCCCGCGTCCTCTCGGGGTCCGTCTTCACCAGCTCCCACGGCTGGTTGTCCTGGAAGCACTTGTTGCCCAGGCTGCTGATCTCCAGCGTCTTGGAGACCGCCTCACGGAAGTTGTAGCCGTAGTAGCTCTCCTTGACCTCCGCCGCCTTCCTCGCGACCTCGGCGAGGAGCGCATCGTCGAGGGTCTTGCCCACGCGGCCGTCAAAGTTCCTGTTCAGGAAGCTCAGCGTCCTGTAGACGAGGTTTGCGACGTTGCTCACCAGCTCGTTGTTGATCTTGTCCTGGAGGTTCTTCAGATCGAGGTCCAGGTCCGTCATGCTGTGGGGGAGGTTCGCCGCGTAATAGTAGCGTAGCAACTCGGGGTCGAGAAGCTCAGCGAACTCGCGTCCCGTGAGGAATGTGCCGCGGCTCTTGCTCATCTTCTCCCCGCTGACGTTGAGGAATCCGTGGACGACGACGTTGTCCGGGACGTGAAAGCCTGCGCCCATGAGGACCGCGGGCCAGAAGAGGAGGTGGAAGTAGATGATGTCCTTACCGATGAAGTGGATGATGGTGCTGTCAGGCTTCTGCCAGATGTCGTCGGCTGTGAAGTCGCGGACCTTGCAGTAGTTCGCGGTGCTCGCGATGTATCCGATCGGGGCGTCGAGCCAGACGTAGAAGTACTTGTTCTCCTCGCCGGGTATCCTGAAGCCGAAGTAGGGGCCGTCCCTGCTGATGCACCAGTCGTTCAGCCCCCCGTGGACCCATGCCAGGATCTGGTTCCTTATCTCGTCCTGGAGGTTCCTGTTCCCGTTGAGCCACCTCTCCAGCCTTTCGCCGAAGTCGCTTAGCCTGAAGAAGTAATGGCGGCTGGGCTTCCGGATCGGCTTAGATCCGCAGATGCTGCAGTAGGGGTCGACGAGGTCGGTTGTGGCGTAGGCGGCGTTGCACTTCTCGCAGACGTCGCCGTACTGGTCCTTCGCCCCGCACTTTGGGCAGGTACCCTTCACGTACCTGTCGGGCAGGTAACGTCCGCAGTGCTCGCAGTAGGTGAGCTCGATCTCCTTAATGTAGATGTGGCCGTTCTCCTGGAGCCGCTTGAAGATGAGCTCCGTGTAGTACCGGTTCTCGGGGGAGTTCGTGCTGTAGTA
>CAZVMI010000039.1:0-7443 GCA_964628365.1 uncultured Candidatus Bathyarchaeia archaeon | reverse complement strand
CTTCAGCTTGGACACGGCGGAAACCTGGAAGGGGTTAAGATGAGGAATGTTATCTTTCGGTCTCAAACGATAGCCTGAGACGGAAACCATGTCGCCGAGGACGCCAACGACTCCGCGACGGCGCCTTTATCATATGGGCCGAACTCCTTCTCGCCGAGCTGAAGGTACCCAACCTTCGAGGGGTCGACCCTTATCAGGGCGCAGAGGACGGCGTCGAGCTCCACGAGGCTCGGGCCGTGGGCGACGAAACCGTCGCTCTTCGCCACCCTGTAGACGCCCCAAGGAACCTTAACCTCGCCCCCGGGGTCGTTCACCGTGTACGAGCTGAACGCCTCGCATATGCCGTGGATGGTGAAGGCCGAGGCGTAGAGCTTGGCGATGTCGACGATGCTCCTGCTCAGGTCCCTGTCCTTGGGGCCGTGCCACCAGCTCCTGTACGGGTCCGGGACGAGGCCGAAGAGGTTCTTCAGCGTCAGGCTCGGGTACGTTCCGCCGCAGCCCTTCACCCTGCCGAGGCTGACGAGAGGAGAGCCACGAAGCCTCCAGAGCTTACTGGGCATGAAGCCGTAAATCTGCTCATGCTGGACAGGCGAGTAGCGAGACTCCACGAGTTTCTTCATCTCCTCCGGCTTCTCCGCCCTGCCGCTCCATATTTCCTCGGTGATATTGAGGTACTCGGCGTCGTGCGCTCCGATGACGTCTGTGAAGCCGTGGTGGTCGAGGAACCACCCGTCCTGACGCCTGATCTCGTCCCAGGTGCCGTCCTCCTTGGCCCATCCCCAGTCGGGGTGCTTCAGGAGCCACCTCCAGTCCACCTTCTCGCCGCCTGAGGAGAGGCGCATCGAGCCATCGTGCCTGTCGCCGGAGTAGCCCTCGACCACGACGACGCGGCCGTCAAGCGCATCCATGAGGATGCCTAGGGCCTCCGCACCTGTGAAGTTGGCGGGGTGGGGGCTGTACCAGTTCGGCTTCACGAGGTAGGTCTCTGAGGCGGGGACGCCGCCTGCGAGCAGCTTCCTGAGTTCCTCACCGTTGCGTGCCCTTCCGAGGGTGACGGAGGCGAGGTGCGAGGCTTCCATGAGGTAGTTTGAACCCCTACCTTATTAAAAACTGACCGAGGGTCCTGAAACTTAGGGAAACGTAATATCCAGCCTCTCCCAAGCACGATCTGGGGGAGACATGGCGGCGAAGAAGGAGAACGGGGCCGTATCCAGGGAAGACCTCATCAGCGTCCTCCAGCTCGGCCTCATAGTCGTCGCCGTCCTAGTCGGCCGCGAGGTCGGCAACCTCTACAGCAGCTTCGGCGAGGTCTCCAGCCTGAAGATCATGCTCAACGTGGAGGAGGAGACCCTCTCCAACTACCTGAGGGGCACCCTAGCCGGATCGGACGGTGACCTCAGGCTAGGCCTCGCCATCACCCTCCCAGGCTTCAACGGCAGCCTCCAGGCGCCTGTGACCAAGATGCCCGACTACATCAGGCGGTGGCTGATAACGGTGACGCTAAGCCCTGTGACGGTGCTGCAGCCAGAGATCTCAGACGTTGAGGTCCAGCTACAGGTCGAGGGCGAGACCGTCCAGAAGGGGACCTACACGTTCCCCAGAGAGAAGATCTCGTACCTGAAGTTCCTCAATAGAGACATCGCTCTCAGAGCCGATGACGACGTGAAGCTCAGGAGCCTAATCCAGGAGGCCGCGGCTCTGCACGGGGGAGAGGTCGAGGTCACAATGACCGGCAGGGTCAAGACCCACCTCCTCTGGTTCGAGACCTGGCTACCGTTCCTGATGACGCGTTACCCCCTGGTAGTCGTACCCCACCTCAGGTATGTCTCCTCCCAGTGGAGGAGCCTCGATGGAGCCCCGGTGACGACGATCAAGTCAGGCGCCAGCGGCCATGTCGCGGTCAGGCTGGAGAACCCGA
Source organism: uncultured Candidatus Bathyarchaeia archaeon (assembly GCA_964628365.1). Taxonomy (GTDB): domain Archaea; phylum Thermoproteota; class Bathyarchaeia; order TCS64; family TCS64; genus UBA8941. The sequence continues at coordinate 5,525 of CAZVMI010000039.1, read as the reverse complement.
CTAGGATCCACTCCATCAGGGAGAACGTCGCCTGCGCCATCTACAGGGAGGGGGAAGCGGAGCCAGTGCTGACCATAGTCAAGGAGGTCGGCGTCGCGGCGACCACCGAAGCGACCTACACATTCCCGTTCACCTTCGACGAGCCCGGCACCTACAGGTACGCTCTCAGCGTGAAGAACGGGCTCAGCCTAGAGCAAAACAACTCTCCAAGTCTATTGGTGAGACCATAAAAATAGAGGAGTGTTTAGATGTAGATCTTGAACCACCTGATTATGTGGTTCAGGTTCTGCTCCCTGTGCTTCGGCGCCCCGCTCCTGCTCAGCTCGTGGTTCTCGCCCGGGAACCTGACGAGCTCCGTCGGGACACCGAGGTACTTCAGAGCCGTGAAGAGCTGCTCCCCCTCCGATATAGGGCACCTGTAGTCCTCCTCGCTGTGGATGACCATCGTCGGAGTCTTCACGTTCTTCACGTACCTGATCGGCGACTTCACCAGATACTTCTCCTCGTCTAGCCAAGGGAGGCCCCCCATCTCCCACTTGCTGAACGTCCAGCCGATGTCGCTGCAGCCGAAGAAGCTTAGCCAGTTGCTTATGCTCCTCCTGGTCACAGCCGCCTTGAACCTGTCGGTGTGGGTGATTATCCAGTTCGTCATGAAGCCGCCGTAGCTGCCGCCGGTGACGCCGAGCCTACCGGAGTCGATGAAGGGGTATTTGCTGCAGATATAGTCCATCGCCTCTATGATGTCGGCGTAGTCCTGCTCGCCATAGTGCTCGGGCAGCCCTGTCTGGAAATCCTCGTCGTAACCCCCGCTCCCCCAGGGGTTGACGTAGGCGACGGCCCAGCCCTGGGCGGCGAGGAGCTGGAACTCGTGCATCATCGCGTTCCCGTATGCGCTCCTCGGTCCGCCGTGGATCTCCAGCACCAGCGGGTACTTCCTGTTCTTCCTGAAGCTTGGAGGCCTCATCAGCCAGCCCTCGACCACGTGGCCCCCTGAGGAGGTGAACTCGAACCTCTCGTGGCCGACGACATCCGTCTTCGCCAGGTACTCCTTGTTCAGGTTAGTCAACTGCTTCGACTTCCCGTCCCTCAGCACCCAGAGCTCAGGGGGCGCCGTCGTCTTCAGCGTCGTATAGGCTATCACGCCGTTCTTCGACATGCTCCAAGCCTCGACGCTGTGGTCGACCTTCCCCAGTACGGGCTCGACCTTCCCGCAGGCGGCGGGCACCCTCTGGAGGAAGGCGACGCCTTTGTACGTTGTGAGGAACATGATGTACTCGGCGTCCGGGGTCCAGGCGACGCCGCTCGGCGAGGCCACCCTGACGTCGCAGCTGAGCTTGTTCCCCACGTCCTGCTTGAAGTCCTGGGTCAGGTTGATCGAGGGGCCTCCGGCGACTGGGACTAGCCACACCGACTGCTTGGTCGCCGCACCGTGGCCGTAGTCGTGGCCAACGTAGGCGATGACGTCCTTCAGGGGAGAAGGCTTGAGCGCCGAGATGGAGCGCGGCCCGTCCGTCAACTTCTTCGGCTCGCCTCCCTTCAGGTCGACGGCGTAGAGGTAGTCCTCGCCCGTTATCTCTGCGTCCTTCTCGAGGTTGCTGATGAGGGCGATGGTCGAGTCGTCGACCCACTCTGCGGCGTCGACGTCGTACTCGCCCCTCGTCAGCTGCTTCGGCTTCCCGCCCCTCACAGGGACGACGAAGAGATGGCGGCGCCTACCGTCGTAGTAGCCCTTGGCGTTGAACCTGTAGCCTATCCTCGTGATGACCTTGACGTCCGTCTCAGGCTCCTTCTCCCTGTAGTTGGAGGTGAACATGATCCTCTTCCCGTCTGGGGACCACTTCGGCGCCTCGACGCCGCCCTCCATCTCCGTCAGCTTCCTGGCCTCGCCTCCCGCGAGGGGTATCACGTAGAGCTGGGGCTTCTTCTTCTCCCCCTCCTTGGCTGGCGGGGTGGAGACGAAGGCTATGCTCTTACCGTCAGGCGACCACCTCGGGTTCTTGTCCTTCCCCCTCCCCTGGGTGAAGGGCTCGCTCTTCCCGGTCGCCGGGTCGGCTAGCCAGACGTCGTTGACGTAGGTGTCCTTCTCGAAGTCCACGGTTGTGTGGACGAAGGCCACCCTTCTGCCGTCCGGCGAGATCTGGGGGTCGGAGACCGCCCTGATCTTGGCGAGGTCCCTGACCTCGACGAGACGCTTCTTGACCATAGATACCACTTAATTAGGATTAGCTTCCACCTTCTTTAAAAATAACCCCCACGGATGGGTTAAGCTCAAAAACTGCTCAGGCGATCATATCAGGATACAGCCATGGAGGGCATCCTAGTCGGTTATCCCCTGATCCTCGTCAACCTGAAGACCTACAGGGAGGGGACGGGGGAGAAGGCGCTCAGCCTCGTCCGCACAATAGAGCGCGTCCACTCCAGAACCGGCATAAGCATCGCCGTCGCCCCGCAGATCGTCGACCTCGTCCAAGTCGCCGAGGTGGGTGAGACGCCCGTCTTCGCCCAGCACGTCGACCCGGCGGGCTTCGGCCAGTTCACCGGCCACGTCCTCCCCGAAGCCGTCGCGGAGGCGGGGGCCGTGGGCACGATGATCAACCACAGCGAGAGGAGGCTCCAGCTGGAGGTGATAGGCGCCACTGTGAAGAGGGCGAAGGAGGCCGACCTCCACACGGTCGTCTGCGTCGACACCGTCGAGAAGGGGCGCCAGGTCGCGTCGTTCAACCCGGACGCCGTCGCCATAGAGCCCCCGGAGCTGATAGGCTCAGGCATCCCGGTCTCTAAGGCGAAGCCCGAGATAGTCTCCGGCGCTGTGGAGGCGGTGAGGAGGGTTAACCCGAGGATCAAGGTGCTCTGCGGCGCAGGCATCACGAGCGGCGAGGACGTCTCGGCTGCCATGAAGCTGGGTGCCGAGGGAATCCTCGTGGCGAGCGGCGTGGTAAAGGCGAAGGACCCCCACGCGGCGCTCCTCGACCTCGCCCTCGCAATGAAGCGCTGAGACGAAAAAGGAGGAGCCGGGGACGGTCAGCGTAGGGAGCTCACGGTCTCCTCTATTAGCCTCTTGTTCTCATCGACGAGCTCCTGAGCCCTCTCCTGAGTCGCCGCCTCGGCGTAGAGCCTGAAGACTGGCTCGGTCCCGCTTGGGCGGAACAGTATCCAGGCACCGTCATCGTAGCAGAGCTTCAGCCCGTCTATGGTCTCTATCCTATGCGCCTTCACCCGCTTATTCAGCGCCTCTAGAGTACGCTCCTTGAGCTCGTTGGGGCACATGACCCTGTCCTTGGCCTGCGCGTACTGGGGGAGCTCTGCGAACAGGCGGCTCAGGGGCTTCCCGGTCCTGGCCATGAGCTCCAGGACGAGGGCCATGATCATTGAGCCGTCCCTCACCGCCTGGTGCGGCCCGTACATGATACCCCCGTTCTCCTCGCCGCCGAACATGACGCCCCCCTCAACCATCGCCCTCGATATGACGACGCTGCCGACGGGCGTCCAGATTACCCTGCCGCCAGCGGCCTCGACTACGTCCTGGACGGCGCGTGATGAGCTCACGGAGGTGACGATCTCGGCGCCGGGGTGCGTCTCCACGTAGGCCTTCGCCAGGAGGGCGAGGCTCCGATCCCCGTAGTAGACGGCCCCCCTCTCGTCGGCGAAGATCGATCTATCCCCGTCGCCGTCGAAGGCGATGCCCAGGTCGGCCCCGGACGCCCTCACAAGTTCGCTGAGGCCTGAGAGGTTGTCCGGGCGGGGCTCGGAGTTCCTGCCCGGGAAGGTGCCGTCGATCTCCGCGTTTATCGTGAAAACCCTGCAACCCAGCCTCCGGGCTATCTCTGGTGCCGTGAGCGCCGCTACCCCGCTGCCGGGGTCTATGGCGATGCTGAGCTGAGCCGCCTTGACGACGCTGGAGTCGACCTGCTTGACCACGGCGTCCATGTAGAGACCCAGGGCGTCGCCCTCGATGACCTTGCCGACTCTGTCCCATGGAGCGGGCTCTGGGCCGCCGGCGAAATATGTCTCCTCTATTCTGTCTTCCGTCTCCCGGGACGTCTCGACGCCGTCCGCCGCGACCGTCTTGATACCGTTGAACTCGGGCGGGTTGTGGCTCGCGGTCACCATGATACCGCCGTCGAGGCGGAGGGTTTTGACCGCGTACTGGAGGGCGGGGGTCGGTAGGACGCCGAGGTCGTGGACCGTGCAACCCTGGCTGAGGAGGCCTGCGACGGCGGCGTCCCTGAGCATGGGGCTCGTCGTGCGACCGTCCCTGCCTATCGCCAGCTCTTCTCCGAGCACCTCAGCGGCGGAGGCAGCCAGCCGGGTGACCATCTCGACGGTCAGCTCGGCGTTGACGACGCCCCTGACGCCGTTGGTGCCGAAGAGCCGGCCCACTACATCACCTGAGTCGTCACGAGGATGCTCTGGCTGACGGTCTTGGACGGGCAGATGGTGACTCCCTCTGTCAGGGTGACGCCGTCCTCTATGACGGCGTAGTCGCCGATGAGGGCGCCTGACTCGATCTTCACCCACCTGTTCAGGACGGCGTTCTCTCCGACTATGGCGTTCTTTATGCTCGTGTAGTCGCCTATGGTTGAGCCCGGGAAGACTATGGAGTTCTCGATGCGGCACCCCTTGCCGACGAGGACGTTCTCCGAGATGGAGGTGTTCGGGCCGATTACGGAGTCGGCGCCCACCTCGACGCCCTGGCCGAGGTAGGTGGGAACGAGGAGCTTCGCCGAGGCATCTACCTTCACCTCCTCAGCCTTCTGGACACCGTCGCTCTTCGCGAGGAGCATCGCGTTCGCCCTCAGGTAGTCGTCGGGGACACCGATGTCCATCCACATGCCGTGGGTCTCGAAGCCGAAGAGCTTCCCCTCCTTCGCGAGGATGGGGAAGACCTCGCGCTCGATGCTGACCGTCCTCCCGTCCGGGATGTAGTCGAGGACCTGGGGCTCGAGGACGTAGACGCCCGCGTTGATGAGGTTGCTCGGCGCCTTCCCGGGCTCAGGCTTCTCGACGAAGTCGACGACGTGCCCCTCCCAGTCCTTCTCCACCGAGCCGTACCTCGTCGGGTCAGGGACCTGAACGAGGGCGATGGTGGCGAGGCCCTTCTTCTCCCTGTGGAACTCTATGAGGCGACGGACGTCGAGGTCGGTGACGACGTCGCCGTTGAGAACGAGGAACGGCTCGTCCTCGTTGAGGAGGTCCTTCGCCTTGATGAGGGGGCCGCCCGTCCCGAGCGGCCTCTGCTCACGGGAGTATATTATCCCCAGGTCGTACTTCGTCGGCCCGAGGTACCTGACGATGGCCTCAGCCATGTAGTTCACGGCGAGGATGACCGTGTCGACGCCCCCCTTGGAGAGGTTCATAAGCGGCCAGTCCATCAGTGGGAGGTTAGCTACAGGGAACAACATCTTGGGACGGGTGCAGCTCAGGGGCCTGAGCCGAGTGCCGAACCCGCCTGCTAATACAATGGCCTTCAACCTGATCTCAGCCGGTTAAAAGGCTGGGAGGTTGGAATAAGAATTTTTTGAGTC
>CAZVMI010000038.1:0-10092 GCA_964628365.1 uncultured Candidatus Bathyarchaeia archaeon | reverse complement strand
AAACTGGAGGTATAAAATGATTTTACAGATACCGTTGATAGAGCAGATAACACCGAAAGCAGGTCAGATGTTTAACCTGGCCATATTGATTCTTGCGGGGGTTTTGGTCTACGTGGCCTATTATCTTGCAAAGCAAGGGAGAACGTGGACGATCAGGCCGATGGAGGCCTTAGACGCAATCCAGGAGGGCATAGGCAGGGCGGCCGAGATGGGCAAACCCGTGCTCATGTTCCCTGGAATCGGCAACCTCCAAAACCCTCAGACGATGGCAGGCTTGACGATGCTGGGTGAGATAACCGAGAGGGGCGTAAAGGTGAATGTGCCCGTTAACACGATACCCAGCGCAACAGAAATTGTAACCGCTTGTGAGTCAATAGTTAGGGATGCCTACAACAGAGCGGGAAAACCAGAGCTATATGAATTAGGAAAATACGTCAAATGGTACGGTACTGACCAGTTCGTCTACGCCGTCGGTGGTGCTGGGCACATCCTAGCCGAGAAGCCAGCGATGGTCGTCTTCCTAGGCTATTTCCTAGCGGACGTCCTAGTCACCGGCGAGGCCGGAAGCAGAGTCGGTGCGCTGCAGATCGGCGCAACAGCGGACCAAAGCGCTGTATCTTTAATGGCGTTGTGTTGCGACTACATACTGATAGGAGAGGAAATGTACGCCGTGACGGCATCCATAACCGAAGACAAGTACCAGATAGCCACCATCGCAAGCGAGGACTGGATCAAGGCATTACTGCTAGTCTTAATGGTCGCCGGCGTCTTGCTTACGGCCGCAGGGCTCAAAAGCCTAATAAGTTTCATGTGGTGGTAAAAAATGTCGACAATGGATAGTGTTTCCAGGCTCATAAGGACGAGAATCACCCAAATAGTGATAGTGATAACCCTTCTTTCAGCCGTAGCAGGATACTTCTTTTCTAATCCCGAATTAAACGCCTTAAACACTGAGCTCAACCTCTGGAACATGAACATCATCACCTTCACATTGTTCATCGGGCTGATAACGATCTACTTCAGCTACAGTAAGTCAGTGTCGCAGCGGACAACTAACTGGCCTTTCAGGCTCTATGCACTTGTGCTAATAGCCGTCTGGATAGTCATGGGATTATTTAGTGGCCTATACTCGGATATGTACCAGACCGCCTTCCTCAGTACGAAGATCACACTCCACATAGCGATCCTCGGCCAGCTGATTTTCTTCTACCTGTCAGCAATGTACAGAACTTTCAGAGTGAGAACCCTGAGGACGGGAATCCTCGTGATCTGCGCTCTGGCCATGGTAGTACTAAACTCGCCCATAACGCTCTCGAACTGGTCGGCGGCCGACCAGATATCATACTGGCTGCTGAATAACCCGGGAATGGGCGGAGCAAGAGCTGTAGTACTCGCTTCTGGAGTCGGAGGCATCATATTGGCGATAAGGATCTTCATGGGACTAGAGAAAAGTGCCCTCAGGGCAGCTGGAGGTTGATGAAAAATGAAATTACCAGAATTGCAGGCTAGACAGGTATGGGCTATAGTCCTCATCGGTTACCTGATACCCGCCTTCATCCCCCTAGGGATGTCGCCGGTAATAAGTTCAGCCACACAGAATATCTATGACACAATCCAATCGCTCCCCCCCAACAGCATCGTCATGTGCGGAGGCGGAGGCGTCTTCGCCTTCGATCTCGAGTCATCCGCTGGGCTGATCGCGGCTTTGAAGCAGATGTCAAAGCTCAACGTGAAGGTAGTCTTCTACCCGATGTGGATCGAGACGATGCAGTTTAGCAAATATTGTGTCGACTCCGCTCGAGTGGACGAGAAGTACGGAGGGCCCTGGAAATACGGGAGAGACTACGTCATCCTACCCTACATACCGGGGAACGAGGTCGGCCTAGTCTCGTTCCTGAACGACGTGAAGAAGACGGTGAGCACCGACTACGCTGGCACACCTCTCACGCAGCTACCCATAATGGACAAGCTCAACAGCTACAAGGATATAACAGTCTGGATTTGCGCCCAATGGGATGGGGTGACAATCCTAAGATACGTCACAGGCGAGTACGGCATCAAGGTACTGTGGTTCGCTCAGAGCAGCGCATATTCGGCGTTCGGCCCGTACATGCAGGTATACCCGGGGAAAATCTACATCACCAACGGTGCCCTCGGCGGCGCCCAGTACGAGAAATTGAATGACATGAAGGGTCTGGGACACGCAGCATTGGACTCCAACGTCGTGTTCACACTGCTGTTCATCGGCTTCCTTGTACTCGGCAACATTACAATGCTATACGGAGAAAAGAAAGGAAATAAGAAGGTGAAAACATGATATCACCAGATCCATGGGTTTGGTTATCAGCGATTCTGACAATATGCTCATTCAGTCTCCTATACGGTGACAACAAATTCTTCAGATTCGCAGAGCACACGTTCACCGCCGTCGTCATCGGCCACAACGTTGTGATGGGCATTTTCACACTGAAGGACAGGTTCTATCTGCTGTACACGGGACAAAAATTGCTTCTCATCGTACCCCTAATACTCGGTATAATGGTCATCTTCATGATCTGGCGAAAATATGCGTGGCTCGCAGCAATACCAATGGCAATTATGATCGGCGTAAGCCAGGGGATAATAGTAAGGGCCCTGGTGAGCACAGATGTCATGGGCAACGTCAAGGCCGTAATATCAGAAGGAGCTAGCATCTTCGTCGGAAATCCGGCTGATGGGGTTGGGACCCTGATAAGGGTAGCCTTCACAATCACAGCCGTGTCCTACTTCCTGTTCACGTTCGCCTTTAGGAGCACCACGAGCAGACCGCTAGAGTACTTCAGGATCTTCGGCAAATACGTTCTGTTGATATTCATCGGCATATACGTCGGAAACCAGTCGATGCAGAACTCGATGTTGGCCACGAGCGCCATTAACAGGCTGGTCAGGAACTGGCTGGGTTTCGGTTAACTTTTTAACCCCCTTTTTTTAAGATACTAGATCGTTATGTAGGGAGACCATCATGTTCTTAGAGAAGCCAACCGAATCAGAGGAGAATGAAGCAATAGAAAAAGCTGCAAAAAAAATCGCAAATTCAGAATGGTCTAACCTGGTAATAATGTTATTGAGAACCTTTAGGCCGCTCTTCTATATTGGGGGAGAGTTGGCTACCTTTTTTCTCTCACCCCTTCTTATTATGTTTGAAGATAAAGGCTTTAAATTAATTAACACATTCGAGAAGAGAGAGAACATCGAAAAATTAATAGCAAGAATAGAGGAATTAGAGAACGAAACTGAAAGCGGTAAAAAAGAAGAGATAAAAAAAGATGAAAATTAAATTAATTTAAACATTTCAGACGATCTGATAAATCTTTATAAAAGAGCATGAGGTGGGAAGGTGATCTCACGTGTGGAAAACCGATGAGAAGACTCAGGCCCAGGTTAAAAGGCCGGAATCTGAAATGGAATATATTCTGGCCTCAGATGTCGGCAGCACCACCACGAAGGCAAGGCTGTTCCGCAAGATCAACAACGAATGGAGATATCTCCTTAGTGGAGAGGCGCCGACGACTGTTGAAGCTCCCTACGAGAACGTCTGTATGGGAGTTCAGAACGCTGTCCGTGAGATAGAGGAGCTCACCGACCTCCAGATCCTTTCTGAGAGTGGAGGGATGATCATCCCTCACTCAGGGGGACGCGGCGTTGATTTCTACTGCACGACGAGCAGCGCCGGAGGAGGTCTACAGATGCTTGTTGCTGGGGTCATAAAGTCGATGACGGCGGAGAGCGCTAACAGGGCGGCGCTCGGGGCGGGAGCCATTGTCATGGACGCCATCGCCGTGGATGACGGTCGGCCCGATTACCAGAAGATTGAGCGAATACGGAACCTCAGACCCGACATGATCCTGCTCGCCGGAGGGACTGACGGCGGAACCATACAACTTGTGATGCAGGTTGCCGAGCTCATCGCCGCCTCCGCTCCAAAGGCCAGGCTCGGCGCGGACTACGCCCTCCCCCTGGTCTACGCGGGGAACAAGAGCGCGCGGCCGGCGATCAAGAAGCTCATGGAAAAGGAGTTCGCACTCTCAATCGTCGAAAACATCCGGCCCGTCCTCGAGATGGAGAACACCGAGCCCGCGAGGATGGCTATCCACGAGCTGTTCATGGAGCACGTCATGAGCCACGCCCCGGGGTACTCGCAGCTGATGAAATGGGCGAACATCGACATCCTGCCCACCCCCGCAGGCGAAGGCATGGCCATGCAGCTGATAGCCAAGGTGGAGAAGTGCAATGTCCTAGGGGTCGGTCTAGGCGGGGCGACGACGAACGTGTACTCGATCTTCGACGGAAGGTTCGTCCGCAGCGTCAGCGCCAACCTTGGCATGAGCTACAGCATATGCAACGTACTCAAGGAAGCCGGCATCAAGAACATCATGCGCTGGATACCGTTCGAGGCCGACGAGAACCAGATAATAAACGTCATGAGGAACAAGATGATAAGGCCCACGACGATACCGCAGACACTGAGGCTCCTGCTTGTCGAACACGCAGTGGCGAGGGAGTCGCTGCGGCTGGGATTGGGGCACCACAAAACGATTGCCACGAGGCTCAAGGGAGCCGTCACTGAGCACAGGATGATCGGGGAGATGCTGAGCTACAGCCTGCTGTCGACCTACATCGACATGATGAAGATCAAAATCATCGTCGGGACAGGAGGCCTCCTGTCCCACGCCCCCAACAGGGCACAGTCGATGCTAATAATGACCGACGCTTGGCAGCCAGAGGGCGTTACCAAGGTCTACCAGGACAGCGTCTTTATGATGCCCCACCTCGGCGTCCTCTCCATGGCGTATCCGGACGCAGCGTGGAGCGTATTCGACAAGGACTGCCTGGTTCGAGTCGGAACGGTGATCGCACCGAAAGGCGTAGCTGTCCAGGGCGAAAAGGTCGCCGACATCGTGATCAAGACACAGGACTCAACACTGTTCGAGAAGGAGGTCGTCTTCGGAGACATCACTGTTGTACCTCTACCAGAGAGGGCTAAGGCAACCGCTACCATAAATCCAGTCAAGCACTTTGACATGGGCGCAGGGGAAGGGAAAACCGTGGAGGCGACCATCGAGGGCGGCGTAGTCGGAGTCGTGATCGACACAAGGGGGAGGCCCATAGGCCTGCCGGAGGACGACAAGGAGAGGAGGAGCACCCTGATGCGCTGGTTCAACTCGATGAGCGCCTATCCCAAGGAGATGGCCTTAGGTGGGAGTGGCTAAAATGGTGAAAAAGGAAAAAGGCAAATCCGCCGAAGAGGCGTATGCCTACACTCCAGGCATGAAGGTCAAGAGGGCGGTCGTCGTAAGGAAAACCCGTAGACTCCCCATCCTCGGAGAGGTACTCGTCAAAAAGGGCGATGAGTTGGGCTTCGACACCATAGTCGCTAAGACTGATATCCCTGGGGAGCCGAACGTCGTGAGGATCGACGAGATACTGGGCGTACTGTCGGAAGATGTGCCCGTCTACATGGTCAAGAAGGTCGGAGACAAGGTAGAAAAAGATGAGATCATCGCCAAATCAAGCTCCATGTTCGGCCTAATAAAGAAGAATGCCGCCTCCCCGTTCGCGGGGATCATCGAATCCGTATCCGATAGTTCGGGTCAGGTCGTGATCAGGGCTCCACCGATCCCGGTGGAACTCAAAGCCTATGTCAGGGGCACCGTGGCCGAGGTCATCCCCAAGGAGGGCGTAATAATAGAGACCAATGCCGCCTTCATCCAGGGGATATGCGGTATCAGCGGCGAGAGGCACGGAAAAATAAGGGTGGCCATCGGAACCCCTGAAGACGTACTGACGGCCGAAACGATATCCCCCGACGATAAGGGAAAGATCCTCATCGGAGGAAGCCTGGTGACATATGACGCCATTGAGAAGGCTCTACAAGTAGGCGCCATCGGGGTCGTCGCGGGAGGAATAGAGGGGAACTGCCTCTCCAAATTCATCGGATATGAGATGGGAGTCGCCATAACGGGCGAGGAAGAGGTCGGCCTGACTCTGATAATCACCGAGGGCTTCGGGAAGATGAGGATGTCCAGCAGGACCTTCAGCCTCCTGAAGGAGTTCGACGGCCACGAGGCGGCGATAAATGGGACCACCCAGATCAGGGCAGGGGTCCTGCGGCCCGAGATAATCATACCTCACAAGCTGGTCCTCAGCAAGTCAGAGGAGGAGCTGAGCAGAGGAATGGTGCCTGGCACCCCCGTCAGGATAATAGGGGACCCGTACTTCGGGAAGATCGGCACAGTCTCGAGCCTTCCAGTCCAACTGAAGAAGGTTGAGACGGGTTCCGACGTTAGGGTCGTCGACGTCAAACTGGAGGACGGTGAGATCGTGACGGTGCCACGGGCCAACGTCGAGATAATAGAGGAATAGCCAAATCATTTTTTAAGTGTGTATATTCTTTTTATCACCATTTAATATATAGTTTTAAAAGTATATAACGTAATATCTATAAAAAAATGTTAAATATGAAAATTCTTCAGTGTAGTTGAGGTGTGACGTATGAAACTGTTAGTCATTATACCTATCATAACTAAGGAGTTCATAAAGGACCCCAAGAAAAGGGTCGGAGCGTACGTCAGGCCCGAGACCGAGGTCGATTTCGCGAATATTGATTATGGTCCGGCCTCGATCGAGTCGATGTACGACCACGACATGGCGGCCCCCTTCGTCGTCAAGAAGGCGGAATGGGCTGAAAAAAACGGGTACGACGCCGTCGTTGTCAGCTGCATGATGGACCCCGGGGTTGAGGCCGCCAAACAGGCAGTAAACATCCCTGTAGTAGGTTCGGGTGAAGCAGGCCGCCAGGTAGCGGGGTTACTCGGTAAAAACGTAAAAACCGTTCACGCAAGACCGTTGACGGTCCTTCAATTGATTGCAGATCCAGAGAAGGCGTTCGAGTGCCTCACGATAAATGGGAAGAAGGCGATCGAAGACGGCGCCGATGTCTTGATCCTAGGATGCACTGGACTAACCGGCCTCGCTAAAAGGCTTCAGGATGAACTTAAGGTGCCTGTACTGGAAGGGGAGGGGCTGGCACTGAGTCTAGCGCAGATGATGGTTGATATAGGGATCTCTCAGAGCAAGAAAGCCTTCCCGAAGCCGGCCGAGAAGAAGAGGATTCTACCCGATTAACCTCTTGAACCCATCTTTCCGGAACCCTTTTTATCAGCACAATAATATAGTAGGTAACTCAACCACAAAGTTCGAACTGATAAAATATGATAAGTATTAAGGAACTCGCCAAATATTGGTTGATCGTAGGAACCTCATTCGTAATTTACTCATCGATCTACACGGTTGAGCTGTCTGCAACCTACTTTTTCTCCTCAATCATACTCTGGCTCATTGTGGTAGGCATCCCGTACCTCGTCCTGCTGAGGCTCAACCGAGGTAAGTTGTTGAAGGAATCATCTTAATTATCTCATAAGGAGGGTATTCAGGAATCTAAAAAGATGAGAAAGAAGACTCTCCTCAATACGATGAAGGATAAAAATAGTTGGACCAAGGCTTTTTGATCTGGATTGTTTTAACTATCCCTTAGAAATTATAGAAAAATGGGACCTTATCAGTCCCTTTTAACGATCTTTTCTATCGGCCTGTACTTGATGTTGTAGCCGAAGTGCGCGGGGTTGAATATCTGGAGGCCTTTCTCGGTCCGCCAGAGGGGATCTATCTTGTACCCTACTACGGCTGCCTCCCTGCCCTTGGCGAAGTCTGTTCCCCAGTTGGAGAGACCCTCGCCGGTCTTGGCGTCAAGCACGCATAGGAGGTCAGGGCATGTGACGTAGGGTTCGTCGTTGAGCCAGCTCACCTGGTTCTCGTTCTTGTACCATATCTTGAACTTCTGCTTGGTGTAGTCGCCGATACCATCGTAGCGGTGCTCGCCCCACATGAAGCCTCCACGTTCATCACGCTCGAAGTGGGTGACCTTGCCCCTGAAGAGGAGGAAGCCGCCGAGGGCCTTGACCGCGGCGTCGACGGGGTCCTTTCCCTTCGCGTTAGCCTCCCTGATGGATTTTCCGAGCTTGATTGAGCCTGAGACGGTGTTCTTCACTATCGAGGTCTTGAGATCCTTGCCCCTGATTGGGGAGCCCATCGTCATGCAGCCCCCTCCCGAGACCACCGCCATCGCCCTGCAGATATCCTCAGCCCTACTGTAGTCGTAGACATGCTGGACAAGCATAGTCTCCATCCAGGGGGTGACGATGGCTATCGGCGTGAATGGGAAGCCCTTGACGTTAAGTGTACATAGCTCTATCTCGGGCACCGCCCTCCCATTGCAGTCGCCGTCAACGAGTGGCTTGTTGTTTAGAGCCGCGATGCATGCGGGCAGTATCGTGTTACCGCATCCAAGCTCGAAGGCAAGGAAGGCTGATATCTCCTCTCCTAAGTAGCCTGATATCATCTTCTCGGCGAGGACGGAGGTCTTCAGGAAGGAGCCCATACCCTGTCCTTTCCCGAACTTCTTCTCTATCTTCTCCTTGACGTCGGGTGTAACGCCGCCGCCCACGCCGGCGGCTCCCACGACGAGGGCTTCATCGGCGACCTTGACGGGGTCGACTAATGTGATCTGCTTGTCGAGTTCCTTCAGCGACTTGAGCATGCCCAAGCCCCAATCTTTCCCGCCACCTCCACCCGTCCCGAGGATGGTGGCACCCAACAGAAAGTCATTGAGATCCGTATCTGTTAATTTCCTTTCAGACATTTCAAGTCCAAGAAGAGTTAAGTGGGTATTTAATATTTTATCTCTGTACGTATTTAGCTCTTTATAAGTGGGCTGTGCATGTTTTACCAACCAGGTTTTCAGCGTGCATTCTGCTTTTTCACCGACAAGCTTAAAGCACAAGTATAAACATGTTTATACGATAATTATGGAGGAGCTCAAACTAACAGACAGAAAACTAGTCCTCACCGCAGACATCGAAGACATAATACGAAGAAAAGCCACCCCCACCGGCAACGGAGCCCACGTCACCTGCCCCAAGGAGTACCTGGGCCGAACCATCTACCTCGTAGTCTGCAAGGAATGACCTGCCAAGACTGCCAACGCCTCCAGACCAGCCTGGAGGAACTCACAGCAGAAAATACCAGGCTCCAGCAGGAAAACACAGAGCTACGGCGCAAGCTAGCCCTCTACGAGAACCCCCACACACCACCCTCCAGACGAGCCTACCCCACCCGCAGAAGCCGCGGAGGCCCACGGTTCCCCGGCAGACCCAGAGGCCAACAGGGCAGAACCAGGCCCAGACAGAGGCCCGACGTGGTGAAGGCCCCGGAGCCTAAAGAGAGGTGCGAGAGCTGCGGGGCGCCCCTGGACAAACCCAGCTACGTGGACCACCACATCGTGGAGGAGATATCCAACCTCGCACCCAGGCAGGTCATAGATTTTCTTGAGTTTGAGTGGACGCGCAGAGAGTGCGGGTCCCACACCGTCTCGAGGCACCCGGACTGCCCACCGGGCGGGAGGCTCGGGAAGAACGCCCTGGTACAGGTTACCCTCATGAAGTTTCAGGAACGGCTGCCTCTGCAGAAGGTGTGTGAGGCCCTCGGGAGGACGTACGGGCTCCAGGTGACCCCGGCCACCGTGCTGGGCGTCGCCAGGCGGGTGGGCGGCTGGCTACGGCCGGAGTACATGAGGATCCTCCAGCGGATACGCTCCGCAGAGGTAGTCTACGTGGATGAGACGGGGGTCCGGATGGATGGCGTGCGGCACTGGACGTGGGCCTTCACTACAGGGGGCGAGACGCTGATAGCCATCAGGAGGAGCAGGGGTAAGCGGGTCCTTCGGGAGATGCTGGGGGAAGGCTTCAGGGGCGTCATCGTCTGTGACGGGTGGAGGAGCTACCCGAACTTTACGGGTCGTATACAGAGGTGCTGGGCTCACCTGCTCCGGGAGGCACGGTACCTGGCGGAGCACGTGGAGGAGGCGGGGTCTCTCTCGGAGGCGCTGCATGGGCTCTACAGGCGCCTCAATGTGCCGCCGATGGACAGGCCTCCACCCTCGAAGGCGGATACGTCGAGGAGTGGCCAGGGCTGGCGAGGCCCTGTGACATCTACATA
>CAZVMI010000037.1:0-10566 GCA_964628365.1 uncultured Candidatus Bathyarchaeia archaeon | reverse complement strand
ATGACGAATGCCTTCCCGGTCGCCCTGACGGGCGGCGTCTTCAACCTCGCCCCTGTCAGGGAGGCTCTGGGGAGGAAGCTGGGGGAAGCCCAGCCTGGGTGCCGGATAATCGAACCCCGCTTCGAGCCCGATGTCGGGGCGGCCCTCCTCGCCCTCCGGGAGCTCGGGGCTGAGATCGATGAAAGTCTCCTGAGGCGAGTCGAAAAATCATTTGGGAGGCTGAAGGGGGATTGGACGTGAAGGGGAGCACGGAGGACAGGAACCCGCTCTCCGTCGGCATCGACGGTAAGCCGGTCGAGGGGGTCCTGAGGATCATCAACAGGGAGGACCAGAGGGTGCCCGGGGTAGTCGCGACGCAGATCCCGGTAATAGCCAGGGCTGTCGAAGCGGTCGCCGAGGCGATAAGGGGTGGGGGTCGGGTGTTCTTCGCCGGCGCGGGGACAAGCGGGCGCCTAGGCGTAATCGAGGCTGCTGAGCTGCCCCCAACCTTCGGCGTCTCCCCTGACCTTTTCAGAGCCATCATCGCCGGCGGCCCCGAGGCGGTCTTCGGCTCCGTCGAGGCTGCCGAGGACGACGAGGCGGCCGGTGCGGAGGCGCTGAGGTCGAGTGGATTCAGTGGGAGAGACATCCTAGTCGCCCTCTCCGCCTCAGGGAGGACGCCCTTCACGGTCGGCGCCCTCAGGGAGGCGAAACGGCACGGGGCCCGCACCGTGTCGGTCACATCCAGCCAGGGCGCACCAATAAACGAGCTCGCCGACATATCCATCGTCGTCGAGACCGGCCCAGAGATCGTAGCGGGCTCCACCAGGATGAAGGCCGGGACGGCCCAGAAGCTCGTCCTGAACATGCTGACCACCGCCGCCATGATCAGGCTCGGCATGGTCCACGACGGCTACATGATCGGCGTACAGCCCACGAGTAGGAAGCTGAGGCGCCGGGCGGTGGGGATCGTCGGCGGCGTCGCCGACGTGAGCCCTGAGGAGGCGGAGGAGGCGCTGGACGGGGCGGGAGGCGACCTCAAGGCGGCGGTTTTGATGGCGAAGACGGGCGTCAACCTCGAGGAGGCCAAACGGGTCCTCGGGGAGGCCGGAGGAATCCTCCGCCTGGCCCTCGAAAAGATGGAGAAGAGAGAATGATCCCGGAGAGAGGCGTCTCATATTACGGCGTCATGTACCCCGACAGGGCGGGGCTCGACCTCGACGAGATGCGGGGACACGGCTGCAACGCGGTCCTCCTCGCCGTATCGGAGTTCGACTGGTGGTTCTGGAGGCGCAACGTCGCTGCATTAGTCGAGGAGGCACACGTCAGGGGAATGAGAGCCTACGTCGATCTATGGGGCTGGGGGAAGGCCCTCGCCGGGGAGCCTCCCAGCATCTTCCTGATGAGGGACGTCGAGCACAGGCAGGAAGCCGCCTCGGGGCGCCAGTACAATGCGGTCTGCCTCAACCACGCCGGCTTCAGGGAGTTCCTGAGGAAGAGCGTAGAGGAGATGGCGGCGGAGACGGAGCTCGACGGCTTCTTCTGGGACGAGCCCCACTACGCCAACTGGCATGACCCTGACTGGGCGTGCAGGTGCCCCACGTGCCGCCGCCTCTACGAGGAGGAGACGGGTGGCCTCATGCCCGGGACGCTCACCCCCGAGGTCATCGCCTTCAGGGAGGACAGGGCCGTCGGCTTCCTCGCCGAGCTCAGCCGGGCGGTCAAGGAGGCGGACAGTAGCCTGAAGGTCACCGCCTGCCTCCTCCCCACCCAGAGCCCCCTTATAGGCATCACAGACTGGGAGAAGATAGCCGCCATCCCGGAGGTCGACGTGGTCGCCACCGACCCATACTGGTTCCACTCGGGCCTGGACAGGGATCAGGGGCTGAGTTTCTTCAGGGAGGTCGGGGGCAGGACCGTGGAGCTGGCGAGGAGGCACGGCAAGAAGTCTCAGCTCTGGCTACAGGCGTTTAGGGTGCCGACGGGGAGGGAGGCAGAGCTACTGGACGGGGTCAGAGCCGCCGAGGTCCTCGGCGTTGATTCCGTCTTCGCTTGGCCCTACCGGGGGGGAGCCGGCAGCATACTGGAGTCGGGCGACGCCCGCGCCCTCTGGGAGGTCCTCGGTAGGGCCTACGGGGAGGTCTCAGCTTGACCGTGAAGGCCGGCGTCGACATCCTCCTCGAGAACCCTGAGAAGCATCTGCGTGGCTCGAGGGTCGGCCTCGTCACCAACCCGACCGGCGTGACCGGGGACCTTACTCCAACCTTAGACGCCCTCTACGGCCATCCCTGTGTAGAGCTGAAGGCGGTCTTCGGCCCTGAGCACGGGGCGAGGGGCGACGTCCAGGACGCCCTCCCCGTCGGGCACAGCATCGACCCCTCGACGGGGCTCCCCGTCTACAGCCTCTACGGCGAGTTCATGAAGCCCACTGCCGAGATGCTCGAGGGGGTGGATGCCCTCGTCTTAGATATCCAGGACGTCGGCGCGAGATTCTACACATACACCTCCACCCTGACCTACTCCCTCCAGGCCGCAGCGGAGCACGGCGTCTCCCTAATCGTCCTTGATAGGCCCAACCCGGTGAATGGCTTGGCTGTCGAGGGCAACATCCTTGAGCCAGAATTCAAGTCCTTCGTCGGACTCCACCCGATACCCATGCGCCACGGCCTCACCATGGGGGAGCTGGCGCGGTTCGTGAACCAGGAGATAGGAGCCGACCTCACGGTCGTACCGATGAGGGGATGGCGGAGGGGGATGTGGTTCGACGAGACGGGGCTCCCCTGGGTCCAGCCCTCCCCGAACATACCGACTCTCGACACCGCCACCGTCTACCCAGGGGCCTGCCTCTTCGAGGGGGTCAACGTCTCGGAGGGCAGGGGCACCACCCGCCCCTTCGAGTGCCTGGGCGCGCCGTGGATAGACGGCGAGAGGTGGGCGGCGGAGCTGAACGGCCTCGGCCTCGGGGGCGTCCGCTTCAGGGCGTGCTCCTTCACGCCGACCTTCTCCAAGTACGATGGACAGCGATGCGTCGGCGTACAGCTCCATGTCCTCGACAGGGGCTCCTTCAAGCCGGTTGAGACCGCCCTCCACATGCTGGCCGCCGTCTTAAGACTATGGCCAGAAGAATTCCGGTGGCTCGAGCCCAGCTACGACAGGCGCCGCCACTTCGACCTCCTCGCCGGGACCAGCAAGACCAGGGAAGCGCTGAGCCGGGGAACACCCGTGCAGGAGATCGTGGACGGCTGGAGGGAGAAGCTGGAGGAGTTCGGTGAAATGAGGCAAGATTTTCTAATTTACAGGCCGGGAGGGGGCTGAGTATGCCGGAGACCATCGTCATCAAAGGAAACGTCCTCACCCCTCGCGAACAGATTGGTGGAGGCTCCGTCGTCGTCGAGGACGGGAGAATAGCCGAAGTCAGCGAAGGGAAGGCGCCGCAAGGCCGCGTCCTGGACTTCGAGGGCTGCTACGTCGTCCCAGGGTTCGTGGACATCCACGTCCACGGGGGGGCGGGCGAGGATGTCATGGACGCCTCTGACGGAGGCCTGGACCGTCTATCCCTCTTCCTGGCCGCCGGCGGAGTCACATCGTTCCTAGCCACAACCTACACCGATTCCCATGAGAGGACCCTGAAGGCGGTCAGGGAGATCGGGGAGGCGGCGAAGCGGGGAACCAGAGGCGCCAGGCTCCTCGGCCTCCACATGGAGGGGCCGTACATCAGCATGGAAAGATCAGGCGCCCAGAACAGGGCCCACATCCGGTTGCCTGCATTGGACGAGTTGGGGCAGGCGAGCCTCGAAGCCGGAGGAAGCCTCAGGATGGTGACGCTGGCCCCAGAGGTCGACGGAGCCCTAGAGGCCGTCAGGTGGCTGGCTTCGAGGGGGATCGTCCCAGCCGCCGGCCACACGGACGCGACCTACGATGAGGCCCGCGCCGGCATAGAAGACGGCATCAGGCACGCCTCCCACCTCTTCAACGGCATGCGCAGCCTCCACCACAGGGAGCCTGGGCTTGTCGGTGCCGCCCTCGATGACGAGAGGGTGACGGTCGAGCTCATCGCCGACTGCTACCACATCCACCCAGCCGTCCTGAGGATCGTCGCCCGCCTCAAGGGGGCCGGCAGGACCGCCCTCGTCTCAGACTCCATAGCGGCAGCCGGCCTGCCGGACGGGGATTATAGCCTCGGCGGGATGAAGGTCGCCGTGAGGCACGGCAAGAGCCTTCTGGAGTCGGGGACGCTGGCCGGGAGCACAATCAGGTTGTGCGACGCCGTCAGGAACATGGTCGAGAGGGCGGACGCGCCGCTCCGTGAGGCTGTGGAGATGGCGTCCACGACGCCTGCGAGGGTAGCTGGGGCGGCAGACAGGAGGGGGAGCATCGCCCCGGGGATGGACGCCGACATAACGGTCCTAGACAGGGGCCTCTCAGTCATGCTCACCATGGTCGAGGGCAGGGTCGTCTACGAGAAGGAGGTGCGGTGATGGCCTTCCTCGACCGATTGAATCTGATGAGGAGAAAGGAGACCCGTAGGATCATAGGTCTCATCTCGGGGACCTCCGCCGACGGCGTCTCCGCCGTCGCCACGGAGATCACCGGCTCAGGCACGTCGACTAGGATACGAATACTCCACTCCATGACCAACCCCTACCCACCGGAACTACGGAGAGCAGTCTTCGGCCTCTTCAGTCCAGAGACCTCGACGGTGGAAAAGATATGCGTGATGAACTTCGTCCTCGGAGAGTTCTTCGCTGAGAGCGCGTTGAAGCTGATGAGCGAGGCCGGCTTAGAGCCTAGGGAGGTTGACCTCATCGGCTCCCACGGCCAGACCGTACAACATCTACCCAGCTGGCGTGAGATCGCTGGCTACAAGGTGAGGTCGACGTTACAGGTTGGGGAGCCGGCGATCATCGCCGAGAGGACGGGGGTCCCTACAGTCGCCGACTTCAGGAAGGCGGACGTGGCCGCAGGAGGCGAGGGGGCGCCCCTCACCCCGTACATAGACTACATTATGCACCGCCACCCGACGCGAAGCCGAATTCTCCAGAACATCGGAGGCATCGCCAACCTCACCTACCTCCCCGCCGCGGCGAAGATCGAGGACGTGGTGGCCTTCGATACTGGTCCGGGGAACATGGTCATCGACGCCGTCGTCAGACATTATACCGACGAAGCCTTCGATGAAGACGGAGGCACGGCCGCTAAGGGGTGTGTCAACGCTGAGCTCCTGGAAGAGCTTTTAGCCAACCCGTACTTCGCGAGGCGTCCGCCTAAGACTACGGGGAGGGAGGAGTTCGGCGAGCCCTACGCCTCAAGGGTCATCAGGGAGGCGGAGAGGAGGGGCATCGGTTTCGAGGACTTGATGGCGACAGTGACCGCCCTCACGGTGGGGTCGATAGCTAGGGCATACGAGGGGCTGCTCCAGTCAGGGGGTCACGTTGACGAGGTCTACATCTCCGGCGGCGGCGCCAGGAACCGTTACATGATGGAGTGCCTAGCCTCCAGGCTTAAACCGGTGCCCGTGGGGGAGAGTAACCTCCTCGGCATACCCGCGGAGTCGAAGGAGGCCGTCCTCATGGCTGTGCTCGCCAACGAGCACGTCATGGGCAACCCTGCCAACATCCCCGGTGCGACTGGGGCGAGGAAGGCTGTCGTCCTAGGCGCCATGTACCCTGCCTAATATATCTCCTGTGGCCAGGTTATACGCGTGAAATAAATGGACAAGCCCAGGTTGGATGAGGTCTTCTCCCGCATAGACAGGGGTGCGATACTCGAAATGGCCCAGAAGCTCATCAGGGTCCCGAGCGTCACGGGCGACGAGAGGGAGGTGGTTGAGCTCGCCGAGGAGCTTGTGAGTGGCATGGGGGTCGAGACAAGGCTCTACGGACCGCCTGAGCGCCCGATACTGACGGCATCCATCAACCCCGAGGCGGAACGCCTCCTCGTCTTCAACGGCCACCTCGACACGGTGCCCATAGCGTCGAGGGACGCCTGGGAGACAGACCCTTACGACCCGGTGGTGAAGGAAGGCAAGCTCTACGGCCGTGGCGCCAGCGACATGAAGTCATCCTGCGCCGTCATGATCCACGTCCTGGGGATACTCAAGGAGATGCGGCTACCCCTCTCGGTGGGCGTCCACCTCGTCCCGGACGAGGAGAAGGGAGCCACCCACGGCACACGCGTCCTCCTCTCGGAGATCTGGAAAGGGAACCTCAGGAAACCAGACTACGTCGTCATAGGCGAGAAGAGCGACCTCAAGGTCAGGATAGCCGAGAGGGGCGGCTTCGGCTTCAAGATCAGGTTCAAGGGGAGAGCCACCCACACCGCCTACGCCAGAGTGGAGGGCGTCAACGCCATAGCAAGGGCGGCGAAGGGGGTGCTGGCGCTCGAGAAGCACATAGACAAGTTCCACCCATGGATCGGGAGCCCTGTCCTCAGCGTCAACAGCATACAGGCGGGGACAGCCTCCAACCAGGTCCCAGACGAGTGCGTCATCGGCGTCGACAGGCGCCTCATACCCGGCGAGACGGCGGACACCGTAGTCACCGAGGTGAAGACCGCCCTAGACGAGGCCGGGAAGGGCGACCCCTCATGGAGCTGGGAGATCGTGGCACCCAAGGACGAGAGCGGTAACTGGGTCTACAACCCTGCTAACTACACGTCGCCGGACACGGAGCTCAGCGAGGCCTTCTACGCGGCCATACCCGCGGCGCTAGGCAGGGAGCCCGAGGTCTTCGTCGAGTGGGCGGGGGGCACGGACGGCGCCTACTACAGGAGGGCGGGCATCCAGACGATAGGCTTCGGGCCAAAGGGAGAGCACGCACACGGCCCCAACGAGCTCGTCTACGTCGAAAACCTCGTCGACCAGGCGAAGGTTTACATAGCACTCGCCGCCGAGCTGGCGAGGAAACAACCCTCTCCCGCCCTTTAATGTGAACCGCGGCGGAAACGTCTCATCAGCCCAGACCGAGCATCATACCCGTCCTGAGGCTGCAGGCTGTGAGGGAAGACTGGACGACGCCGTCGCCGGCGCTCATCGACCTTGCTTCTGTCTCCTCAGGCTCAGACATACCCGTAGAAGCTGGAAGCCGGATTTTTAGGCTTGAATTCGGCGCAGCCCATAAGTATCCTTACACTAATCTAAATCTGATATATTATGGGCGAGGATCAGGCCCGGCGGGAATACGTCAACCACTTCCTAGACACCGCGACCCAGCTCTGGGGACGGGAGGCCGTCTCCGAGATAAGGACTATCCTTGAGCGGACGGCGGAGGCCATCTGGGTCCTCGGCAACGTGAAGCTCGGCCCAGAGGACGAGCCGGAGACCGCGCCGGGGCGCAGGAGGGGGAGCTAGGGGACTTGGAGCCTCACAGCCTGACGATAGTTGAGGCGTCCAGGCTCATAAGGGGAGGAAAGCTATCCCCCGTCGACCTCCTCGAATCGATCCTCCAGAGGATCGAGGTCCTGGAGCCCAAGGTCGAGGCATGGGTCACCCTTGACCCACATGGGGCGAGGGCCGCCGCCGAGAAGATGGCCGACGAGGCCGGGCAGGGCAAGATCAGGGGACCCCTCCACGGGATACCAGTTGGCCTGAAGGACATCTACAACACAGCTGGGCTGAGGACCACGATGGGCTCCCAGCTCTACGCGAGCCACGTTCCAGAGGGCGACGCCGAGGTGGTCAAGAGGCTGAGGGAGGCGGGGGCCGTGGTCGTAGGCAAGACGGAGACGACGGAGTTCGCCTACCTCGACCCCGCGCCGACGAGGAACCCCTGGAACCTCGGGCACACGCCGGGAGGATCAAGCAGCGGCTCAGCCGCCGCCGTCTCCTCCCTCATGGTGCCCCTCGCGTTCGGCTCCCAGACAGGCGGCTCAACCATCAGACCCGCCTCGTACTGCGGCGTAGTCGGCGTCAAGCCGACGTACGACCTCATCAGCAGGGAAGGCATATTCCCACTCGCCTGGAGCCTCGACCACGTCGGCCTCTTCACGCGCACCGTTGAGGATGCCGCCCTCGCACTTGACGTCGTCGCCGGGACCCAGACGTCGAGGGTCTTGAAGGCTCCGCCGCCTAGGGTCGGCGTCCCCAAGGAGTTCTACGTGAGGGTGGCCCACGACGAGGTCAAGCAGGGCTTCGACGCCGCCCTGAGGCGCCTCGAGGGGAGGGGCGCGGAGGTCGTCGAGATGAAGCTGCCCGCGAGCTTCAAGGCAGTCCACGACGCCCACAGGATCATCATGGCGGTGGAGGCCGCGGCCGTCCACGAGAAGAGCTTCAAGCAGAAGATGGCCGGCTACCGCCAGAACATCCGCGGCTACGTCGCCTCCGGCCTCCTGGTCCCGGCGACCTCCTACCTTCAGGCGCAGAGGGTGAGGAGGAGGTTCACGGGCGAGATGCTGGCAGCGATGGAGGGTCTCGACTGCGTCCTCACGCCCTCGACCACGTCGCCGGCGCCCCAGGGGCTGAGCTCGACCGGCGACGCCGCCTTCAACTCTCCCTGGAGCCTCACCGGCTTCCCGACGATAACCGTGCCTTCAGGGCTGAGCAGCCTGCGCCTGCCCCTCGGCGTCCAGTTGACGGCTCCGCCGTTCGAGGAGGCGAGGCTGATGGGCGTCGCGCGGTGGTGTGAGTCGGTCCTCGGACCAATAGGCTCGCCCGAGATGCAGGTAGAACAGGGAGCTTAGCTGGCGGAGGATCACCCTATCGTCTTTATCTCCCTGCCGTTCTCGATGGCGACGAGCTCGACGAGGTGCTCGATCCCTGATGTCCTCACCTTCTTCCCTATCACCTCCTCGATCTGGAAGACGCCGGCAGGGTTGTCCATGTGAACCCTTATACTAACAGGCTTCTCCTCGCCCCGCTCTATGTCGACGCGCTTTATCGCCGTCGCCGATATGCTATGGATGTCAACCTTACCGGTCCTGTAGGGTATCCTCGCCCTCCCCTCAGCCATGTCCGTGCCGTCAGCGACCTTCGCCGAGCCAGCCTCGACGCTCAGGCTCTGCACATCTTCCTCGTGGGAGTAGATGGTGTGGAGGGCCTCGCACTTGACGCCGAGGATCTTTGCTTCTTCGCCGGGGTAGACCTCCGGGAGGAGCCTGTCGAGGATGGGGGCAGCGAGGTAGCAGCTGTGGAGGAAGTGGTCGTCCCTGTGGACCGCGTTGCCGAGGTCGTGGAGGTAGGAGCCGCAGAGGACGACGAGCTTGGCCCCCTCGTAGTCGCAGACGCCGTCCCTCACCGTCGTGGGCTCCACGCTCGAGGCGACGAGGTCGAAGATCTCCAGGGCGCTCCCGACGGCTATCCTGGCGTGGACGGGGCCGTGGTCGTTGTAGTGCATCCTGTTCACCACCATGATGTTTGACTGCCTAAGGTAGGCCTGGACTTCGGTGTCGTTCTCCAACAGGTCGAACATTCGCCTCACCCGCGGCTCCTCGAGGTGGCTGAAGATCAGTCGGCTTGAAACAGTGACCAAGTGCTGTGACCAGTATATGACTGGGCCATACGCCGTTAATTGTCTATCGAAGACATGGGTGGTCCGGGGAGGCGATGGAACCGGTGGTTTGTTCAGGCTGGGATCATTGGAGCGACGAGGGCCGCCATCAGGAGAGAGACGGCTCCGGCCGCGACCGCGACTGTGGCGGCGACGGCGAAGGGTCTGGCTCCTAGCCCCGCGATGCTCCTGAGCCTGACCTTGGAGCCGACGCCGACGAAGGCCGTCGCCAGAAGGAAGGGTATCACCCAGCTGGAGAGGGCTGCCTTGATCCATGTCCAGTCGAAGCCGGCCGCGATGAGGCCTGGGGCGTATGAGTCGAGGAGGGCGCAGAGGAGCGAGTTGACGACGAAGGCGACGGCGAAGAGGGGAACCACAAACTTCGTCTTCCTGCCGCCTGACACGCCGGCTAGGAGGGTAGTAAATAGGAAGACAATCGGTCCGATCATGAAGATGCGGACCGACTTGATGAGCATCGCGGGCCTGGTCACGTCTGGCCCTAGCGCCCCCGCGGCGGCTATCACCTGAGCCGTCTCGTGGATGCCGGAGCCGACCCAGACGGCGTAGACGTTGCTGTTCTGGGCGAGCCAGTCGCCGACGGCGGTGTTCAGGAAGAGGTATGGATAGAGGAACATGGACGCTAGGCCGAAGAGTGTGATGCCGCTGACGGCGAGGCCAGTCTCCTCCTCCTTGGCGCCGACGGCTGGAGCCAGCGCCGCTATAGCGGAGGCGCCGCAGACGGCTGTGCCGACGCCGATTAGGGCGGAGAGGCGCCTGCTCAGGCCGAGCCTCCCGCCGAGCCAGAGGCTGAGGGCGAGGGAGAAGGCGATGACGGTGAGGGCGTTGACGACCCCGACGCCGACCTGCCCCCAGATGAGGGCGCTCGTCACGAGACCGAGCAGGGCGACGGCGGTCTTAAGGAGCTGATTCGAGCAGAATGCGACGCCAGCCCTGAACCGCTCCGGGACGCCGAGGAGGTTGACGAAGACGATGCTTATGATGAACGCCCACATCATTCCGCTGACGGGCTTGTACATTGTCCAGGCGGCTATCGATAGTGTGGCGAGGGCTACGCAGAAGAGCACCCCGGGGAGGATCTGCCTCA
>CAZVMI010000036.1:0-10591 GCA_964628365.1 uncultured Candidatus Bathyarchaeia archaeon | reverse complement strand
ACATGACAATACCGATGCTAGTCCTCTGCCTGCTCTCCATCGTGCTAGGCATCTATCCGAAACCCATTCTTGATCCGCTGCTGCAGGTGGTGGAGCAACTCATACATGTGTGAGGTGAAAGGTGATGATTAACAATCTGCTATTTGTGATGGTTCTCCTTACCATTCTTCCGGCACCGATAGTCTATCTGCTCGGTAGGAAAATTGGTAAAAGCGTGGGCTATCTGGTCGCTGCGATACTCTTCTGCGCAACTTTTGTGTATGGGTTGCTCATACCTGTGGTGGAGCACGAATCAATCCTGGAGGAGTTCATCTGGACGTTAGCTCCGGTGAGGCTCACCTTTGGGTTCTTAGCCGATGGACTCAGCGTCCCTATCCTCTTCGCATTCATATTCGTCTTCGCCTTCGTGGCTTTATTCTCCATTCCCTATATGGAGAGGAGGTTGCAGAGTGGCGACATACCTGAGACCAACGCAAAATATGCGACCTTCTACACCTTCTTCTTGCTATACGCGGGGAGCGTCGTTGGATCGATGCTCTCGACTAACCTTATCGAGTTCTACTTGTTCTTTGAGTGCGCCTTGGTATTCTCGTGGTTACTCGTATTCATGTACGGCTACGGAGATCGTGTTAAGATAAGTTACCAATATTTCATATGGACCAATGTGGGCGGCGGATCCCTGTTGATGGGAATACTGGCGGCTAGTTGGGCGGTAGGAGGTTTCGATATTGCCGCTCTCACACATATCGGGGAGAGTCCCATGGCTTTCTGGATAGGCATTGCCATAATCCTCGGCCTATTGGTCAAGATCGGGGGCCTCGGCCTTCACGGATGGATGCCAAACACATACGCCGAGTCACCTGCCCCAGTCAGCGCCGTCTTGGGGGCTACATCGGTCTTGCTGAGCACATATTCCCTCGCGAGGCTAATGCCTCCTTTCAAAGAGGTCCTTTCCGGTGTAAGCGGCTGG
This sequence comes from uncultured Candidatus Bathyarchaeia archaeon, assembly GCA_964628365.1. Classification (GTDB taxonomy): domain Archaea; phylum Thermoproteota; class Bathyarchaeia; order TCS64; family TCS64; genus UBA8941. The sequence continues at coordinate 9,621 of CAZVMI010000036.1, read as the reverse complement.
TTCATGCTTTGGGCACTCCTTACAATCCTCTATGCTGGAGCCATGGCGTTGGTCCAGAAAGACACCAAACGCCTAGTAGCCTACTTGAGCATGAGCCAGATGAACTACTGCGTCCTAGGAGTTTTCACATACGTTGGTTATGGGGTCCTCGGAGCAATCTACTATAGTATCAGCCACGGCTTAGCTATAGCCCTCCTCTTCTTGGTAGCAGGAGCACTCCAATATAGGGCTGGGACACGAGACATGGAGAAGCTCGGGGGGCTAGCCGAGAAACTCCCAATAGTCGTCATAGCTTGCCTTATCGGCTTCCTCACAATTGGAGGAGTACCGCCTGCTGTTGGATTTAAATCCAAGTTCATTCTTCTCTCAGGTGCCTTTGAAAGGGGCTTCGCTTCTTCGAGTCTCGAACTCGCTGTAGCTATCCTCGCAGGGTCACTAGCGACGGTGATTACACTAGCCTATGAGTTCAGGACTATCTGGCGGATCTTTTACGGGAAACTGCCGGAGAGCCTGAAGGGAATAAAGGAGATCCCAATTAACATGACAATAGCCCTTCTCTCTCTAAGCGCCCTTTCGATAGTATTCGGAATTTGGCCCGCGTTTTTTACTAACGCAATCGAGGTCTTCATTCAACATATATTCCATTAAACCATAACGATTAAATTAGGTCTCTTTCTTTTATTCGGGAAAATAATATGCATAAACAACTAACCTTCAGCGTATTTCTCAGCAAATTCAAGATTGAGCGTCATCAATAATGATTCGTCTCAACCTGAGAACATTTCCGAAATCGCATACGTGGATTTTATAGGTTCCCCAAAAAAAAATGTTGGTGGAAAAACTCGTTTTACCTATTTGAAAAATTTGAAAACACGTTGCTTGACATAAGTTTTTTTAATTCAGAACCCTTGACAATTAGGAAATGAGCGTAGCTGTCATAGGTCCCCCTTCTTTCATCACGGCATTCGAGCTTATCGGAGCCAGAGGTTATGATGCGAGCACGGGAAAGGCCGTGGCAGAAATCCTCCAGAGACTCATCGAAGAGAGCAGGTTCAACCTTATTTTAATCCCTGAGCGTTTCGCTAAGGATACCTACTCTACCCGGGAGGAGGTCATGAAGAGGGGAGATATAACACCGGTGTTCGCCCTCGTGCCCGATTTTACAATGGAGACGGGGATGAGGATGGAGGAGCTCCAGGCGGTTGTCTCGTTAGCCATTGGCACAAAGTTGGAGTTGTAAAAAATGGAGATGGAGAGAATTCTTTCAATCGGAGGACGCCTCCAGAAACTTCTGGACGATGCAGATGCTGAGGCCAAGAGGAAGATCTCGGAGGCTAGGCGGAAGGCAGAGGAGTTAGTAACTTCGGCAAAAGCGGACGCTGATTATCGACGGAGTAGAGCTCAGAGGGGCACAGGCATCGACGATTTCATTGCAGCTGAGGAGAAGAGGGCCAAGAAAGAGGCGGAGAAGATTTCTGAAGACTACGTGAAGAAGGTGGAGGAACTCGTGAAGATCCCTAAAAAGAGGAAGGACGAGGCCGCCGATCTTGTCCTCGAGGAGGTGCTGCCGAAGTGAGCAAGTCAATCGGGATGGAAACCGGCCTAATAGAGAAGACCGTACAGAAGAGGAACAAGATACTGGCCGACGCCGAGAAGAGGGCCGAGGAGATCCTCAAGGCAGCTGAAGCCGAGCGGGCGAGGATAAACACGGAGACCGACAGGCAGATCCTACAGCTCATGGGATCCGAGCTCAAGACTGTGAGGGACAGGATCATCGGGCAGACGGAGCTCGAGGGCAGGAAGGCCCTCATGACAGCCAGGGCCGAGATGCTGTCCAAAGTGTACAGCCAAGTGGAGAACAGGCTAAAGGATGTAGTTGAGATAAAATCCGAGGATCACGACTACGGCGTCATCCTTAACAAGCTCATCAAGGAGGGCGTCTTGGCCATCGGGGGAAACGAGTTCATCGTCTCCGCCAACAAGAGGGACATGGAGTACCTGAGGAAGAACCTGAAGAAGATAGGAGAAACTCTCGAAGGCATGACTCTTAAGCTCGACGAAAAGCCCGTGGAAATCCTCGGCGGAGTTGTGATCAAGAATCCCATGGGAGACAAGGTCTACTACAATACTCTCGAGGGGAGGCTCGAGAGGGTCAGGAGGATTATGGAGGCAAGGATCGCCGAGAAGCTGGGAGTGATCTAGAGATGCCACTTGAAGGAAGAATAGAGAGAATCAACGGCTCCCTTGTGGTGTCGAAGTTCGAAGAGGAGCCCAAGATGGGTGACCTCATAGAGGTTGGGAACCTGAAGCTGATGGGCGAGATTGTCCGCCTGAGCAAGGAGACCGCCTACATCCAGTGCTACGAGGCGACGAGTGGCCTGAGGCCGGGGGAGCCAGTCATCGACACGGGCTCGCCTCTGATAGCAGAGCTGGGCCCCGGGCTCATGGGCACCATCGTGGACGGCATCGAGCGCTCAGAGACTAAGCTCTGGGACCTGACCGGGCCCTTCGTCTCCAGGGGCACGAACATCGCCCCCCTCGACAGGGAGAAGAAGTGGAATTTCAATGCGAAGGTGAAGGCCGGTGACAGGGTCGTTGAAGGCGACGTCCTAGGCACCGTCCAGGAGACCGCCTCCTTCGAGCACCGCATCATGGTGCCCCCAGGACAAACCGGGACGATCAAATCGATCAAGTCCGGGGATTTCACCGTCGTGGACGTCGTAGGCGAGCTGGAGACCGATTCGGGTGTGGTGGATATCACCATGATGCAGCGGTGGCCCGTGAGGCGCCCGAGGCCCATCAGGGAGAGACTGCCCCTGAACCAGCCCCTCCTGACGGGTCAGAGGGTGATCGACACCTTCTTCCCCTGCGCGAAGGGCGGGGCCGCCGCGATCCCGGGCGGATTCGGGACCGGCAAGACCGTCACCCTCCAGCAGATCAGTAAGTGGGCTGATGCCGACATCATCGTCATCGTCGGGTGCGGGGAGCGTGGAAACGAGATGGCTGACGTCGTCACCCACTTCCCGGAGATAACCGACCCTAGGAGCGGTAGGAAGCTCATCGAGAGGACCATCATCGTCGCCAACGTCAGCAACATGCCTGTCAGCGCCAGGGAGGCGAGCATCTACATGGGTCTCACCCTCGGCGAGTACTATAGGGACATGGGCTACGACGTCGTCGTCCTCGCAGACTCGACCTCGAGGTGGGCCGAGGCACTCAGGGACATATCGGGCCGCCTCGAGGAGATTCCAGCCGAAGCCGGCTTCCCTGCCTACTTGGCTGACAGGATCGCGGAGATCTACGAGAGGGCCGGGAGGGTACAGACTCTGGGGACTGACGAGAGGCTCGGCAGCCTGACGTTAATCGGGGCCGTATCGCCGCCTGGGAGCGACTTCAGTGAGCCCGTCACCACCAACACTCTGAGGTTCATAGGAACCTTCTGGGCCCTGGACAGCGAGCTCGCCTACAGGCGCCACTTCCCCGCCATCAACTGGCTCAGGAGCTTCACGAGGTACATGGGCGTCGCCTCAGAATGGTGGTCCAACCAGGACCGCGAGTGGGAAGGGATGAGGGCGAAGGCCCTGGGCCTACTCGAGGAGGCCTCACAGATCGAGGAGACCGCCCGCATAATAGGGGAGAAGGCGCTCCCAGACGAGCAGAGGCTAGTCCTGCTCATGGCCGAGATGTTCAGGGAGGGGTTCCTGGTCCAGAGCTCCTTCCACGAGGTCGACACCTACTGCGAGGCCGAGAAGCAGGCGAAGCTCCTCAAGATAATGATCGAGTTCTACGACCTCGTCGACCCCCTCATCAGGAAGGGGATACCCATCGAGAAGGTGAGGGACCTCGGCATCGTGAAGACCCTGATGAGGCTCAAGGAGGAGAGGGGAGTGGAGCCCATCAGTAAAGCCCGCATCGAGATGAGGAAGCAGATAGACGGGCTGGCAATGGAGTACGAGGTGAAATAGAATTGACTGTTGAAGAGTCCGGACTCATCTACAAGACCACGAGCGAGATAAAGGGGCCCATCCTCATGGTCCAGAACGTGAGGGGCGTCTCCTACGACGAGGTCGTCAGGATAAGGAGGCCCACGGGCGAGGAGATCACGGGCTCGGTCCTCGACGTCTCGAAGGACTGGGCCATGATCCAGTGCTTCGGTAGCACCAGCGGCCTCGACATAAACGTCGACATCAGGTTCACCGGCGACGTCCTCAGGATCCCCGTATCAGACGAGCTCATCGGCAGGGTCTTCAGCGGCAGCTTCAGGCCCCTCGACGGTATGCCGGCGCCTCTGAGCACAGACGTGAGGGACGTCAACGGCGGGACCATCAACCCCGCTGCCAGGGACGTGCCCAGCGAGTTCATCCAGACTGGGATCTCCGCCATAGACGGCATGAACAGCCTCGTCAGGGGGCAGAAGCTCCCAATCTTCAGCGAGTCGGGGCTCCCCCACAACCAGCTCGCCGCCCAGATCGCCAGGCAGGCCACGATCCCCGGAAAGGAGGAGGAGTTCGCCATCGTCTTCGCCGCCATGGGTATCAAGAACGAGGAGGCCGACTACTTCAGGACGGAGTTCGAGAAGACGGGCGCCCTCAGCAAGACGGTGATGATACTCAACCTCGCCGATGACCCGCCCATCGAGAGGTTGGTCACCCCCAAGATAGCTCAGACCATCGCTGAGTACCTCGCCTTCGACATGGGGATGCACGTCCTCGTCACCATGACCGACATGACGAACTACGCGGAGGCGCTGCGCAGCATCAGCATCGCCAGAGAGGAGATTCCGACGAGGAAGGGCTATCCCGGATACCTCTACAGCGACCTGGCCACGATATACGAGAGGGCAGGCAGGATCAAGGGCAAGCCGGGGTCGGTGACCCTCATGCCCATCCTCTCCATGCCCGCAGGCGACATCACCCACCCCGTCCCAGACCTCACGGGGTACATCACAGAGGGGCAGCTCATACTCCAGAGGGACCTCACCCTGAGGGGGATCTACCCCCCAATGAACGTCCTTCCGAGCCTATCAAGGCTGATGAAGGACGGCATAGGCGCCAAGACGACGAGGAAGGACCACAGCGACGTCTCAAACCAGCTATACATGGCCTACGCCGAGGGGACCCGCGCCCGTGGACTCGTCAGGATCGTCGGAGTCGTGGGCCTCAGCGACAGGGAGAGGACCTGGCTTGAGTTCGCTGACCAGTTCGAGCAGAGGTTCGTCAATCAGGGGCCACACGAGAACAGGAGCATAGAGCAGACCCTCGACATCGCTTGGGACCTGCTGTCCATCCTCCCCGAGGAGGACCTGATCAGGATCAGGGAGTCGTACATCAAGGAGTTCCACCCTGCACATAAGAGAACAGGATAACCTTGTCGATGATTAGCGGAGTCCGGCCCACAAAGGGCTATCTCATGGAGATGAAGAGACGTATAGGCTTCATTGAGCGAGGATGCGAGTTCCTCAAGCTGAAGAGGGACCACCTCGCCAAGGAGCTGACCGCCTCCATCGACATACTCAAGGGCAGGCGTAGCCTGCTCCTAAACAACCTGAAGGAGGCGTACGACGCATTGACCGCGGCTTACATCTCCCTTGGCCCCACCGAGGTGGGGAGTCAGGCCAGCTCGGTCAAGAGCGCCCTCAAGCTGGAGATCCTGCCCATGAGCGTCATGGGGGTCCGCTACCCGTACGTGAAGATCCTCTCGAAGCCACAGGTCACGGCGGAGCTGGACATAACACTGGCACACGCCTCGGGGAAGGTATACGAGATCCTCGAGGCGATCATACAGCTGGCAGAGTTCGAGGCGCGGGCTGAGAGGATCGCGGACGAGCTGGGGAAGACGAACAGGAAGGTCAACGCCCTCGAGAACACCGTGATCCCATCCTACAGGCAGGTCATCAAGTTCATCGAGAGTAAGCTCGACGAGGAGAGCCTCGAGGAGCTCGTCAGGATGAAGCGCATAGGAGGTGCACTGGCATCTCGAAGGGAATGAAGCTGGGCCTCTCCTACGTGGTCATCAGGACCCACGCCCTCATCGCTAACCTCCTGAGCCAGGCGCAGACCCAGAGGCTGGCGGAGTCCAAGGACGTCGAGGAGTTCCTGGAGAGGCTCGCGGAGACACCATACGGCCGGATCACCGTCGAGGGCACCAGCATGGTGCCCATCGCCCTTGAGAGGGTCTTCTACGAGAAGTTCCTGGAGAGGGTCCTCAAGATAGTCGACCTAACGCCCCAGAAGATCGGAGACTTCCTCCAGACATACTACTACCTCAGGTTCGAGACCCTGAATCTTAAGAGAATCATCAGGGGGAAGTTCAGCGGCCTTCCTTCAGAGAAGATCATGGGGTCCCTCGTGCCCATCAACCCGTACCTCGTCCCAAGCTACAGGGAGCTGGCTGATTCAGCCTCTGTAGGCGAGGCCGTGAACCGCCTCAAGGGGACACCCTACTCAGAGGTCATCACAAAGCTCAAACTGTACGAGCAATACGAGGCCATATGGCCGCTGGAGCTGGTCCTCAACCACGTCTTCGCGAATGCCATCTTCGAGGCCGTGAAGAATCTCCCCGAGAGGGATAGGCGCATCGTCTACAACATAGTCGAGTACGAGGCTGACATAGAGAACTTCCTCGTGGCGATGAAGCAGAGGCAGGGATCAAAGAGCGGGGCAAACCTCGAGGAGATATTCCCGGCCACTTACAGCATCTCACTGGAGAAGCTCAGGGAGGTCATCGAGACCAAGGACCTCAAGAAGGTGATAGAGAGCCTCGGGGAAAGCTACGCTAAGGTCCTCTCACCGATATACACGGGAGACGTCGCCCTGATCAGGACAGGCCTGAGAAGGCACAAATACGAGACCGTCACCAGCGGCAAGGCCACAAACGCGTTCGGCTTCAACGTGATCATGGCGTACCTGGTCTACAGCGAGATCGAGAAGGACAACCTCGTCGGCGTCGGCTGGGGGAAGGCCCAGGGGATCTCCTCCCAGGAACTCATGAAATACGTTGTCATCCCAAGACCATCATGAGCACAGCTGTTCTTGGAACCCTGACATCTCCAGCTCTCACTATTATTTTCTCAACCAGATTCACAAGACGAATTGCGTCTCCCTGAGGTCATTTACTCCCTTTCTTCTAACATTCACAATACAGGCGTACAGTTTCTTTGGCCAAGATAAAGTTGAAAATTTAGGAATATTGGATGGTTATCAGGAGAGTGTTATTCTTTCCTTCTAACCATGAAGGGTTTGAACGGTTCCCCTCCGCCCGTGAAGAACTTGCCCATGAACTCGTAGTACAGCAGCCTCAGCGACTGCACCGAGCTCGAGACGAACTCGAAGCTCAACGCGATGACGTTCATGATCACCAGGCCGATCCCCGTGATGCCAAGGGCCTCTGTGAGGGCCTCGGCCGCGATGGCGAGGCTCGCGTGGGCGAGGGCGAACGCCGCGATACGGAGGAAGCTGAACAGGTTGGCGAGTCCCTCGACGAAGGTCATCAGCATGCCTCCGACGCCTTCCCCTATGGGCTCCATGCCGATGCCGTGCCCGTGCTGGATCGAGTGGATTATGGGCTCGAGGAAGCTGAGCGCCATCCCGCTGAGCATCATGTAGAAGGTCCAGTGGCTGAGGACCGCCATGAAGTTCATACCTATCTGTATGAAGTACATCGCTGAGAGGTAGAGGCCGACGATATAGAGGATCATGCCGAGGCCGTGCTCGCCGAGGGCGCCGACGGGGTTTCCCTTCTTGATCTGGTTAATCGCCCCTAATACTAGTCCGATGATGACCTCGATGGCGGCTATCATGAAGACTAGCTTCATCAGGCCCGTCGTGTTCGTGATCGGGTTCGGGAGCGGGACCGTTAACAACCCGTATATCGGGGCGGGGATCTTCACGCTCAGGACCGTGTGGTGGTGGTAAAGTAGGCCCTCGATCAGGAAGATCGAATCATAGAGGAAGCCGAAGATGATCGCCGAGATCCCCATAGGGACGAAAAGTGTCCCCAGCTTCGACATCATCCCCCTCTTGAACCTCTTGGAGAGGAATATCCCCAGGAGCAGGAATATCAGTCCCTGACCTATGTCCCCGAACATCAGGCCGAATTGGAAGCAGAAGACAAGTATCGTGATGTAACCGGGGTTGATCTCGTTGGATAAGGGCCACCCTCTCAAGGACGTAAGGGTCCAGAGGGGCTGCAGGAATGAGGGCTTAAAATCCATCGGAGGCGTCGGCGCGTTATGGTCTTCGGGGCCAGGGTCCTCAACCTGAAAGAAGAATTTCTCCCCTAGCTCCTCCTCGACCGCCGTGATAGCCGCCCTAAGTTCAGGGATCTTGCTCTCCGGCGTGTATCCCTGTAGCACGCTTATCACCTTGTTCCTTAGGACCTTCACACGATCATCAGCATAGTTGGCGAGGAGCTGGTCGTAGTATGCGACCTTGCCTAAAACCTCACCCTGCTCCTTCCTTAGGGTGTCTAGCTCCCTCGTATACCTGTCCTCGTTTTCTTTGATCTTCTTGTCATAATCAACCTTTAAGTTCTCGATCTTTTTCCTGTGCTCTTCATCAAGCCTTTTAATCTTGTCCTCGGAGTCCTCACCTGTTCCTTTTCTCTTGAGCTTTTCCAGTTCCTCCCTGTATTTCTTAATGGTCTCCTGCCTCTTCTTTGGGTCAAGAACTAGGAGGATGTCTGTAGATTCTAGCACATCGAAAATGTCCTTCACATCATATACCAAGAAGAGGGCTTCGACCCACTGGCGGCTCTCCTCGGAGCCAAACACGAATAGAAAGCTCTCTTCATCAGAGATCTTAACGGCTTTGGAGAAGACATCTGGATAACGTTTCAGGTACTCCTCCATCTGAGGGAGGATCTCGTTCTTCACGACTCCCACGGCGAAGCATTTCTTGAGCTCCTCAGGCTCCAAGGCCTGGACGGACTCCAGTCTGGCCATGAGGCCCCGCTGCTCATCAACATACTCCCTCCTCAGCTCCTCGTAGGCCTTGCTCTCCTGCATTATCTTTGACTGGAGCTCCTCCACAAGCTTGTTTCCAACCCCGAACTTTTCCTCATGCTTATCCTTAAGCTCGACTATCAACCCATCAAGGTCTTCTGTCACGCTGCTGATGACTGAATCGGGGCCGAGAATGAATCTCTTCATCCCCTCGGTGTCTGGTATGGAGTACTCTATTCTGAGGTTCCCGAGATTTTTAAGCTCGGTGAATCGTGTGTGGATCTTAGAATAGAGACCTTTCCAATCGACTTGCTGCTCTCCTTTTCCCTTTAGAGCTTCAAACTCTGAACCAGTGGAAAATTTGAATTGCGTTACCCCCGCCTTTCCAATGGCCTCAAGGGCTAGGCCTTCGTGCTCTGGAAGCGTGATTATGGTGACTTTCTTCATCACAGCGGTTCACCTATATGGGATGTCTTCCCATTAAAAATTTTCCGCGTTCAGTGCGGTTCATCCAGTGGCAGTATGAGTTAAGATCGGTTTTTTCCGAGTCGATCATGAACCTCAGCTCGTTCAATAATCCTAATCATTGAAGAAAATGCGTGAACCTTCTTTTTTTTCCTCTCATGAAAGGCGTGAAGGAAGCCAATGAGGCGTATGAAACAGCCTTGATGAGATCTCTT
>CAZVMI010000035.1:0-10684 GCA_964628365.1 uncultured Candidatus Bathyarchaeia archaeon | reverse complement strand
GTGAAGTAGGTCTGGACGCCGTAGTCGACGACGCGCCTGTTCACGTCGTCGACGCCGACGCCCGTCTCCTCCTTCATCTTGGCGAGGCTGTACCTGATCTGGTCGACCCTCCTCCCATCCCCGTAGGGCTTGGTGACGCCCCTGATCCTCTTCAGCTTCGTCTCGAGGTAGCTGTTGTTTATGGCCGAGACCTCCGCGACCTCCCTGAGCCCGTCGGCGCCCATGCTCATAGCCCAGGCGTACGCCCTGACGACGGACGGTAGGTTTCCGTGGAAGTCCCTGACCTTGCCTATGCTGTTGGGCCGGTCGTAGTCGAGGTGATACCTCTCGCCCTCCTTGACGACGACAGGGACTGGGAGGAACTCCGCAAGCTCCTCGGTGACGCCGACGGCGCCGCAGCCGGGGCCTGAGGAGCCATGGGGAGAGGAGAAGGTCTTGTGGAGGTTGAAGAAGCACATGTCGAAGCCGGCCTCCCTCGCCCTGGTTATTCCGAGGATGGCGTTGGCGTTCGCCTGGTCGTAGGCGCAGAGGCCGCCGGCCTCGTGGACTATCCCCGTCCACTCATCTACCTCGGGGTTGAAGATGCCCGTGTCCTCGGGGTTCGTGATGAAGAGCCCGGCCGTGTGCTCTGATACCGCGGCCTTCAGAGCCTCGACGTCCGGTAGCCCGGTCTCCTCGTCGGGGTATAGGGTCACCACCTTGTATCCAGCCGTCGCCGGGCAGGCGGCGTCGCACGGGTGGCTGAAGATGGTGGTGATGATCTCGTTTCTCTGGGCCGCCTCGCCTTTCAGCTCGTGGTACTTCCTCATCATGCAGGCGTTGTTGAACGCCGCCGCCGAGCCCCCTGGGGGCTGGAAACTGAACTCGTCCATCCCGCTGATCTCCCTGAGGAAGACGTGGCCGAACCTCCAGACTATCTCCAGCAGGCCCTGGATCGTCTCCTCGGGCTGGTCGGGGTGGACGTCGGCGATCATGGCGGCGAGCCTCTCGTTCACCTTCGGGCTGTACTTCATGGTGCATGTCCCGACTCCCAGATCAACGTCGAGCTCCATCCCGAGGGTCTGCTGGGAGAGCCTAAGGTAGTGTCTAAGCACCTGGGCCTGGGAGAGCTCCGGGAGCGCTGGTGGGCTCTTCCTCACCACGTTCGGTGGGAGGAGCCTCTCAGCCGGCCCGACGCTTCTGCTGATCCCCTCCTCGACCTCGGGCAGGAGGACGCCCCTCTCCCCCCTCTGGCCCAGCTCCAGGATGATGGGCTCGTTCCAGACCGGGGCGTGATACCTCCTGAGCTTCACCTCTTCTGTCATGCCAGCGCCTCCCTCAGGGTTGACGCGAGGCGATCCAGATCACTCTGCTTGTGAACTTCGGTCACGCAGTAGAGCGAAGACTGGCCTAGCTCGGGGAACTCCGCCGAGATGTCCTTGCCGCCGAATATCTTGTGCTCCAGGAGCCCATGGTTGACCTCGGCGACCGTCCTGCCAGTGGCCTCGAAGTCGACCGGGAACTCCTTGAAGAAGCCGTCGAACGGGACCTTTACGCCCTCTATCTCGGAGAGGCGCTTGGCGGCGTAGTGGGACCTCTGGATTATTGACTCCCCGACCTCCCTCATCCCCTCAGGCCCCATCAAGGACATGTAGACGGCGGCGGCTATCGCCCAGAGGGCGGTCGTGGTGCCTACCCAGTCCTTCGCCTTCTCACGGGCGATGTACGAGGTCCTCTCGTACCTGCACTGGCCGAAGCCGTACTCTCCCTCTTTAGCGGTGTTGGTGATGGTGATGAGCCTGAGGGGGTACTCGCCGACGTATCTCTCCTCGTCGCGTGAGGCTATGAAGCCCGAGAGGCCTCCGCCCGCGTGCATGTGGACTCCTAGAGGCTGGGCCTCGCCGCAGACGATGTCGGCCCCGTAGTCAGACGGCGGGGCGAGGATTCCCAGCGAGATCGGGTCGACGCCGACGACGCTCTCGGCGCCGTGGTCGTGGGCTATCCTCGATATCTCTGCCCCTTGGGTCTCGATGACGCCGAGGTATGAGGGGCTCTCGAAGTAGACGCAGGCGGTCCTGTCGTTGATCTTCGCCTCAAGGTCTCCGAGGTCGAGGATGACCTTCTCCGGGTCGTAGTCCACCTGCTTAACGAATATTCTATCGCCGGTCGTGGTCGGGTTGCAGAAGTTGGAGATTATCGAGAGCCTCGCCGGGCTGATGTTCCTCGGGACGAGGATCTCCCTCCTCCCCGTTATCCTTGAGGCCATTCTGACGGCGTTTCCGGCCGCAGAGCCCCAGTCGTATGTGGGTATGCCTGAGACCTCCATGCCGACGAGCTCGCAGATCATGCTCTGGAACTCGAAGACGGCCTGGAACCTGCCGAGGTCGGAGTATGGTCCTCCGGCGTACGCCGTCAGGAACTCGGACCTTCCGATAATCTCATCGCAGACCTCTGGGACGAAGTGCTGCCAGCAGCCCCCTCCTAGGAAGCTGAGGTAATCTGAGCACGTCCTGTCCTTCGAGAGGATCCCCTCGACGTGTCTCCTCAGGTCGAGCTCTGCGGGCAACGGCTCGGGTAGCTCCATCCTCCTCCTGAGCCTGAGCCTCTCGGGGATCATCTGGGCGTAGAGCTCATCGGCGCTCGCGACGCCTATCTCCCTCAGCATCTCGTCCTTCACTGCTGGGACAGAGTTAGGTATGTATGGGTGGACCGGCCTTCTGCTACCCAAAACTGGGACACCAAACCTAGTTCCGGCTCCGAGGCGTAATAATCCTTTGGGCGCCTCTAAAGTCTATGTCGGTAAACCCTTTAGGGTCTAAACCAGATATTCACGTTTGTGAGAGTAGGCGTAGTCGTCTCGGTGGCCCTCGTGCTGGCCTCCTTCGCCGCGGGCGTCTACGTGTATCCTCAGGTGCCCGACAGGATGCCGAGCCACTGGAACGCCGCGGGGCAGGTGGACGGCTACATGCCCAAGCCGCTCGTCCTCTTTCTGATACCCTTCGGATCCCTCGTGATGCTCGGCCTCTTCCTCCTGATCCCGAGGGTTGACCCCCTGAGGAAGAACATAGAGGGCTTCAGGGGCTACTATGATGGCTTCGTCGTCCTGCTCACCTTCTACCTCCTCTACATCCAGGGCCTGTCAATAGCCTCGGCGTCGGGTTACAGGTTCAACATGAATCAGCTCCTCGTCCCCGCCGCCAGCGCCCTCTTCGTTTACCTCGGCGTGCTGCTCGGTAAGGCGAAGAGGAACTGGTTCATCGGGATAAGGACGCCTTGGACCCTGAGCGACGAGAGGGTCTGGGACGAGACACACAGGATAGGTGGAAGACTCCTCGTCTTGGCGGGTCTGGCGACATTAATCGGCGTCGCCTTCCCGGAATTTGCCCTTATACTAATTTTCGCGCCCTTTATTTCGGTGACGATCTATGTCACCTGCTATTCTTATCTCCTCTATAGGAGACTGGAGGGCAAATAAGACAGAGGAGAACTAGGGATCACTTCTTTCTGCGGAGGGTCCTGTAGTCCCAGTTCTTCTGAGCTATGGGCTTCGCCCTGTCGATGTCGAGGCGTCCGTTCTTAAGCAGTCCCTCGTCTACACTAGCAGCTACGACTTCGCCCACGAATAGAGTGTGGTCACCATAGGTATGGCTGCCGACGACCTTGCACTCAAGGTGGCCGTAGCACTCCCCGATGAGCGGTGATCTGACCTTTGACGCAGAAATGGGTGTTAGGCCGGTCTCCTTGAACTTGTCGACGTCCCTTCCTGAGTTTATGCCGCAAAAATGCATCTTGTCCTTCAGATCGATGGAGGGTACGTTCACCGTAAACTCGCGCTGTTCTGAGATGAGGTCGTGGCTGTACCGCTGGGGCGCGACTCCTATGCAGACGAGGGGTGGCTTAGAGCTTATAGTCATGTACATGCCGAGGGTGATGATGTTTGGCTTACCCCCGGCGTCGACGCAGGTCACCATGACGATGGGTGAAACCGGCCCCGCCTGAGACAGCTTATCGGGTGGAAGCTGCAGCTTCATTTCTTGTCGCCGAACCTCTCCCAGCTTGCAATCTCGTCGAGGCTCTTCCTCTCCTTCGGCGCAGGCTTCTCGTCTGGAATGCCCAGGGGCGTTATGGCGACCACCCTGAGACCCTCAGGTACGCCGAGTAGGGCCTTGATCTCCGCGTCCCTGTACATCGAGCCCATCCAACAGGTGCCGAGACCGAGGTCGGCGGCTGCGAGCACCACGTGCTCGAAGGCTATACCGACGTCGTTCTGCCACCAGTTAGGTGAGGTCGCCGGGTCGCCTAGGGCGACGATTATCGCCGGGGCGTTGGCGGCCCATGACTGCCTACCTCCGAGCTGCCTCCTCCTCTCCTCGTCCTGCACAACTATGAAGTGCCAGGGCTGCTTGTGCGCCGCGGACGGGGCGACCCTCGCCGCCTCGAGTATCTTCAGTATAGACTCCTTCGGGACCGGGGTGTCCTTGTACTTCCGGACGCTACGCCTCTTCTCTAGAACCTCACGGAACTCCATAAGGTCAACTCCTCAGAACATTGTTCTCAGGGAGCCTGGATTATTTAAACCAGAGTGTCGTCTCAGGGCCTGTGCCAGGGCTCGAACATGTTGCTCGGCCTAGTATTTTTCTCCATACCGTACCGGCTCAGCGGCTTGGTCAAGTGCCTGTGCGCCCTGGGGGGCGGCAGGTATAAGCCGACCTCCAATCTCCTTTCAACCTCAAGCCTTCTCTTCGAGAGCTTGGGGTCCCTGAGGCCACACTTCTTACACCTGAATCCCTGGCCGCGACCCATCGACTCCGTGGCTGACCCACACGCCGGACACCTCGGGTTGACCATGACGGACTGTTCGGCAAGGTCGAGGACTTCCAGCCTCTCTAGGTTCAGCGTCAGTCCCTCTTCCACCTGCCTGACGCCGCCCGCGACTCTCACCCTATCACCCTCCCCGAGCCGCAGGGCGACCTCCCTGAAGCCTCCTGTCGGCTCGTAGGCGGCGCAGTCTACGTCCCCGGTTCCATCGTTCACCGTGAAGATGACATGGCCTCCAGTTATGGTGCGAGGCATCTTCGAGACCTTTCCCTCCACCACCGCCGGGTTCCTCGGCTTGAGCCCCGCGACACAGCTGCCCCCCTTTAGATGGGCATCTGTCCCCTGGTTGGTCCTGAAGATGACCCATCGCTCAACAGGCTCCTCGACGCTTATCATCCCCACGGCTCTATGGACCTCTTCTGGCGCCTCACCCCTCACACCGTAGAGGATCGGGTCAGGCCCGTGGGGAGCTATGAGGACCTGGCCCGTCTCGGGGTCGAGGTTGTTGAACGTCGAGTCCCTGCTCGCCTCGTCCATCTCCTTGACCGAGGCGGCGTCGATCATCCTAGGCTTACCCCTGTACTCGGGTGCCCTGTACGTAAGGAGCTCATATGTATGGTCCCCATCCTGTAGGCCGCCCACGGCGGCGAGGGCGCCTATGAGACCCCTCCTGTTCTTGTAGCCGACTGCGCCGGCGCAGTGTTTCTCGATGAGTGCCTCGGCCTCGTCAAGCGCCACGATCCCTTGGACGACCCTCTCCGAAAACTCCCTGAGCACCTCCGGGATGCCGCCGACGTGGAACACGATGCCAGGGTTAGTGTTTTCGCAGTCGAACTCGCCTTGGGAGTCGACGGTGTCGACGACGGCCCTCTTAACTTCTCCCTCAATCCCCTCGGGGAGCTCGAACCTGAGGCAGATGGAGGCGTTTCCCCTCGTCTTCCACGGGGCGTTCGGGTTCAGCCTCAGCAGGTTTGGGTAATCTGTGAACCTGGCGCCGAGGCTGAGGAGCCTCTCCACTAGGAGCGCGGCTATGTAGGTAGTGCACCCGCCGCTTGGGGAGTCAGTGTCGTCGATTCCCACGTGGAGCTGCAAACCTGGACGCTCCGAGAGATGGATGCGGCTCTATAAAAGCTGTCTGAGGATAACTAAAATGGGGGATGGTCGTCGTTTAGACGACTATCATGGTCAGCGTGGAGCGGACCTTGTCGAGGCGCCTTATCTTCCAGCTTATGATGTCCTTCAGCTCCTGCATCGTCTCTGTCTCGATCCTGGCGATGATGTCGTAGACTCCGTAGACCATGTATGCTTCCCTTACCTCCTTGATGTCCTTGAGCGCCTTCAGCACCTCTGTCTCCGCGCCTATCTCGGCGTTGATCAAAACGAAGGCTGTAGCCAACAGTCGCACCTGAGTGTAGATCGGGGAGATGCGTACTTAAAAGTTATCTAAATATAGGGAAAGGCGGTAAATGTACTGAGTCCCCTCGGAGGAGCGATGCGTTTGCCTACTCTGATAGTCGGTGATAAAAAGATTGAATGCAGGCTGGTCGTCTTCGACCTCGACGGCACATTACTCGACGATGAGCCGAGGTACAGGTTCCTAGCCGAGGCACGGATGAAGGCGATGACGAGGGTGGCCGGGAGAGAAGCCGCCGAGGCCTGGGCGAGGCTCTCAGGCATTGACCCCTCGACCCTGAAGGTGGACATGAATGGCCCCCTCTCGAAGGCGCCAAGGCGCGAGGACGTCGCCATAGCAGCCGCCGCCGTATACCTCTCAGGCAGGAGGTGGCACGACGCGAAGAGCCTCGCGGAGGAGGCGTACGACGAGGCCGACAGGATGCAGTCAGCCGGCTTCAATCCATCGTTCTACCCCAGGACCCGCCAAAGGCTTGAGGAGATGAAGGGGAAAGGCCTTAAGCTCGGCGTTGCCACGAACGGCCAGAGGGCGATCACTGAAGAGGCGTTAAAGCGTCTAGACGCCTCAGGCCTCTTCGACGTGGTTCTGGGGGCTGACGACGTGAAAAACGCCAAACCTGCCCCCGACATGATATTGTGTGCCTGCGAGCGACTCGGGTTCAAACCGGAGGAGGCGGTTTACGTCGGTGACCAGCCTACGGATGTCGCGGCTGGCAGGGCTGCTGGGTGCTGCGCCACCATCGCCGTAGGGCTGGAGGCGGCGAGCCTGTCCGATTTCGCCGCATGCTCCGTGGCGGACATCATCGTCGGCTGAGTCTCCTGCGTGACGCTTAAAGCCTCTGAGACTCATCTTGGATTCGGTGCTCCTATGCTCCTCGACGATTACTTGACAGCGGATGAGATACGGGCGGCTGAGGCGAATGCCAACTACCTCGGCGTCTCGAACCTGCTCCTAATGGAGATCGCCGGGAAAGCGGTCGCCGACGCCGTGTCATCTAGATTCAAGCCGGGGAAGAGCGTCTTGGTCGTCTGTGGCCTCGGCGGGAATGGCGGAGACGGGTTGGTGGCTGCGAGGCACCTCACTGCCAGAGGGTACGAGGTCAAGGTTATCCTTGTCGGGAGTCCATCGTTGATCCGCTCAGAGGAGGCACTCCACAACTGGGGCGTCGCCAAGCAGATGGGTGCGAGCCTCCCCATCAAGGTGCTAGGGGACTCGTCAGAGGTCGAGCCGCTGAAAGCAGACGTGATCGTCGACGCCCTCATAGGCTACACCTACCGTGGAGGCCTTACCCCTCAGACGAGGGAGATGATCAGGGCGGTGAACGCAGCGAAGGCCTTCAGGGTCTCCGTGGACCTCCCCACGGGGATGGTGGCAGACACCGGGGAGACCCCTGATGAGGCGGTCAGGGCAGACCTGACGGTGACATTCCACAAGCCCAAGACGGGATTCAAGGTGAACCCGAAGCAGCTCGGCGAACTCGTGGTCGCCCCACTCGGCCTCCCGCCCGAGGCGGAGCTCTTCGCGGGGCCGGGCGACGTCAGGCTCGTCCACAGGCAGCGGGAGCCGGAGTCCCACAAGGGGATGTCGGGCCGCCTCCTCGTCGTCGGGGGCAGCGAGACCTATTCGGGCGCCCCAGCCCTCACCGCCATGGGCGCTTACGCCGTCGGCTTGGACTTGGTCTACACCGCTGTCCCGGAGACCGCCGCTGGCGCGGTCGCGGGCTTCTCACCGAGCATGATAACGGTGAAGATGAAGGGGAAGAGGCTCTCTAGGGAGAACCACGCCCAGCTCGTCTCCTTCCTCGACAGGGTCGACGCAGTCGCCATGGGACCAGGCCTGGGACTGGAGGAGGAGACGGCAGACGAGGTTATGGCCCTGCTTGATGAGGTCGAGGCGAGGAAGCTGCCGGCGCTGATAGACGCCGACGCCCTGAAGGCCTGTGGCGAGAGGAAGAGGAGGCTGAAGACGCCGGCGATCTTCACCCCCCATAGCAGGGAGTTCGAGGTCCTCACAGGCGCCGAGGCGACGGGCGACTTCCACGAGAAGGGGAGGGTCGTGGAGAAGGAGGCGCGGAAGCTCGACTCGACCATACTCCTGAAGGGGCATGTGGACATCGTCAGCGACGGCAGGCATACCAGGTACAACTGGACGGGGAACCCGGGCATGACAGTCGGCGGGACCGGCGACGTCCTCTCAGGTATAGCCGCTGGCTACATCGCTCAGGGAGCTACGCCGATGGAGGCGGGGGCTGCGGGCGCCTTCATCAACGGTGCGGCTGGTGACAGGGTCTACGCTGAGAAGGGCTACCACATCCTCCCGGAGGACCTGATAAAGGAGATACCCCTCGTCGTCGAGGACGCCGTAGCCGGCAGGATGAGGGCCTCCTGAGGCTGGCTTCCATTTTGCTTCGTTGACGACTCCGAGATAACGTGAAATAAGCTTCCGCCCCAGTAGTAACCCGTGGGTTATATGGGTAGACTCGAAGGGAAGGTTGCGATCATAACTGGCGGCGCGAGCGGCATAGGCGAGGCTAGTGTCAGGCTCTTCGTCTCGGAGGGGGCCAGGGTGGTGATCGCCGACATCCAGGACGAGAAGGGCATGCGCCTCGCAACGAAACTCGGAAACGCCATCTATCAGCACACCGACGTCACCATCGAGGACGATGTCAGGAAGCTGGTGGAGAAAGCAGTCTCCTCCTTCGGTCGCCTGGACGTCTTGTTCAACAACGCGGGCATCGCCGGCGAGGGAGGGCCAATAGAGTCGGTCTCGGTCGAGAACTTCGACAGGATCGTCGCCACCCACCTCAGGGGCGTCTTCCTCGGGATAAAGCACGCCGCCCCCGTTATGAAGAGACAGGGAGCCGGCAGCATCATAAACACCGCGAGCACGGCGGCGATCAGGACCGGCTACGGCAACCACGTCTACAGCGCGGCGAAGGCTGGGATCATGCAGCTCACGAGAAGCGTCTCCATGGAGCTCGGCGAGAGCGGGGTGAGGGTCAACTGCGTCTGCCCGGGCTTCGTGCCGACGCCTATGATCGGCGTGGCTCGCGGCCTCACTGTCAAGGATGCCGAAGCGAAGCTCGGCACCATTGCGGAGCAGTTCACCGAGGCCCAGCCTCTCAGGGGTCCGATACTCCCAGAGGACATCGCTAGGGCGGTGCTTTGGCTCGCGAGCGACGAGTCGAGGTACGTAAATGGCCACGCTCTTGTTGTCGACGGTGGCGTCACTGGGGGCAGGCTGTGGAGGGATTACCAGAGGTCGATCACAAACCTCCGTGATACACTTGTTCATAATCGTCGTTAAACGGGGTTGAGCGGATTAAGGTAGGAGGGGCTTAACGTTCTCGTCGAGCAGCGCCAGCAGCCGCTCCTCCGGTATCCTGAGGTCCCTGTGTGACGCGTACCTGTTAATGCTCAGCAGCATGTCGAGGTATGGCTTCTGCCTGATGCCCGGGTAGTCTGTGCCGAAGACCATCTTGTTCAGGACGCCCATGTTCAGCGCAGTCAGCATGTCCCTCCAGAGGAGGTAGAGGTAGCTTGGGTGGTTGATGTCACCGTACGGCCAGCTTATATCGCACCAGACGTTCCTCTGCTTCCTCGCGACGTACAGGGTTTCATCAACTCTGGGGTAGCCGAGGTGGGCGAGGATGATCCTCATCTTCGGGTAGAGGCTCGCCACCACGTCTATCTGGGCGGGATCCGTATGGATGAGGAGGTCGTGGGGCTCCGGCATCCCGGCGTGGTGGAACAGGACGGGCATCGCTAGGCTCTCCGCCACTTCGTAGACCTCGAAGACCTTAGGGTCGTCGGCGCTGTACCCGTCCGTGCAGGGGTAGAGCTTGAGGCCGAAGAGGCCGAGCTCCTCCCTCTGCCTCCTCACCTCGTCGGCAGCCCCCTTCCTCAGCGGGTTGACGTAGCCGAAGCCGATGAACCTGTCAGGAGCCTCCGCTACGAAGGCCGAGACCTGCTCAGGCGTCGTCCTCGCTCCGCTTAGGATCACCGCCTTCTCTATCCCCGCCTCGTCGAGGTCGGCGAGGAACTCCTCGGAGGAGACCGTGATCACAGTCGGGTGCTCAGGGTCGGTGTACTCTGTGATGCTTATGTGGCAGTGGTAGTCAACCTTAGGGAGATCGGAGGGCTTCACCCTCTTCTGCTCCTCCTGGAGTATCGTCAAGGAACCTGAAAGGTCGGACAACCTTCTGACCCAGAATAGACTCACCCCTAATCACTTTAAGGGTTTTGAGTTGATCAGGCGACGGAGAGGGCTTGGTGGAGCCTCTTTCTACTAGGGTTGATATGATGTTGGTGTCGCTGCCTCTAGGTGGTGCCCGCGATGTAGATGGCGGCCCTCAGCCCCTTGAAGGCGGTCGGGTAGTCGTCGAATACGCCCCTCACGGTCTTGCCGTCTAGCCTCTCCAGGTACGGGAGGAACGAGGCGAGATCCGCCATCTGCTCCCTGTTGAACCTGAGC
>CAZVMI010000034.1:0-10788 GCA_964628365.1 uncultured Candidatus Bathyarchaeia archaeon | reverse complement strand
AAAATTTTCACTTTTTTTCGCTTTTCTTAGTTAAAAAATTTATATAATATCCGGGTATCACCCTATACCCATGTCTATGATAGATCTGATGAAGACTAGGAGAAGCATCAGGAGCTTCCTACCGAAGCCCGTTAGCGACGAGGACGCGATAAAGATCTTGGACGCCGCCCGCCTGGCGCCGTCCGGCGGCAACAGGCAGCGCTGGAAGTTCTTCTGGGTCAACGACCCCCAGGTCCTGAGGATGATTAAGAACTGCTCTCCAGGCTTCTACGGCGACGCGCCCGCCGCCATCATCGCGGGGCTCGAGGATGAGAGCGGCGGACCCGGGGGCGTCATAGGCCTCCTGGACATAGGCTTCGCCGCCGAGAACATCCTCCTGGCGGCCCACGCCCTCGGCCTCGGCGGATGCGCGGTCGGCTCATTCATCGCGGCGTCGGTGAAGAAGGTGGTGAACGCCCCGGACGGCTTCAAGCCGGTCCTGATCTTCTCCATCGGCTACCCAGACAAGACGCCAGCCACGCCGACGAAGAAGAAGCTCTCCGAGATCGTCTACCTGAACGAGTACGGGAAGAGCTGGGAGAAGCTGGAGGGGGTCTAGTTGAGCGAGACGTTTGACGACCGCTACTTCGACCTGACCATGAAGGTTCTCAACTACGCGATGGAGTTCGTCAACCAGCCCAGCTACGCCTCCCTCAGGATGACCGACGTGCTCCAGAGCCTCGTCGACATCTCAGCCGAGATAGAGGGCGTCGAGAGGAAGGAGTTCTACGCCTCGGTGAAGGCGAAGTTCAGGGACAGGAAGCTCATGACGACCAAGCAGGCCGAGGTCGACTTCCTCAACGAGCTCCTAACCCTCTACGTCGAAGAGTGGAGAAGAAGGAAGTAAAAACCACCCTTTTTTAAAAAGAAAAAATTTTAAGGCCTTAAGGGCCTTTTTCCGAACCTTTATATCGACTTTATTGTGTCCTCGCCTTCTCGGGGGGAGTCGGGTAGGCGATCTTGCTGTGGGATAGCCCGAGGCTCACCAAGGTTTCCGCGAACTTGATGGCCGTTGGCAGGGGATCGACGACGAAGACACCGAGCTCCTTCGAAACCTTCTCTGCCATGCCGGTCATCCCCGTGCATCCCAGGATCAGGACCTCTGCCCCATCAAGCTCGATGGCCTTCCTCCCCTCCTCGGCCAGTGCGTGGAACGTCGCGTCCGGATCCTTCTGGAGCTCGAGAACGGGTATCCCAGTCACTCGAACGGATGCTAGTTTCCTGGACACCCCGTAGATCTCGGCGTTCTCCCTTATCAGGGGGATGATGTTCTTGACCACGCTGATCACCGAGAACCTGTCGCAGAGCGATGCCGCCACAAGCATGGATGATTCACAGGGCCCCGCGACCGGGATGCTCACGAGCTCTCTCCCGGTCCTGACGCTCGGGTCGCCGAAGCAGTTGATGACGACGGCATCCACTCCGTCTGCCTCCGCCTCAATTACCCTCTTTAAGATATCCGGACCGGCAAGGGCCTCGTCGTACCTGGATTCTATCGAGGCCGGACCGTGCTCTATGCCGACCCTGTCCAACTGGGTCTCGGGACATATCCCAGAAAGCCCTCGCACTCTGTCGAGATATTCCTTGTTCGCGAAGCTAGGCGTACCTGTCCTGACTATCGGCAATATCATTCTGATTCTCATTCGTCTTACCTCTGCACATAATTCAAGATACGATATAAAAAACTGGTCGGGTCCTTTTTACATGATCTCCTCTATCGGCCTGTAGGGCATGTCGAAGTTGAAGTGCCTTGGATTGTAGATCTTCAGGCCCCTCTCGGTCCTCCAGATATCGACGGCCTTCACCCCGACGACGGCAACCTTTCTACCCTGCGTCCAGGCCTCGGCGCGGAAGTTCGATAGACCCTCCCCCGTCCTGCTGTCTATGACGGTGAACGGGTCGGGGCAGGTGACGTAGGGCTCGCCGTCGAGCCAGGATATTTGGTTCTCGTTCTTGTACCAGAAGCGGAAGAGCTTCCCGTCGAAGTCTCCCGTGCCCTTGATCCAGCAGTCGCCCCAGAGGAACGCGGACTTCCCCTCTGTCGTGCGGGCCACTATCTCGCCCTCGAAGATCTTGTACCCCTTCGTGGCCTCGACGATCTTCTCGACAGGGTCGTCTCCTGACTCGTTAGCCTTCTTGATCGCCTTCCCCACCTTGATGGCCTTGGAATAGCTCCCCTGGACCGCCGACTCCTTGATGTCCCTTCCCTTCACAGACATCACGGTTGAGTTGAATCCCCCTGAGACTATGGCGATGGCCCTGCTGATGTCCTCGAGCCTCTGCCAGCTGAGGGACTTCTCGAAGACCAGCATGTCTCCCCAGACGGTCGCTATGACCACGGGCGTCGCGGGAAGTTGCTTCACGTTGAAGCTCGTGAAGCACAGCTCCGGTACGGCGCGCTGCCCGGCCATGTCGGCGTCGACGACGGGCACCCCCTCCCCCGCTCCGCTGACGGCCTGACGATATATCCCCGGGCCTATCTCGCCGGCGAAGTGGGCGATGTATTTACTGTCTCCCTTTATTTCCTTCAGCCGCTCGATGGCTGCTTGCCTCCACGCATCCCCCTGGATCTTCGCGCCCTTCAGTAGGGGAAAGACCCTGTCCATCTCGCGGAAGGCGATCTCAATATAGGGGCCTCCTCTGACCGGGGGCCCGTACCTCTCCTGGTCCTCCCTCATTATGCCGCCGCCTATCCCTATGGGTACTAGGATCGGGCCGGTATCAGAGAGATCCTTCGAATCGATCAGTTGTGGTTTAAGCCCGGACTCGAAGATCGGGTCGACATCCTTGCTGAAAGCCTCGTAGGTGGGATTCGCCCCTCCCCCGCCCGTGGCGAGGGCGGCTCCCCCTAGCACGGAACACCATAAATCATCTTTAGATAACGTTTTTACAACCATTCCTTGTCATCTCCTCCTCAAGTTAACCCGATAAAATAAAAAAGGGCTGTGAGGTCCTAAGCCTTCACGATCTTCTCTATCGGTTTGTACTCAATGTCGAAGCCGAAGTGCTTCGGGTTGTAGATCCTGAGACCCCGCTCCGTCCTCCAGGGGGCGGCCGACTTCATCCCCCAGACGACCACCTTCCGGCCCTGCGGCCAGTCAGTGACCCTGAAGTTGGAGAGGCCTTCGCCTGTCTCGCGGTCTACGACCGTGAACGGGTCCGGGCAGGTGACGTACGGCTTATCGTCGATCCAGCTGATCTGGTTCTCGTTCTGGAACCATATCTTCATGGTATGCCCGGCGTTCTTCCCTGTCCCCTTGATCCATGCGCTGCCCCATGTGAAGGAGTTCTTTCCCTCGTTCGTGTAGGCCGCGACTTCGCCCTCGAAGAGCTTGTAGCCTGAGGCCGCCTTGAGGATCGCCTCGACCGGATCCGTCTTGTCCTTCCTGGCCTTCAGGATGGCTTTCCCGACCTTCATCGAGAGGGACAGTGTCCCATGAACTGTGCCCTTCTTGATCCAGTCGTCGCTAAAGGCTGTCAGGCTCTGGCACCCTCCCCCTGAGATTATAGCGACGTGCCTCAGGAGGTCCTCCGCCCTCTGCCAGCTCAGGAGCTTCTCGAAGACCGCAAGGTCTCCCCAGCCCGTGCTAGCGATCACGGGCGCGACTGGGGCGTTCATTACGTTGAGTGTCGCCAACGAGAGCTCAGGCACGGCCCTGTAACCCGCGTTGTCGGCGTCCACGACGCATTTGCCCCTGTTATCGGGGGCGGTGAAGTACCGGTAGTTGTTGGGTCCGATCTCGAAGGGCATGTACCCGTAGGGCTCCTTCCCCTTGAGCTGGACCATCCGTTTGTGTATTGCCTGAGGCCAGTCCTCGCCTGGTATCTCAGCCCAGGACGGGATCGGGAAAACCCGGTCCATCTCCTTGATCCACTCCTGTACGCTGCCAAAACGTCGAAGGTACTTCTCGGCCTTCTCCCTCTCAAGCCCGCCGCCAATCCCGGCGCTGATGAAGATGATCTCGCCCTTTGGGATCTCGTCGGCGTCGATCAGTTTAGGCTTCAGCCCGGACCCGAAAAGCGGGTCGACCTCCTTGCTGAAGGTCTCATAACTGGGACTCGCTCCTCCTCCGCCCGTGGCCAGAGCAGCTCCACCGACGACGGTGCTCCAGAGATCCTCCTTAGTTAATATTTTTGCTACCATGGAAACCACCATATATTAGCTCTAATTGGGAGCTTAAACGTTCCGTACCCTTATTCTTCCAGCCTCTTAGCTATTCAATCCTATTTAAGGATAAAATTTAATTAACAATCACGTTCAAATAAACATCATCGAAAAGATAAGTTCCCAAATCAAAAGGCTCTCCCGCAATCTGACAGCCTCTGCCTAACTCGATTAAAGTAAGAATTTTTTTTTAAGCCAAGTTGTTCCGCTTTCCGTATTGAATTTTTTATTGATTTCTCGGGAAATATCCTCACAGTTTTTATTAGGAAGATTCAGTGGGGTCAATATAAGGTGAGATTGTGAAGACCTTAACCAAGCAGAATATGGAGGACTACATAACGGGGGCAGTCATGCTGGGCTGCGGCGGCGGTGGTGGCGCCGATTGGGGGAAATCGATGGTCGACGAGGCTTTCGAGGCCGGCTACAAGTTCAGGCTGGCTGACCTCTCAAAAATAAAGGACGAGAAGATGCTGTGCATCCTCGCGGGGGTCGGTGGAGGCGTCCCCCAGGAGGCCAGAGATAAGGTCGCGCCCTACATGACGAAGTTCGACCAGGGCTCGAAATCGAGGGTTCTCCGCCTGCGCCGCTCCGCCGAGGAGCTCTCCGCCTACATCGGAAAGAAATTCTACTCCTACGTGGCAAGCGAGACGGGCGGCGGGAACGGTGTGCTGCCGATGTTCCTGAACGCCTTGGAGGGCAAGCCCTCCATCGACGCCGACTGCTGTGGCAGAGCGAAGCCGGAGATGGGCATTTCTCTTAGCAGTGTTGCTGGCATCCCCACGACCCCGTTGGTTATGGTGACACCGTTCATGGAGACGGTCATACTGAAGAGCTCGGTGGACGACAACAGGGCGGAGGACATAACCCGTAACGTGGCGGTCGCCTGCGGGGGTAGCGTGACAGTCGCGAGGTGCCCAGCTAAGGTACAGGACTTCAAGCGCGGAACCGCCCAGGGCCAGGTGACAAAATGCATCAAGATCGGAGAAACGATCAGAAAGGCCAAGGAGAAGGGCAAGGATCCGAAGGAAGCCTTCACCAAGGCCTCCAGTGCAACAGAGATCTTCGAAGGTAAGGTTGACTCCTTTACCCTTGAGGGGAGGGGGGGCTTCAACTGGGGGGACTGGATAGTCAGCGGAATCGGAAAATTCAGCGGCCACAAGATGAGGGTCTGGTACAAGAACGAGTACCTAATAGGATGGCTGGACGACAAACCACGAATAATGTCACCCGATCTCATATGCATAACTGACGAAGAAAAATTCGAGGGGCTTTCAAACTTCACCCAGAGTGGGGCGCACAACGGCAAAAAGGTCCGTGTCTTCGGAATAAAGGCCAACGACCTCTGGAGAACGCCAAAGGGCATCGATCTCTTCGGGCCGAAGCATTTCGGCTTCGATATAAAGTACAAACCTTTCGAGGGTTAGCTCAAACCCCTATTTTTTAATTAACAGATCTTCTTTTTTCTCACTGGCAGGCTGACGAAACCCAAATGAACCTCCCATCTGTACCCGCGGGATCAGTGTCTCAATTGTTAAATAGACCTTGAGCGGGTAGATATGAGAACCAAAAATGAAGTATTTGACTGTAGAGGATGTCCTGGACTACCAGCTCGGCTGTACGACGCTCTCAACGGGAGGTGGAGGGGTAGCGCCCTCCCTCGAGGCAGTCGAGAAGATGGTCAAGGAGGTCCTCGATGAGGGCCATAAGCTGAAGTTCATATCCCTGGATGAGGTGCCCGACGACGCCATCGTCTCCTCCGACTGCGGAACCGGAGGGGGGATCCAGTCCGAGATGATGGAGAAGTTCAACGGCTTCCCCAGGCAGAGGCTAACCCGCGACTACAGACGTCCCCTCGACTCTACGGCCAGAATAAAGGACCAGATCCTCCAGGCGGACAGGGAATGGTGCCCCCTGAACACCTGGTCGAAGATCCCAGATCCAAGCTTCACCGAGGCGGGCGAGAAGAGACTCGAGGAAATCATTGGCAAAAAGCTGTTCTCCCGCATCCAGTTCGAGGTTGCGCCGGAGTTCGTGAGGCTGATATGCGGCTTGGCGAGGAAGGACAAGCCCTACATCGACGCGAACGTGGCGGGCCTCAGGGCCGCCCCTGAGATCTCACAGAACGCCCTAAACCTCGCCAACGTCCCCTGCACCCCAGCCGTCTGGACCACCCTGTGGGGCGACCTCCTCGTCCTGGAGCAGACCCTCTGCTTCCAGAGGATGGAGGAGCTCGTAGAGGGCATATCGACGTACTCCGGAGGCACGGCGAGAGGCATCCACGCCGTTAAGGGCTCCGACCTGAAGAAGGCGGCCTTCCCGGGCACCGCATCGACAACGATGAAGGTCGGCAAAGCGATCAGGGGAGCTGTGAAGACGGGCAAGAGCCCCGTCGACGCGATGCTCAAGGCGCTGGGCCCCAGGGGGTTCAAGCTCTTCGAGGGCGAGATCTTCGACTACTGGCAGGACGGCAAGTTCTCCTTCATCTGGGGAACGGCCAAGATTAAGGGTACTGGCCCCTACGCAGGACACGACATGAAAATCTGGTACAAGAACGAGAACCACCTCTCATGGCTCGACGGCAAGCCCTACGTCACCAGCCCCGATGGGGTCAACGTTATGGACGTCGAGACCGGTTGGGGGCTTGCGAACTTCTGGCCAGCCGAGTGGGAGCCTGGCAGGAAGGTCGCCGTCGTCGGCGTGAAGATGGAGGACAAGTGGGAGACGCCGATGGGTCTCAAGATCTTCGGCCCACCTCATTTCAGGTCCGACATCCAGCACGTTCCAATAGACAAGATCTATAAGAAGTTCGAGTAAACCCTTTTTTCCTATTTTTTATAAAAAAATTGAAAAAAGAGAGGTTTTAGGCTACCTTTTTCTCGATGGGTACGTATGGTATGTCGAAGCCGAAGTGCTTCGGGTTGTATATCTTGAGCCCGCGCTCGGTTCTCCAGAAGCTGCAGGCCTTTATAGCCGTCACTGCTACCTTCCTGCCCGGGACCCACCACTCGGGCCTGAAGTTGGATAGACCGTCGCCCGTCTGGGCGTCTATCACAGTGAACGGGTCGGGGCACGTGACGTAGGGCCTCTCGTCTATCCAGCTAACCTGGTTCTCGTTGTTGTACCAGAGCTTGAAGGTCTTCCCCTTGTAGTCCCCTGTCCCCTCGATCCAGGCGCAGCCCCAGATGAAGGCTCCCTCACGCTCGTTAGTGAAAGCCGCGACCTCGCCCTCGAATATCTTGTAGCCCTTACTCGCCTTGACGATGGCCGCGATCGGGTCGTCGCCGCTTTCCCTCGCCTTGAGGATCTCCTTGCCGACCTTGATGGCGAGGCTCATCGTGTTGTGCTCCGTGCCATCCTTGATGGTCTTCCCGTTCATGGCGATGGCCGGCGCGCATCCGCCGCCCGAGATGTTGGCAATAGCCCTGCAGATATCCTCCCACCTCTGGTGGCTCAGGACCTTTGTGCCGATTATTACGTCGCCCCACATCGTAGCTATGGTGTAGGGTACAAGCGGCGCGTTGATAACATTCAGCTTGGTGAGGCTGAGCTCCGGGACCGCCCTGCAGCCCGAGCAGTCGCCGTCGACGAGGGGCAGGTCCCTCCTCGCGGCGTCCAGCAGCTGGCCGGAATCGAGGGGGCCAACCTCGAATGCCTGGTAGGCCACCGGCTTCTTGCCGACGAGCTCCTCGAGCTTCTTCAGATGGGCCTCCGTCGCCCTGGTATCGACCTTCTCGCTCCAGCTGTTGAGTGGGCTGGCGAGGTCGAGCATCTTGAACCAGCCCTCCTTCGGCTGGTAGCGCATGTACTTCTCTTGGTACTTCCTCGTGATGCCCCCGCCGCAGCCGACGTCCATGAAGACGGTGTCGTCGTCCTTCAGCTCCTTAGGGTCGATGAACCTCGGCGTATGCTTCTCCAGTATAGGGTCCGCCGTGGCGCTGAACTGCTCGTATGTAGGCGCGGAGCCTCCTCCGCCCGTCGCAAATGCGGCAGCCCCCACGATTAGGGCCCAAACATCATCCTTCGTTAAACTCTTCATATCACAAACCCTGCACTTATACGCATTTTTCTTCTTATAAAATTTAATAGGGATGTTGAAATTGAGGTTTTAATATTTATATATTTATGTAAATATTTGGGCTTTTTCTTACTTTTTAATAGAGTTGAATGGTTCCAATGTATAATCTAGTACTGATAATTCAGTCATTTTAGTATGTTCTTAAAGGTAGGAATAAATTTTATTTTGAAACTATAACTAAAAATTATTCATGATACCAGCTCTTTAATGACTCCGAACATTGTTTCAATCTTTTCTTTATAAAAAGGTGTTGCAGGTAGTTCGACATCGTATCTCCCTTGGTCGATCGCTACAAACCTCTGCTGGCAATACAAGTCGATTATCTCCTCTCCGGGGATTTTGCTCTTCACCAAGGCGTAGGACATGCACAAAATGAATGCGGGGAGTATCGCCAGCGCTGAGACCTTCGGGCTCTCGATAAAGATGGCTCCCTCATCGATTATGGGCTGCAGCAGCCGATGGTACCTTTTCCCATACCCCTTCAGGAAATAGTCGATCAGATCGACGACACCTTCAACTTCCTTATCAATGAACGTGAAGGTGTAAGGGGCATATTTCATCCAGATGAAGGAGTCCTTGTCGTCGCCTCGTTTTATCAGGTTATCCTCGCTTGCCCTGTCAAACAACGGCGTTCTGGGGACAGGTATCCATGGTTTGAAGATGTTATCTTCCGGATAATAGGGCGCCTTCGTAAACAGAGGCAGGTGCCTCATGACGAACCTGATGTTCTCCCTCAGGTCATCCATGGTCAGATACGGGTGGAAATTGATGAAGTCGATGAACGGTAGAATGTCGGTCTTGATGGCTGTCTCTATGGCTTCCTCGTTCAGCTCGGGCGTTGTCTGTTTGTTGAAGACGTCAAGCGAATGTTGGCACCCGGACTCCACGGCGGTTTCGATGATTTTCAGTCTCCTCTTCGATAGAAGAGGCAGAATATCCTTCCGTTTGACAACCAGGGTTGGATGGGCGTTTATCTTCCAATCGCAGCCAAATTCACGCATGGCGTCGCCGATCTCGATGGCGCGTTTCCCTTCTAACAAAACGAGCTCCCCGATGACGTCGATCCGATTCATCCCCAATTTACTGATATTCTCCACCTCAGCCCTTATCCTTCCAGAGGACTTCAGCCTGTAGCTGGTATACAGCTCCTTAATGGAGCAGAAGGAGCAGCTGAAGCAACATCCCCTGCTCTCCTCGATGGAGAGGTAGTCATAGTCCTTGATCGAGGGAATAAGATGAAACGCCGGAGGAGGGAGTTCGTTCAGATCCGCAAGAGCCCTGTCGGGATTCTCCACAATTTTATTCCTGTCCCTAAAAGTTACCCCTTTTATATCATATAGCCCCTTACCACTCAAAATATTATCTATAAGCTCCTTAGTAGTAATTTCACCTTCTCCCCTCACTATGGCCGTGACCTTACTGTTTGATCTGTATGTATCTATCGCCATATAGTTTCCGACTATTGAATAAGATCCAACCTCATTAGCAACCTTAATAATTTCATAAGCCTCTTTTTCGTTCGTATATAGAACAGAACAACCAAGTATTAGCGGTCTTTCTTTTTTAATCTTTTCTTTTATTATTTTCAGACTTTTATCATAACCATGCTTTTTCTCTAATAAAAACCCATCGATTATTTCTATTTTATTCTTGTAACCGTTCTTTTCAAGGTAGCTGGCTATGGAGGCAATGCCCAAAGGAGGGGCGGCGTCCCGCATCTCCGATGGGTATGGAGGATTTATTAGCCAGATATCTTTAGCCATGTTACGATAAATTCTTTATTTCCCTTAAATAAATGTCGCATTGGTTCTGTCAAGTCTTCGTTTGGTCTGTGACTTGGCTGGAGGCTATCGACTTGGCAGGTTCCTCCGCCATCACCGCTTCACCTAGCCCCCCAATAAGTTCGGGGAACAAGCCGAATACACGCCTGAAGGAGAGAGACCACTACTCAGCCTAGTATGGTTGGGCAAGTCGCCTTGATGAATCAGGAAGCCTCCCAACCTGTTGGGAGGTAGTTCATAGGTGTAATATAGCGAGGTTATTGATTAACCTCGTCTCTAGTTGTCAGTGTGTTTAACCTCTTATAAAGGAAGGACCGTCCTAAACCGGGTTTTATGGGATAATCCGAATCCTCTAGCTAATTTTGTACCTAATTTTTGTTCAATAATTGCATTGTGGAGTAATCTAACGGGCTAGCGAATAGTCCCACTCACCCTCACGCCCTCTCCACCCAGCACCTCACGCATTCACCAGAACATTATACAGAGCCACCTTCCCCACAAGCTCCCTCGCCACGTTCTCCAAGCTCCTAGCCAGGCTGTGCTCACCGAACAGCCGCTTAAACGTCGAGTAAGCCGTCTCCACAGCCCACCGCCGCCCATAACCCGTGAGCCGGGCCCACGCCTCATACCCCACCTCCCTGCACAGCTCCACCGCCCTCCTCCTCGAGGGAGGCCCCGCATCCAGCCTGCTGTTCCTCCGAGGCTTGATGACGGGTTCAATACCCCTA
>CAZVMI010000033.1:0-10804 GCA_964628365.1 uncultured Candidatus Bathyarchaeia archaeon | reverse complement strand
TCATCTCGGGTTCTTAGAATTGGGTGTGTGGTGGTTGATATTCTTTCCCGTGCGCGTGGGGGGGGGGAGGGGGTGTAGTCGTCGTCGCCGCCCCCTAGTTCCGTGGCTGATCATATCGGGTTTTTTTGTGTGTGACACGTGTTTCTCGGAGGTCTCAGGGCGCACGCGCTTCTTTGTATACAGTAAGTCATTGATACTAATAATTTTAATGCAGAAAAAAATGAAAATTAAATGAGTTAATCCGATTCCTAAAAGGTTTTAATCGCAAGCGTCCCCTAACTCATTGAGCCACGTTGAAGATCTCCGCCGTCGTCACTAGGGAGGGACGCCTATACGTCGCCCACTGTCCAGAGCTCGACGTCGCCAGCCAGGGCACCACAGTCGAGGAGGCCCTCGCCAACCTAAGGGAGGCAGTGGAGCTCTACCTGGAGGACCCGGACGCCAGGCGCCCTACGGGCGACCAGAGCCCCCTCATAACCTTCATAGAGGTAGCCGACAATGGCGCTCCCAGTCCTCTCAGGACGCAGGGTAGTTAAAGCCCTCCAACGGGCCGGCTTCACCATCGTTGGCCGTAAAGGCAGCCACATAAGGATGAGGAAGGTCTCAGACAGGGTATACGTCGCCATCGTCCCCGACCACAGGGAGATCGCCCCGGGCACCCTGAGATCCATCCTCCGCCAGGCCGGCCTGACCAGGGGGGAGTTCCTCAGCCTCCTAGAGAAATGAATCCAAGCTAACCCTTTTCAAACACGACGCCACAAATCCATCCACGGCCACGAAGGCCGTGATCGTCCACGCCGGCGAAGGCATCGACGACGCCGGATCAGGTGACGGTGGAGCGGTCGTCCCTGAGCCTCAAGTACTCCCCGTCGTCTATGACCGCCTTCAGGTGCTGGGCGACCTTCCAGACGTCGTGGTAGCTGACATAGAGCGGAATAGGCGCGAGCCTTATGATGTTCGGCGGCCTGAAGTCCGGGATGACTCCCCTCGCTATCAGCGCTTGGTTGATCCTCCAGCCCTCCTTATGGGCGACGCCGACGTGCCCTCCCCTCCTCTCAGGCTCACGGGGCGTAGCAACAGAGTAGTTGTAGGGCGGCTTGCTCAGCATCTCGTCGACGAGGAACATGAGGTAACCCGTGATCTTCAGGCTCTTCTCCCTGATCCGGTCTATGCCCGCCTCGTTCATCATCCTCAGGCTCCCTTCCAGCGGCGCGGTGCTCAGCATCGTCGTCGTCCCGATCTCCCAGGCGACCGCCGTCTTCGCAGGGTCGAACCGCGTGTCCATGTTGAACATTGTACCGCGGTCGTTGCCGAACCAGCCCGCGAGCCCCGGCGGCGTCCCGAAGTGCCTCCTGTTCACGTACAGGCTCCCCGTCGCCCCCGGCCCCCCGTTCAGGTACTTGTAGTTGCACCAGAAGGCGAAGTCGACGCCCCACCTGTCGAGGTAATGGGGAACGACTCCGACGCTGTGACAGCAGTCGAAGCCTATCACGATCTTCTTCCTGTGCGCCGCCTCCGTCAGCCGCGCCATGTCGGCTAGCTGCCCGCTCTTGTAGTAGACGCTCGGCAGAAGAGCCAGGGCGACCTCGCCAGTCATCGCCTCGACTACATCGTCCTCCTCGACGACTCCGTCCCTGCTCTCCACGAGGACCAGGTCCTCCTCGGGGTCCCTCCCCCTGAGCCTGAGCTGAGCGTAGAGGGCGTAGAGGTCGCTCGGGAAGTTCTGCTCGTCCGCCAGGATCTTCGTCCTCCTCCCCTTCGGCCGGTAGAAGGTGGCGACGAGGGTGTGGAGGTTCACGGTGGTTCCGCCGGTGACGACGACCTCGTCGGGCTCCGCGCCGACGAGGGGCGCCATCATGGCGCCTAGCCTCTCGCCGTAGTCGATCCACGGGATCTTGCCCCTGCCCCAGCCGCCTATGCCGAGGGTCCTCCACTCGTTCGCGACCCTCATCAAGGTCTCCTCGGCGTCCTTCGACATGAGGCCGAGGCTGTTACCGTCCATGTAGATGCTGCCGGGGATATGGTAGAAGCGATCCTTGAAGACGGCGAGGGGGTCCTCGGCGTCGAGCCTCAGCGCATAGTCCTCACCCAACTCGAAACGCATGCCGGTATCCTCGCATTAAGAATTTCCTGGCTATCTTAAGACGTTTACAGTCGGGCACGAACAAACTTAACTTCTTTAAGAGTCACTGAAAGGTGTGTGATCTTCTTGGTAAAAGAATTGGACGCATCCCTGAGGACCGGCAGGCAGCTAGCCGAGTACGTCCACGACCTCTCCTTCGCCGACCTCCCAGACGAGGTCGTCCACCAGGCGAAGCGGGTCACCCTGGACAGCCTCGGAACCATCCTCATGGGGCTTAGGAAGCAGGAGGCGCAGCCCGTCAAGTCCTTCCTGAAGGGGCTGGGAGCAAAGCCCGAGTGCACCGTCGCACGGGCAGGCCTCAAGACGACCTGCAGCTGGGCCGCCTTCGCCAACGCCTCATACGCCCAGGTCCACGACTGCAACGACGGCCACAGGGACTCAGCCGCCCTCGGAGGCTCAGCCCACCCCGGGAGGACGGTGATACCCACCGCCCTCGCCGTCGCGGAGAAACTCGGCTCATCCGGCAGGGACGTGATCACGTCGACGGTGATCGGCTACGACGTCGCTACCAGGATCAGGGGCATCGCGAAGAGACCGCCGTCGGCGACCCAGAGCTCCGCCGCGGTCGCCGCCCACCTCATGGGGCTGGAGCAGGAGAAGACCCAGTTCGCCCTCAGCGTAGCGGCCTTCACCTCGCCGAAGGCGTTCCCGGAGAGCCTCACATACGACACAAACTTCCTCCACTGCGGATACGAGGCGAAGACCGGCGTCGAAGCCGCCTGGCTGGCCGCGGAGGGATTCAATGGACCCCCCATGGGCGACGACAGGAAGCTCTCCACCAGGTTCAGGGAGAGGGGACTCGGCAGGGAGTACGAGATCATGGACGTCTACATGAAGCCCTGGCCGACGTGCAGGATGACCCACGGCGCCGTAGAGGCCGTCCTCGCCCTCAGGGAGGAGGCGAAGATAGTCCCAGAGGACGTCGAGGAGATCCAGGTCCAGCAGCTCACCCACGGAATGTACATCACCGAGAGCCCCGTCGACGTCGACAGCTACTACAAGACGTGCCAGTTCAACCTTCCATACATCGCGGCGGTGGCACTCATAGACGGGAAGGTGACCGAAGCCCAGTTCACCAGGGAGCGGATCGCCGACAAGGCCGTCCACGACCTAGCGAAGAAGATCAAGGTGAAGCCAGACGAGGATCTCGATGCCATCTACCCCGACCAGTATAGGCCGACAACCATAGAGGTCAAGACGAAGAAAGGCGAGGTTATCAAGAAAGTAGTCCAGAATCCCTACGGCGACCCCAGGAACACTCTCGACGACGATGCCCTATACGAGAAGTTCAGGCTCTGGGCCGGGCCGAGCCTCACAGAGGAGCAGGCGAGGGATATCCGCGATGTCGTCTGGAGGCTGGACAAGCTCAGCAGCCTATCGGAACTCATGGAACTCATCGCCTGAGCCTCGACCCGTCTCCTCTGAGCGGCCGAAGGAAGGCACCCTAGCCCAGCGGGGTGACCGTGACCTCGGCCCCCTCCTCGAGGACATCCGCGTTTATCGGCAGTATGATGTACCCGTTGGCGTTGGCCATGCTCGTGATGTCCCCCGACTGCTTGACCGGGACAGCGACGCCCCCCTCGAGCCTGACGGTGAGGAACTGCTCCCTGCCCGAAGAGGCGATCACCTTCCCCCCGAGCCTCGCCCTCACCATCCTCGGCTCCGCCGGCGGAAGCCCCGCGACCTTCCTCAGGGCGGGTGCCAGGAACACGTAGGCGTTGCTGAGGCAGCTCGTCGGGTAGCCGGGCATACCAAAGACCGGCGTCCCGCCGACGAGGCCGAAGAGGGTCGGCTTCCCGGGCTTCACTTGGACCCCGTGGAATAGGACCCTGCCCACGGACTCGACGACTTCGCCGAGCATGTCCCTCGACCCCACGGAACTGCCGCCCGAGAAGACGACGAGATCGTAATCTGAAGCCTCCCAGAGGGCGGCCTCGAGGGCTATATAGGGAGCTATAGGAAGCTCCACCTGTGGAACAGGGAGAAGATGTTCTTCGAGCCCGGGGACCTCGGCCTCCCGATCTTCCACACGCCCATGGGCCGATTAGTAATGATCGTCTGTTACGACATGTGGTTCCCAGAGCTTATCCGCATCTATGCTCTTCAGGGAGCTGACTTCACACTGAACTTGACCAACTGGGTCGCAGGGGCCGAGAAGGAGAGGGACAGCCGCGTCACCGAGGCCGTCTGTGTGGCCCAGGCCCACATGTCATCGGTCTTCATGGCTGCAGCCGACCGCATAGGGGTCGAAAGGGGGCAGCCCTTCCTCGGCCGGAGCATGATCGTCTCGCCCACCGGGGAAATCCTCGCAGGTCCAGCCAGCTTCTTCAAGGAGGAGATCGTGGTCGCAGAGTGCAACCTCGAGGAGGCGAGAACCAGGAAAAGGAAAACGAGGCTGAACCATCTGGTGCTCGACAGGATAACCGACGTTTACGACGTGCTCCTCGGCTATGAGGAAAACCCTTTCAATTGGTAATCAGGTTTCAATAAAATCCCGTTTTTTTAAAGTTCATAAGCGGATGTTACTGTGTAGAGATCTACAAAAACGACGGATTTCCCCCTTCCATCGCGCCCTCGTTTACTCGTGAGTTTAAAATATATGTATGAGGATATTGATTAACCTCGTCTCGGGTTGTCAATGTATTTAAGCCCTTATAAAAGAAGGCCCATCTTAAACCGGGTTTTATGGGTTAATCCGAATCCTCGTATGTATTTAGCTCATGAAATTGATTCTCCCATATTTGGTGCTCTTTCAGTGAAATAAGCTTGAATACTGGAGCTCTCCCTATCCTCATTGAACGTGTAATCTGAGCCAAAAAAAGGCCCCCTTTCACGTTTTAAGCCTGTTTCTAAGTTATTGATAAATATGAGCTAAACACATACAAATATATTCTTGAATCTAAGTGATTTGGATCGTTCCATGATGCTCCAGTTGGCATTGATCGGTTTTGGAAACGTGGGTCGTGAGTTCGCCAGGCTCCTGCTCTCGAGACGCGAATGGCTTCGGCGTTCAGAGGACATAGATGTCGAAGTGCTTGCGATAGCAACTAAGAGGCACGGCTCGTTGCTCTCGGATAGGGCTCTGAATCTTGAGCGGGTCTTATACGAGCTTGAGGAAAAGGGCACGCTCAGAGGATATGGGCCAGAGTTGACGGAACTCTCACCTCTCGAAATAATAGAGCGCTGCGATGCAGATATCATGGTCGAATTGACCACTCTAAACATAGAGTCAGGTCAACCCGCTATCGACCACATCAAAGCGGCGTTCCGAGCAGGCATGAGCGTGATCACAACGAACAAGGGCCCTTTATCCTTCGCTTACGAAGACCTTAGGGGCATAGCTCGATCGAGGGGGGCCCAATTCAGATTCGAGGGCACGGTAATGGATGGGACACCGGTGTTCAACCTTGTCGAGAAAACCCTTCCAGGCTGCGAGATAACGGGTATATGCGGCATCTTGAACAGCACAACCAATTACGTTCTCGACGAGATGTATAGGGGTAAGGACATGGAGCAAGCGTTAGAGGATGCTGTGAGATTTGGCATCGCAGAGGCGGACCCCTCGATGGACATCGATGGCTGGGACGCGGCTGCGAAGATAACGACGCTGGCGAACGTTCTCATGGAAGCGAAGTCGAGCCCAAGGAGAGTAAACCGCGTCGGAATCAGGGATCTGATCCCAGAAGCCGTATCGAACGCAGCGAGAGAGGGCAGGAAAATCAAGCTTATCGCCTATGCAGAAAGGGTCAAGGGCGCCGTAAAGACCATGGTGCGACCCGAACTATTGGGGCCTGAGAACCTGTTCTGGTCGGTCGATGGCACTTCATGCGCAGTCACCCTGAAAACTGATCTGATGGGGGAGATCACTGTTGTCGAGAGCAACCCAAACCTCCCGCAGACAGCCTACGCTGTTTTCTCGGACATGGTCCTGATCGCCGATTCGATCAAGAGAGGTGTGGCTTCGAGCTCATAGCGTTCTGCCCATACAATGTTCAGCTCACCATCGAAAAATGGATTAATAGTTTGAAATCCCGCCCACGCGTTTCTCAGTCGAGGTCTCGGAGCCGGAGAAAGCCTTAACAACATTTCCAATCAATAGAGCAATCGGAAACGATGTTTAGCAATGAGCTCTTGAAGAGAATCAGATCGGAGTTTCCAAGGGCCGAGAGGGACGCCTTCGGCAGGGCGAGGGCCTTCCTCGACAACGGCACAGGGACCCTTGTTGTCGGGAGGGCCGCCGAGGCCGAGGCGAAGGCCAGGGTCGACTACAGCGCCAATGTCTACGGCATCTTCGACGAGTCAAAGATGGCTGGGGAAGTCATACACGAGGGGAGGAAGGCTGTCGCAGATCTCCTGAACGCACCCTCCCCCGAAACAATCGTCTCAGGGGAGTCCGCCACGAGCCTATTCTTCGGCCTCAGCTACGCCATGGGAAAGGAGCTTAGGGGAAGGGAGAACGTCGTCGTTACGAACTACGAACACTACGCCAACCTCAGCCCCTGGCTCGAGCTGAAGCGGAGGGGGCTGATCGAAGATGCGAGGTTCACCCCGCTGAACATCGAGGATGGAACCCTCGATCTTAACCAGCTCGGGGCCCTCATCGACGGGGATACGAGGGTCGTCTCGGTCTCGGCGGCCTCGAACGCCCTCGGGACCAAGACCCAGTTAATGGAAGTTAGGAAGATGGCGAGGGAGGTAGGAGCATACTTTATCGTGGATGCCGTCCACCACATAGCCCACGGCCCATTGGACGTTCAGACCATAGGCTGCGACTTCCTCGTTTTCTCGGGTTACAAGATGTTCAGCCCCCACGGCAGCTTCATGTATGGGAGGAAGGAGCTCCTTGAGGAGCTGAGGCCATACAAGGTAAAGCCGGCCCCGGATCACCCGCCTGACAGCTGGGAGTGGGGAACCAGAGACCAGGCAAAATTCGCAGCGATCAAGGGCGTCGTAGACCACCACGAATGGCTAGCCAAGCAGGTCGAAGGGGGCTTCGTCGGAAAACTCAGCCAATACTCGGGGAGGCGCAGGGCGTTGAAGGTAGCGTTGACAGCGGTAGAGGAGTACGAGAAGGAGATCTCAAGGGTGATGCTCACAGGCTCTGGAGACATTCAAGGCCTCACAGAGATGCCCCACGTCAAAGTTTACGGGCTGAAGGACCCCGAGAGGCTGGATGATAGGGATCCCACATTCTCCTTCAAGGTCAAGGGGCTGCGTGGGGAAGATGTTGTTGAGCGCCTTTGGGCTAAGCACGCCATCGCCATGAGGTCAGAGGACTTCTATTCGAGGGTCCACGAAGTCTACGAGAGCCCAACTCTCATCAGAGCTAGCTTCGTCCAATACAACACTGTGGAGGAAGCTCTGAGACTTCTGAAGGCTCTTGAAACGATGAAGGCTCCTTGATCTTTGCTCTTGAACAGGAGTCACTATCCGAGGAGGGTGACGATTACCTCCTCCCCCGCCTCTATCACGTCGAGGTCGATCAGGAGGATGACATAGCCGTCGGCTTGGGACATGCTAGTGATGTCCCCTGACTTCTTGAAGACGGGGTAGGCTACACCATCCTCCAGCCTAACGGTGAGGAACTGCTCCCTCCCCGACGTGTTCTTCACGGCCCTCGCCAGCCTAGCCTTCGCGACCCTCGGCTCAGCCGGCGGCAGGCCCGCCAGCCTCCGCAGCGCGGGCGCGAGGAAGACATAGGCGTTGCTCAGGCAGCTCGTCGGGTATCCGGGCATGCCGAAGATCGGCGTCCCTCCTATAACCCCGAAGAGCGTGGGCTTACCGGGCTTCACCTGGACCCCGTGGAAGAGGACCCTGCCGAGTTCGCCGACGATGTCGCCGAGCATGTCCTTGGAGCCGACTGAGCTGCCGCCGGAGAAGACGGCGAGGTCGTAATCTGAAGCCTCCCTGAGGGCGGCCTCGATGGCTTTCCCCTCGTCCCTCACGACGCCCCTCATGACGGGGACGCACCCGTTCGCCTCTATGACCGAGGATAGGGTGAAGGAGTTGATGTCATAGACCTGGCCGGGCCTCAGCTCGGAGCCCTGGGCCGCGACCTCTGTGCCCGTTGAGTAGACGGCGACCCTCGGCCTCGAGTAGACCCTCACCGACTCGTAGCCGAGGGCAGCCATCGCGCCGAGCCTCCCGGGGGTTACGAGGTCGCCCGACTTTACGGCGACCTCGCCCCGGCTGATGTCCTCCCCTTCTGGAGCTATGTTCTCGCCCTGGCCGACAGGCTCCAGGACCTCGACGTATCCGCCGTTGAGGCTGGTGTACTCGACCATCACAACCGCGTCGGCTCCCCTCGGGATGGGGCTGCCGGTCGCTATCTCGACGCACTCGCCGGCGCCGACGGCGCCCTCGCAGGGCTCGCCGGCGTGCCTAACCCCGGTGAGCCTGAGGCGCTTCGGCTTACGTTGGCTCGCGCCGGCGGTGTCCTCCGCCCTGACGGCGTACCCATCCATGGACGCCCTGTCGAAGGGCGGGACGTTGAAGCCGGCGACTACATCCTCGGCTAGAACCCTGCCCGCGGCTTCGCGGAGAGGTTCCTCCTCGGTCCGGTTGATCCTGACGACGTTCTCCTCGATGAGGTGAAGCGCCTCAAGCCTCGGCACCAAGCTTTTGAACGGCTTCATCTCCGGCTCAGCTCCCAGAGCATGTGCCCTACGTTGGGCAGAATGATCTTCGACAACGCGAGGCCCATGGCGTTCCTAGAGCCAGGCAGGCAGAAGACGAGCTTCCCCCCGGCGACGCCGGCAGTGGCCCGGCTGATGAGGGCGGAGCCGCCGACCTCGTCGAGGCTGAGGCGTCTGAAGTGCTCGCCGAAGCCCGGCATCTCCTTCTCGAGGAGGGCGGAGACGGCTTCCACGGTCCTGTCCTTCACCCCTATCCCGGTTCCCCCGCTGGTCACGATGACCTGGGTCGAGGCGTCTTCGAGGAGCCTCCTCACCTCGGCCCTGATCTTCTCCGAGTCGTTCGGGATCACTGTGCGGCTGGCGACTGAGTGGCCCGCCTCCTCTATCAGGCTGACCGCCATCCTTCCGCTCTCGTCGTCCTTCGCCGTCCGCGTGTCGCTGGTGATCACCAAGGCGAAGACAGCCTTGGCTTTCTGGTCCTTCGGGTGCTCGGCGCTCATCCCTTCCTCTTCTCCCTAACCCTGACACCGGTGATAACCGTCTCCGGGTACTGCCCCGCCTCGTCCTTCTCAAGGTACTTCACCATGTCCCAGACCGTGAGCAGGGCGACCGAGACGCCTGTCAGCGCCTCCATCTCGACCCCCGTCCTGTAGACGGCTGAGACGCGGCACGTCGCCTCGACCGTGTCCTCGCCTAGGCTGAACTCGGCTTCGACTGAGCCTATCGGGATCGGGTGGCACATTGGTATCAGATCAGGCGTCCTCTTCACCGCCTGGATGCAGGCGATCTCGGCGGCCGCCAGAGGGTCGCCCTTCTTCACCTTCCCCTCCCTGATCGCCCTGACCGTCTCCTTCTTCAGCCTGATGGAGCCGACGGCCTCAGCGGTCCTCGGCACCTCCTCCTTCCCTGAGACGTCGACCATGCTGAACGGTTTCCTCTTACTCAAATCCCTCACTCTCCACCCACCACTCCCCCTCGGGCGTGACCTCCTTCTTCCAGATGGGGACCCGCCTCTTAATCTCGTCTATGACGTGCCTACACGCGTCGAAGGCCTCGGCGCGGTGCGCAGACGCGACCACAATGAGGAGTATGTTCTCTGACGCTTTCAGGCTGCCGTAGCGGTGGACTACGGCGACCTCCTCTACGCCGAATCGGTCGATGGCCTCCCTCCTTATCGCCTCGAGCTGCCTCTGCGCCATCTCCTCGTAGACCTCGATCTCTATGTGCTCGACGGGCTTCCCCTTCGACTCTCCCCTGACGACGCCGAGAAACGAGACGACCCCCCCGGTCGACCGGCTCTTCAGTCCGGCTATCACGTCGTCTACTGAGAAGTTTTCCTTTGTGACCCTGATCATCTCAACCACCGCTGACGGGCGGGAAGAGGGCGACCTCGTCCCCCTCCACTATCACCATGCGCAGGTCGGCGAAGCTGCCGTTCACCGCGACGAGGACCTGTTCAACGTTCTCGAGCCTCCTGTGGGCTGCGAGTACGCGCCTCCTCAGCTCCTCGACCGTCGTCCCCTCCGGCAACTCCAGCGTCTCCTCCCTCCGCCCCACCCACTCCTTCACCGAGGCGAAGTAGCGGACCCTGATCCTCGTACTAATCCCTCCAGTATGGCACCCTGCGGGCGGTCGCGTCCCTGAACGCCTTCACGAGCGCCTCCCTCGGCCCCCCACTCCTGATGAGTGAGACGAGCTCTATCAGGTTGTCGTCCCTCATCAGGCACGGCTTCAGCCTTCCGTCGCTCGTCACCCTGAGCCTCGTGCAGTACCTGCAGAACATTGTGTTATGCATCGGCCTGACGACCTCTACGACTTCGCCTCCCCTGAGCCTGTACTGCCTCCTCCTGTGGAGGTCGCGCTCGAAGACGCTCTCCGCCTCGGCAGCGAGCTTTTCTTCAAGCGGCTTCAGGTCGTAGTGGTGCTCGTCGAACCCCTCGGCGCCCCTCTCGAGGGGCTGATACTCGATGAGCTGGACGACCGCCTTCACCCTCCGGGAGAACTCGATTA
Organism: uncultured Candidatus Bathyarchaeia archaeon; assembly: GCA_964628365.1. Taxonomy (GTDB): domain Archaea; phylum Thermoproteota; class Bathyarchaeia; order TCS64; family TCS64; genus UBA8941. Next base: position 16 of record CAZVMI010000033.1, on the reverse strand, counting down.
TCTCCGGGATCTCCTC
>CAZVMI010000032.1:0-10886 GCA_964628365.1 uncultured Candidatus Bathyarchaeia archaeon | reverse complement strand
ATCGGTCATTTACCTGGATAGTTTATCGCCTGCTATATGTTTATGAATAGGCGCTCAGTAGATACGGCAGTGAGTCGACATAATATTTTTAACCGTTCGACTGTTCCAAGGTAGAAATAAACCGAGTAGAGGTCAACTCAATGGAGCTCGTCGACGATCATAACGGCGCCAAAACTGGCCGCAGCTATATACTACGAATTTTCTCATTCGTTAGGCCTTACTGGCGCACAAGCATCTTCGCCGTATTCATGCTCATAGCATCGGTCCTGGCGGACCTGGCCATACCGACGCTGATCCAGCGGATCATCGACCAGGGCATAGTACCCAAGGACTTGACCATAATACTGACGACGGCGGCGCTCATGATAGGCGTCGCCTTCTTCGAGGCGGCCGTCTCGATAGGGAACACCTTCCTCGCCGTGAGGGTCGCGCAGAGTTTCGCCGCGGATGTCAGATCCGCCGTCTTCCACAAGATCCAGAAGTTCAGCTTCGGGAACTTGGACAGGTTCCAGACGGGGCAGCTCATCGTCCGCCTTACGAGCGACGTCAACGCGGTCCAGATGATGGTGATGATGGGCCTCAGGATGTTCATACGCGCGCCCATCATGGTTGTGGGCAGCATCACCCTGATGTTCGTCCTAAACGCAGAACTCGCGAAGATCGTCCTCATGCTCCTCCCCATCACCCTTGTCCTGGCGGGGATCTTCGTCGTCAAGGCACAGCCACTGTTCCTGGAGGTCCAGAGGAGGCTGGACAAGCTGAACATGGTGCTTCAGGAGAACCTCGCCGGCGTAAGGGTGGTGAAGGCGTTCGTTAGGATGGACCGGGAGGCGGAGCGCTTCGATAAGGCGAACACGGACCTGACCAACCAGTCCATGAAGGTGCTGACCATCTTCGCCGTCCTTTTCCCATCGATGCAGATCATCGTCAACGTTAGCATCCTGGGCGTCGTCTGGTACGGCGGCATGCAGGTCGTGGCCGGGAGCTTCACGGTCGGCGAGATCCTGGCCTTCACTAACTACCTCCTAACATCCATCATGCCCCTCCTATTCCTCGCCATGATGGCGAGCCAGCTCTCAGCCGCTAACGCCTCCGCCCAACGCATCTACGAGGTCCTAGATTCGGAGCCACAGGTCCAGGACAGGCCGGACGCGAAACAGCTGCCCGAAGTGAGAGGCAGGGTCGTCTTCGACGGCGTCTGTTTCAGCTATGGCAAGGACTGCGGCGAGCCCGTGCTGCAGGACATCAACCTCGTCGCCGAGCCGGGTCAAACCGTGGCTGTTCTAGGCGCTACCGGCTCGGGGAAGTCGACCCTCATCGACCTCATCCCGAGGTTCTACGACGTAACGAGAGGGAAGTTAACAATAGACGGCGTCGACGTGAGGGACGTGACGCTCGAGTCGCTCCGCGCCAACATCGGCATCGCCCTGCAGGAGGCTATCCTTTTCAGCGGAACCATCCGGGACAACATCAAATACGGGAAACCAGACGCCACGGAGGAGGAGGTCGTGGCCGCCGCGAAGGCGGCCGAGGCCCACGACTTCATCATGAGCTTCCCCAAAGGGTACGACAGCGACGTCGGCGAGAGGGGCGTCGGCCTCTCGGGGGGCCAGAAGCAGAGGATAAGCATCGCCAGGGCCCTCCTCATCCAGCCGAAGATACTCATACTCGACGACAGCACCAGCTCAGTAGACGTGGAGACGGAGGCGAAGATACAGGAAGCGCTCGACAAGATCATGGAGGACAGGACCAGCTTCATCATCGCCCAGCGCATCAGCACCGTGCTCAGGGCTGACAAGATCGTGGTCCTCGACAAGGGTAAGATCACCTCCGAGGGCACACACGAGGAGCTGATGAAGTCGAGCCCCATCTACAGGGAGATATATGACTCCCAGCTCGGGGGGGGTGTCCGACTATGAGCGGGCATCCACCCATGGGCGGAGGCCAGGCGGGCAGGCCACAAGTAGGGCCGAGGGGTGGCCCTGGAGCCGGCTTCGCGAGGGGCGTCGAGAAGGCCAAGAACCCGACGGCCACGCTAGTCAGGCTGATACGTTACCTGCTGATGTTCAAATTTCAGCTGGTCATCGTCGGCGTCTGCGTGGTCCTCGGCTCGGTCCTCTCGTTGCTCGGCCCCTATTACATCGGAGTCGCTATAGACAAATATATACGGACCGGCGATATCTCGGGGCTCTACGGCCTCGTGATCCTGCTGCTCGGCATATACCTTGCAAACTACGCGGCTCAGGCTCTACAGGCCTCCCTCATGGCCAGGATCTCGCAGAGGGCGCTACGTCAGCTCAGGAAGGAGCTATTCGAGCACCTCCAGACGCTGAGCCTCAGCTTCTTCGACAGGCGCACCCAGGGCGAGTTGATGAGTAGGCTCACGAACGATATAGACGCGATCAACATGGCCCTCAGCCAGAGCTTTACCCAGCTCATAGCCAGCTTCCTGTCCCTCGTAGGGATATTGATCGCAATGTTCGCGCTCAGCGCCTGGCTCGCCCTTGGAAGCCTCCTCGTGCTCCCGATGATGATCATGGTCACCTTGTTCATAGGGAGCCGAACCCTCTCAGGGTTCAGGGGTCTACAGAGCAGCCTGGGGCGGCTCAACGGGACGATGGAGGAGGTCATCAGCGGTGAGCGCGTCGTCCAGGCGTTCAGCAGGCAGGACACCGTCCTGAGGGACTTCGACGAGGCAAACACCGCCGTCCGAGACACCGCCACCCGCGCGAACAGCTACGCCTTCGTCGTCATGCCTATCATGAACATCATGGGCAGCATAAGCATCGCCGTCGTCGCCGGCCTGGGGGGCTGGATGGCCGTCCAGGGGATGGTCACCATCGGCGTGATAACCAGCTTCATATTCTACGCGAGGAACTTCTCGCAGCCCCTCCAGCAGCTCGCGAACCTCTACAACACCATCCAGTCGGCCCTAGCAGGCGCGGAGCGCACCTTTGAGATAGTCGACGAGAAGCCCGAGATCGAAGACAGGCCGGGGGCCGTCCCGCTGAAGGAGATCATGGGAGACGTCGTCTTCGACCACGTCGACTTCAGCTACGACGGGAAGACACCCGTCCTCAAGGACATGAGCTTCCACGCCGAGCCCGGCCAGATCATGGCCCTGGTGGGCCCGACCGGGGCGGGGAAGACCACGATGGTCAACGTCCTCGGCAGGTTCTACGACATCCAGGGGGGCTCCATAAGGATCGACGGCGTCGACGTGAGGGACGTCACCAGGGCGAGCCTGAGGAGGCAGCTCGGCACGGTGCTGCAGGACAACTTCCTCTTCGCCGACACGGTCATCGAGAACATAAGGTACGGTAACCTTGAGGCCACCGACGAGGACTGCGTCGCCGCCGCCAGGCTGGCGAACGCCGACCAGTTCATCGTCCGCCTGCCGCAGGGGTACCAGACGATGCTCACCGAGCGGGGGAGCAACCTGAGCCAGGGACAGAGGCAGCTCCTCGCCATAGCCCGAGCCATCATCGCCGACCCCAAGATACTGATCCTCGACGAGGCGACGAGCAGCGTCGACACCCGCACCGAGATCAGGATACAGGAGGCGCTTCTCCGCCTCATGGAGGGGAGGACGAGCTTCGTCATCGCCCACCGCCTCAGCACCGTCAGGAACGCTGACCAGGTCCTCGTCATCAGGGACGGCGAGATCGTCGAGAGGGGAACCCATGAGTCGCTCCTCGCCCAGAGGGGTTTCTACCACCACCTCTACATGAGCCAATTCAGGGGGACGAACCTGAGTCGGCAAGCCTGAATAAGGGCTGGAAACGCAGGATACGCAATTTTTCTTGCTCAAATCGCTTATTAGACAAGTCCCCGCTTCGATTTCAGACATAGACGGTGTCATGTTTGTCTAAGAACGAGTTCTACCTGAGCCAGTACAAAACCGGGAAAAAGATAGAATTTCCTAAGAAGGTGCAGATATTCGACACGACGCTTAGGGACGGCGAGCAGACTCCTGGCTTGGCCTTCACCATAGACGAGAAAGTTGAGATCGCCAGGAAGCTCAACGAGCTCGGCGTCGGTAAGATCGAGGCGGGCTTCGCCATCACCAGCCAAGGAGAGGCTGAGGCGATAAAAAGGATCATGGGCCTCGGCCTCTCAAGCACGATCGTGGCCCTCGCACGGCCGCTGAAGGAGGATCTCGACAAGGCGCTATGGTGTGACGTCCCCTACGTCCACATCTTCATCTCGACAAGCGACCTACATATCGAGTCGATGATGAAGACCACCCGAGATGAGGTCATCCGCCAGAGCGTGGAGGGGATAGAGTACGCGAAGGCCCACGGCGTCAGGGTCGAGTACAGCCCGCAGGACGCGACGCGCACGGACATGGGGTACCTTAAGCAGGTCTGCAGAGCCGCCGAGGATGCCGGCGCCGAGGTCCTTAACATCCCTGACACCGTCGGCGTCATGACGCCTCGGATGACCTTCGAGTTCTTCAAGGAGCTCAAGGCAAGCACGAGGGTACCCCTGAGCGCCCATGCCCACGACGACCTGGGGCAGGCGACTGCGAACACGCTGGCCGCTATAGAGGCCGGCGCAGAGCAGTGTCATGTCACCGTGAACGGCCTCGGGGAGAGGGCGGGGAACGCCTCCCTCGAGCAGGTCACCGTGAGCCTCGCCGCCCAATACGGCATCGAGACAGGGATCAGGTACGAGAAGCTCGCAGAAATCTCAGACCTCGTCCAGAGGATTAGCGGCATCTACCTGCCGCCCTCGACGCCCATCGTCGGTGACAACGCCTTCGCCCACGAGTCAGGCATCCACGTACACGGGGTCCTCACCAACTCAGGCAACTACGAGATCCTATCACCAGAGTTCGTCGGCAAGAGGAGGCGCATCGTCGCCGGGAAGCACGCCGGTCGCCACGGGATCGAGAACATGATCGAGGAGATGGGGCTGAGGCCGAGCAGGGAGCAGCTCAAGATCATAGCCGAGGAGGTCAAGAACCTAGGCGACTCCGGGAAGAGCGTCACCGATACGGACCTCTACGCCATAACGAAGAACATCATGAACATCCAGAGCAACGACCGCGTGAAGCTGAAGCAGCTCGTCGTCGTCACCGGGAACACGGTGAAACCGACAGCCTCCGTGACCCTCGTCGTCGATGACAAGGAGTACACCGGGAGCGGCGTAGGAAACGGACCCATCGACTCCTCGATAAACGCGATAAAACAGATCGTCGACGGCTTCGCCAGCATCAACCTAGAGAAGTTCAACATGAAGGCGATAACAGGGGGCACGGACGCCGTCGCAGATGTAACCGTCGGCCTCCGCCGGGGTGAACGGTTCGTGACGGCGAGCAGCGTCCATGGGGACACCGTGATGGCCAGCGTAGAGGCGATACTGAAGGGGATGAACAGGCTCCTGGATTCCTGAATGGGCCATGACCACGAGGAACGTTTCCTGAGATGATCCAACGACACAAAAAATACTAAAAATGCTAGCCTACGAGGACTCTGACGATATATTTAAATCAAGAAATGGAGTGCTTTAATGCTACATAGGGATGGAATATGGGGCATCGCTTTATTAGCTAAATTCAAAGACCACGTGAGATTTTTAGATACCACTCTCCGGGATGGAGAGCAAACCCCCGGCGTCTCATTGACCCCTAAAAAGAAACTCGAGATCGCCTTAGCCCTCGATGATCTGGGCGTCGAGGTCATCGAAGCGGGCTTTGCCGCCGTTTCAGAGGGTGAGGCCGAGGCCGTTAAGCTCATAGCCTCTCAGGGACTGGGAGCGGAGATATGCAGCGCCACACGGGGCATTAAAAAGGACATCGATGTCGCCATCGGCTGCGACGTCGACAGCGTCAATATCATAGTTCCGACGTCGGATCTGCACATCGAGCAGAAGCTGGGAAAGACACGGGATGATGTCCTCGAGATGGTGACCGAAGCCGTCACCTATGCGAGGGAACATGGGCTCAAGACGGAACTCTCCACCGAGGATGGATCGAGGACAGACAGACCCTACCTGAAGAGGGTCGTGAAAACCGCGCTTGAGGCCGGAATCGACAGGATCGCCCTCTGCGACACCGTCGGCACGCTTACACCGGAGAGATCTTACGACTGGCTGACCGACATGAGGAGCGCTTTCAGGGAAGCCTTCTTCAGCTTCCACGGCCACAACGACTTCGGCCTTGCTACCTCGAACTCCCTAGCTGCCCTCGCGGCAGGCGCGGATCAGGTCCATGCCACGATAAACGGCGTGGGGGAGAGGGCCGGGAACGCCTCCCTCGAGGAGATCGCGGTCGCCCTGAAGATACTGTACAATGTTGAGACAAGCATAAAGACCGAAAAGCTCTATGAAACTTCTCAGCTCGTCTCGCGCCTCATGGACGTGCCTGTGCAGCCTAACAAGGCCATCGTTGGAGCCAACGCCTTCAGCCATGAGTCCGGGATACACACCCACGCCATACTGAGGAACCCCCTCACCTACGAGGCCATAGCGCCTGAACTCGTGGGCGCGGCCAGAAGCCTCGTCTCCGGTAAGCACGCGGGGTCAGCAGGCCTCGGGAAGTCCCTCAGGGACATTGGCTTAGAGCCCTCGGAGGCCGAGTTCAAGGAGATAATGACCCGGGTCAAGACGAAGGGTGATAACGGAGAGAGAGTGACGGACGCCGATCTGATGACCATAGCTTGGGAAGTGATGGGGATCAAAGACGCCGTTCCCCTGAGGCTCGAGGAGTTCATCGTCACTACGGGAAACAAAATAACGCCCACCTCCTCGGTGAGGATCAAACTTAACGACGAGAGCTTCTTGGAGGCCGCCACGGGCAACGGCCCCGTGGACGCCACCTTGAACGCCGTGAGCAAGGCCATCGACCCCTCTCAGAGAGCCAAGTTGGACACATACCATGTGGAGGCCATCACAGGCGGAACCGACGCCATGGTGAACGTCGAAATACGTCTGAGAAGGGGCGATAAGGTCGTGACCTCAAAAGCGATAAGCGAGGACATCGTCATGGCGAGCGTCGACGCATTCCTCAGGGGGATGAATGTCCTCATCGTCCAGGAGAATAGCCCCGATAAGAGATGGAGTGTAAAGCAGAAAGGAGGAACCTAGAAGGATGGGTATGACAGTATCCGAGAAGATCCTCTCCAGAGCCTCAGGGCAGGGGAAAACTAGGGCTGGGGAGATAGTCAAGGCCGAGGTCGACGTCGCGATGATGCCGGACCTCACCACGATCTTGGCCATAAACGCCATGAAGGAGATGGGGTTCAAGAGAGTCTGGGACGTAGACAAGGTGGTCATCGTCCTGGACCACGTCGCCCCAGCCTCGACCCTGTTGGCGGCTACGGTCCACAGGGACATCAGGAAGTTCGCCCGAGAGCAGGGCCTAAAGTACCTCTACGACGTGGATTCAGGGGTATGCCACCAGGTCCTCCCCGAGAAGGGGCACGTTAAGCCGGGGTACCTAGTCATCGGCGCCGACTCCCACACCTGCACCCACGGCGCATTCGGGGCCTTCGCCACCGGCGTGGGGTCAACCGACATGGGCGCCATCATCGCCACCGGGAAGACGTGGCTCAAGGTCCCAGAGACCATCAGGGTGGAGGTCGAGGGGAAGCTACCCGAGTACGTGGCGCCTAAGGACCTTATCTTATACACTGCCGGTCAGATAGGAGCTGACGGCGCGACGTACAAGGCGCTCGAGTTCAGCGGCAGTACGATTTCTGACATGAGCGTCTCCGGCAGGATGACCCTGTGCAACATGGCGATAGAGATGGGGGGCAAGACAGGGATCGTCGAACCTGACGAGAAGACCTTCGACTTCCTGAAGGGAAGGACCGACGGCGTATTCGAGCCCGTGCACGCCGACGAGGATGCCAGGTACAGGAGCGTCCTCAAGGTAGACGCAGATGCCTTGGAGCCCCAGATCGCATGCCCCCACAAGGTGGACAACGTCAAGTCCATCGGCGAGGTCTCCGGGACACGGATCGATCAGGCCTTCATAGGCTCCTGCACCAATGGGCGCCTCGAGGACCTCCAGGTCGCAGCCTCGATCCTTAAGGGAAGGCACGTCCACAAAGACGTGAGGCTTCTGGTCGTCCCCGCCTCCAAGGAGGTCTACCTGCAGGCCCTTGACAAGGGGATCGTCCGAAGCCTCCTCGAGGCGGGCGCGGTCCTGAGTAACCCGAGCTGCGGGGCGTGCTTCGGCGGCCACATAGGCCTCCTCGCCCCAGGCGAAGTGGGCATAACGACGTCCAACAGGAACTTCAAGGGGCGGCAGGGGAGCCCGGAGGCTCTGGTCTATCTAGCTTCCCCAGCCGTCGCAGCTGCGTCTGCGGTGACGGGGCTTATAACCGATCCGAGGGATCTGCCATGAATATCAGGCTCGAGGGAATGACATGGAAGTTCGGTGACGACGTGAACACCGACCTCATCGTCCCGGGCAAGTACCTTGAACTTGTCGATTACAACGAGATCGCCCTCCACGCCATGGAGGGCATAGACCCTGATTTCCCCAAGAAGGTCAGGAAGGGAGACATCGTCGTCGGCGGCAGGAACTTCGGCTGCGGCTCGAGCAGGGAGCACGCGGCCATCGCCCTGAAGCACGTAGGTGTGGGCGCCGTGGTAGCCGAGTCCTTCGCCCGCATCTTCTACAGGAACGCCATAAACTTGGGCCTACCAGCCCTAGAATGCCCCGGAATAGCCGAGGCCGTGAGAGAGGGCGACGTCCTTGACATCGACCTTATCGGAGGGAAGGTCAAGAACAAGACGACGGGGCGGGAGCTTAGCTTCGTGCCCTTGCCGAGCTTCATGGTGGATATCCTCAGCGAGGGGGGTCTAGTCGCGTACCTTACGAGTCACAAGGGTGAGTGGTAGAAAATGACGAGGTACAGGATAGCCAAGATGTCCGGCGACGGCATCGGTCCAGAGGTCATGGCCGCCGCTGTTAAGGTGCTTGAGGCTATAGAGGAGACGAGTGGTGTAAGCTTCGACTTCGTCGACCTGCCCGTTGGAGACGAGCTGAAGGCACGAACAAAAGTGGCCCTGCCCCCGGGCACCGTCGAGGAGGTATCGAGGTCAGACGCGGGTCTTTTCGGGGCGGTGGGCGACACCGCGAAGGAGGTCATCCTGCCCCTCAGACAGAGGCTGGACCTCTACGCCAACCTCCGACCCGCCAAGGTCTACCCGAATGTGCCCCACATCAAGGAGGGCGTCGACATCGTCATAGTGAGGGAGAACACCGAGGACCTCTACAAGATGATAGGAGACAGGGGAGAAGACTGGGGAATCAACATAAGGGTGATCACCCGCAAAGCGTCCGAGAGGATAGCCCGGTTCGCCTTCGACTACGCCGTGAAGGAGGGGCGCAGGAAGGTCACATGCGTCCACAAGGCCAACGTCCTGGACAAGACCTGCTCTGTCTTCAGGGAGGCCTGCATCAACGTCGCCGAGTCCTACCCCGGCATCGCGTACGATGAGGTCCTAGTGGACGCCTGCGCCATGAAGCTGGTGATGAGGCCTGAAGCCTTCGAAGTCATCGTAACCACGAACCTCTTCGGCGACATACTATCCGACCTGGCTGCCGGCGTCGTAGGCGGTTTGGGGATGGCCCCGTCCGGAAACATAGGAGACAAGATAGCTATCTTTGAAGCCGTGCATGGCTCGGCGCCGGATATAGCTGGGAAAGGGATCGCGAACCCCATGGCACAGATACTGTCAACCCGCATGATGCTGGACTGGCTGGGCCAGCCTAAGGCGGCGGCCGCCATCGAGGGGGCCGTCGTGGATGTACTCAGGGAGGGCAGGGTACTGACCCCTGACTTGGGCGGCAGAAGCACAACACAGGACGTAGCCGAGGCCGTTAAAGCCAAGATCCTGTCCAAGGAGTCATAGCCTCGGCTCCTTTTCAATAAAGAATAAAGACGCTTGCACCCGATGCAAAGAAAACGTTTTAAACACCCTGCGTATCTATCAACCCCGGTTGGGAGTGAAAGTAGTGCAAGGTGAATGTTTCCTCCGGCACTAAGGCCGGAATCTACACGACTCCCGAACTGAAGAACCTTCTCCAATCAATGAACGACCTGAAGCGAGAGGTATCTAGGTTCGGCAAAGGCAACCCGGATAGGATATCCTACAACCGGCTGCTGAAGAACGTCGACTCACTCGAGGAGTCGCTCAGGACCCACTTCCGAGAGCTGAATACCTTCGAGGAGACCCTTGCCTCGGCCTCGTCGAGGCGGCTGACGCGCAAGCAGAGGCTCATGCTCAGGTGGCTCAGCGAGGGCTATGGCGAAGCAACAATCTACACGAGCCTAATAGATCAGCTCTCGGAGGACCTGGGTTTACCGAAATCTACTGTGCGCTGGAACCTCCAGGGACTGCGCGAGGCGAACCTGATAAGGGCGGGTGACAGGGAGAACAAGGGCGTACCAGTCGAGCTCACCGACGCTGGAAGGATAATGGCGAGCATCGTCGTGGCTGGGGGAGACTAGGAAACAATTTTAAACGGAAACCGCACTGGATGGAAGTGATCATCATGTCCGTGAAGGCATACATAATGATGAACATCAAGTCAGGCTCGGAAGACGAGGTATGCGAGAAGCTCCTCAGCTACGACGAGATTGAAGAGGTCTCCACGATCTATGGGGAGTTCGACGTTATAGCGAAGGTTAAGGCGAAGGATATGAATAGCCTCGACAACCTCATCGTGAGAAGGCTCAGGTCCATCCCTGACATCATCCTCACGGCGACGATGCTCATCGCCAGGGAGTTCAAGTGAAGGGGCAACGCAAAGTTTATCTAATAACCGTCCTCCCTAACTCGGCGAATGCCCTGGTAGTATAGTCCGGTCCAGTATGCTCGGCTGTCACCCGAGCGATCCCGGGTTCAAATCCCGGCCAGGGCGCCAC
>CAZVMI010000031.1:4560-11294 GCA_964628365.1 uncultured Candidatus Bathyarchaeia archaeon | reverse complement strand
AGCAGTTCACGTACGGGCAGGGGAGCGACACCTACCCGCGCTGGTCGCCTGACGGGCGCAGGCTCCTCTTCCTCTCCTCCGGCAGGGACGAGGAGAAGAAGGCGAAGATCTACGTGATACCCGCCTCGGGCGGGGAGGCGAGGATGGCCGCGAGGAGCGACGAGGGCGTAGTCAACCCCCAGTGGGCGCCAGACTCTAGGCGCATCCTCTACTCCTCCAAGGTCTGGACCGAGGAGAAGCCTGAGACGGACGTCAAGGTGATCAGGAGGATCAGGTACAAGGCGAACGGCTCAGGCACATTCGAGGGCAGGCGCGTCCACCTCTTCACCGTCAGGGTAGGCTCCAAGCCGAAACAGCTCACCTCGGGCGAGTTCGACGTCGACGCCGCGGCATGGAGCCCAGACGGGGGGACCGTTGCCTTCGTCTCTAACATGGAGCCGGACGCTGACATAAGCGAGGTCAGGGACATCTACACGATCCCGGCGGGCGGAGGAGGCTTCGTGAAGGTCACGGACGGGAGGTACGCTGCCTCGGAGGTCTCATGGTCCCCAGACGGTAAGCTGATCGCCTTCACGGGCAACGACGACCCAGAGGGGCACGCAGTCGACGACAACATCTGGGTCATGCCCTCCGGCGGCGGCGAGGCCAGGAACATAACAGGCTCCCTCGGCAGGAGCCTCGGCCAGGGGATAGGCTCGGACCTCAGAGTCGCGACGCCGAGCCCAGGCCACGTCTGGAGCAGGGACGGATCTAGCATCATGTTCCTGACGGCTAGCACCCCCTACTCAAGCGTCTACAGGGCGGGGGTCGACGGGGGAGGCGTCGAGGAGGTTGTAGGGGGCAGGACCGTCGACGGCTTCAGCGCCTCGGAAGACGGCTCCGCCATCGCCTTCAACGCCATGGACGCGACCCACCCCGCGGAGCTCTACCTCAGGGACGCCCTGGGCGAGAGGAGGCTGACCAGGTTCAACGACAAGTTCCTCAGACAGCTGAAGCTGTCATCCCCTGAGCGCTTCGCCTTCAGGAACAGCGAGGGGGCCGAGATAGACGGCTGGATCATCAGGCCGCCGAACCTGAAGGAGGGGGAGATATGCCCCGCTGTCCTCGAGATACATGGCGGCCCCAAGTCGATCTACGGCGACGGCGTCTTCCACGAGTTCCAGCTCCTCGCCGCCGAGGGATACGCCGTCATCTACACGAACCCCAGGGGGAGCGCGGGCTACGACGAGGCGTACGCGAAGGCTGTGATTGGCCACTACGGCGAGGGGGATTACGATGACCTGATGAGGTTCACCGACGAGGCGCTGAGGAGGTTCATCTTCATCGACAATAAGCGCCTCGGCGTGACCGGTGGCAGCTACGGCGGCTACATGACGAACTGGATCGTCGGCCACACGGACAGGTTCAGGGCGGCCGTCACCTTCCGGAGCATCTGCAACTGGATCAGCAAGTACGGGACGAGCGACGTCGGCTACATGCAGCCGGAGAGCATCGCCGGCACAGAGGACTACGTCGGAGACATCGGCAGGCATCTGGAGAAGTCGCCGATCATGTACGTGAAGAATGTTAAGACGTCGATCCTGATCGTCCACAGCGAGGAGGACCTACGCGTCCCCATAGAGCAGGGGGAGCAGTGGTTCACGGCGCTGAAGCTCCACGGCGTCGAGACCGAGTTCGTCAGGATACCAGGGGAGAACCACGAGCTGAGCAGGAGCGGCAAGCCGAAGCACAGGGAGGAACGGCTCAGGCACCTAGTCAGGTGGATGAACGGGCACCTGAAGGACTAAGAAACTCCTGTTTTTCCCATTAACACCCACCGTACGTACCCGAATGCCCAGAAAAACCCTACTAGTTCTAACGTATGGAATAATACGAAAAAATACAGGAAAATACTCCAGATGGACCATTCCGGGGTTCTTTTCCGGAAAATAATCCTGAAAAGGGCTCCGAAAAAAGGGTAGGAGGGATGAGTCATCTGGAAAGGTATAAACGATCAGGTGCCGAGTTCATCATGCCTGCTGAGACGACGCACCATGCAGACGGACTCCGCGGAGGGTCACCTGTGATGACGGGGTTACCCAGTCATGGGACAGGCGGGCAGGGCGGGCGTCGGATACCTCGCAATTTGAGAGAGCTCGGCTGAGTGGAGCGTTGGCTCCATACTATGAGGTCGTGTGTTTGTTGCGAGGGACAGGGACGCCTGCCCTTAAACCTGATAAAGATTGCCGGTCACCGAACAGTAACCGGGCTCAGTGTCCTAGACCAATACCGCAAAACAGGGGTTTAGGGGGAGACTATGCCTGGGACCTTTGGGAACGGGACCGAGTCCCAGATGTAATCCATGCCGCAGACGTACCTCGTCAGCCTCTCGACGCCTATCCCGAAGCCTGCGGAGGGCGTCGCCCCCTCCCTCAGCATGTCGAGGTACCAGCCGTACTTCCCCGGGTCCTCCCCCGTGGCGCGCATCCTGGCAACGACCCTCTCGTATCTGTACTCACGCTCGCCCCCGCTCACGGCCTCGCCGTAGCCCTCAGGGTAGTAGAGGTCGAAGTCCCTGAGGATGCCCGGCCGCCCCTCGTCCTCACGGTCGTAGAAGCCCCTCGCCGTCATCGGGTAGTCAGTCACCCAGAAGAAGTCGCTGAGGCTCTTTGAGAGGACGGCTTCGGCCTCCCACGGTATCTCCTCGCCCTGCTCGACGCCGAGGCCCCCATCCTTCAGGAGCTCCACGGCGTCGTGGTGCGTGATCTTCCTGAAAGGGACCCTCGGGACTTCAAGGTCCCTGCCAAGGACGCCCAGCTCGTCCCCGCACCTCTCCTTCACACGCTCGATCACGTTTGCGACGAGGCCCTCGCCCACCGCCATCGCGTCGAGGTACGAGGCGTCTGCGACCTCCAAGTCGAGCTGTCTGAACTCGGAGAGGTGGCGGCCCGTCTCGATGATCTGTTCCGGTTCGAGCCTTATGTTCGGGCTGAGGGCGAAGACCCTGTCGAAGCTCCTGACGGCCGCCTGCTTGTAGAGGATTATGCTGCTCATAATCTTGAACGAGCTCCCGTAGTAGTCGAACGAGGCCTGCTCCGCGCCCCTTATCCCCGGGTCGGTCGCCGGGCCTATGATGGGGGCGAGGAACTCGACGAAGCCCGTGCCCCTGAGGTGGTCCCTGAGGGCGGAGAGGATCTCGTCCTGCACCCTCATCACCGCCCTGAACTCAGGCTTACCGAGCTCCCTGTACCTAAGCTGTAACTGTCTCCGAAGCCTTTCCCTGTCCAAACCGGAACGCACCTGGAATAAATCCTACGAATAACACGACGGTAATATAAAATTATTCCAAGAAAAAATGCATAAATTACGAAAATAAACTTATAAATATGATGAAGCACGTAATTATTACAATGGCCGAAGTTAACCTAGATGAGAAGGACAGGGAGATCCTCAGGATGCTCATGGAGGACGCGAAGGCCTCCGCGAAGAACATTGCCGCGAAGATCGACGCGCCGATCACCACCGTCTACAGCCGGATAAAGAGGCTCGAGGACGCCGGGGTCATAAGGGGGTACAAGACCGTCGTCGACGCCGGCAAGCTCGGGCGCCCCACGACGGCCTTCATCTTCGCCAGCTTCACCTACCGTCCGCCGGGTGTGGACAAGGACCTCGACCAGAGGGAGACGGCGAGGAGGGTGGCGAGGTTCCCCGAGGTCCAGGAGATACACATAATCACGGGGGACTGGGACTTCCTCATCAAGGTCAAGGAGAGGGACGTCTCCTCGGTCGGCAGGTTCGTCGTCGACAAGCTCCGAACAGTCCAGGGGATATCGAAGACCCTCACATGCATGGTCTTCGACTCCGCCAAGGAGACGACCGACATCCCCATCTAGCCTCAAACCCGTTAAATCCTCGATAAACACTAAACCATAGCAGGGTTCAACTTGCTCGACCTCCACAAGCTCCCCGTAGTGGACAGCCACTGCCACGCCTTCCTCCCCGAGAAGGAGACGAAGAGCTTCGAGGAGTACCTCACCCTCTCGGATCTCACCATCCCGAGGGAGCACCTGACGAGCACCCTCCTCTACAGGCAGGTCCTGAACGAGCTTTCGCGGCTCCTCGGCGTCAAGGGAAAGGACACGAAGGTGATAGAGGAGCGGCAGAGGCTCTACAGGCGCGACCCCGCCGACTACATAGGCCTCCTCTTCGAGGACGCCCACATAGAGACCCTACTCGTCGACACAGGCTTCCCGACGATGCTCTTCAACGGCTACGCAATAGGCAGGGACGAGTTCTCGAAGCTCACCGGCAGCGACGTCAGGGAGATATTCAGGATAGAGAACGTCGTCTACAGCCTCGTGGCCGACGGGCTGCCATACGGCGAGGCCGTCGAGAGGTTCAGGGGGGAGATAGACTCCGCCGTGGGGAGGGGCGCCGTCGCCTTAAAGTCCATCATCGCCTACAGGACGGGCCTCGAGGTCCGCCGCTGGGACGAGGAGCAGGTGAAGCGGGCCTATGCAGTCCTCGTCGAGGAGGTGAGAGGCGGTAAGCCTGCGGGCAATGTCATGAGGGCGAGGAACCAGGAGACGAAGGTGGTCTACGACTCGTTCATCCTCATCGGCGTCGAGGAGAGCGTCAGGCATCATGTCCCCTTCCAGATTCACGCGGGCTTCGGAGACGCCCCGAGCATAGACCTCAGGCTCGCGCGCCCCATACTCCTCCATGGCCTCCTCAACGACCCCGCCGCGAAGGAGGCGAGGATCGTCATCGTCCACGGCGGCTACCCATGGGTCGAGGAGGCTGGCTTCATGGTCAACTCGTACCCGAACCTCTACATCGACCTCTCCGAGGCGATCCCCCACGCAACGGTCGGTGTGAAGGCGAAGCTCCTCGCCCTCCTAGAGATGGCGCCGACGAGCAAGATAATGTACGGCTCGGACGGCTTCAACATCCCCGAGCTCTTCTGGATAGCCGCCCTCGCCGCGAAGAGGGGGCTAAGGGACGCCCTCGGCGAGATCGTCGCCTCCGGCACCCTCGACGAGGAGCAGGCCCTAGACGTCGCGGAGCGGTTCCTGTCAGGGAACGCCAAGAAGCTCTACGGCGTCTAGCCCGATCACCTCATAGGGCGGACAGGAACCCCTGCCCTCAAACCTTAAATGAAGCCCCCCGTTGAATCATTCACGTTCAGGTGACCCTGATGGACACTGAGACCCGACTCGAGCTCTGCTCCCGTAACCTGCAGGAGGTCATCACCCCCGTGGAGCTACGCCAGCTACTGGAGACCAAGGATCACCCCCGCGGCTACGTCGGCTTCGAGTGCAGCGGCCTGATGCACGCCGGCACAGGCCTAGTGGTAGGAAAGAAGATGAGCGACTGGGTCGACGCCGGCTTCGAGTTCATCATCTTCCTCGCCGACTGGCACAGCTGGATAAACAACAAGCTGGGCGGCGACATGGCGAACATCAGGGTCGGCGGAGAGTACTTCAAGGACTGCTTCACCGCCCTCGGCCTCCCTGAGGGGAGGGTCCACTACCTCTGGGCGTCCGAGCTCGTCAGGGACGTCGACTACTGGGAGAAGATCGTGAAGGTGATGAAGGCGACGAGCATGAAGAGGATTCTCCGCGCCATGCCAATAATGGGCAGAAGCGCGGACTCCGCGGACGTCGAGGCGGCCTGGACCCTCTACCCCGCGATGCAGACCAGCGACATCTTCCAGATGAGGCTCGACGCCGCCTGCTCCGGGATGGACCAGAGGAAGGTCCACATGCTCGCCAGGGAGATAGCGCCGAAGATCGGCTACAAGCCGCCCGTCTGCCTCCACTCGCCGCTCTTGCCCGGCCTGCAGGAGACCTTGGCTGAGGGCTCCTTCGACGAGGACGAGGGCATCGACCGGAGCATAAAGTGGAAGATGTCCAAGAGCGTAGAGAGGGGCGCCATCTGGGTCAACGACAGCCCGGACGAGATCAGGCAGAAGTACAGGGACGCCTTCTGCCCGCCGAAGCAGGTCGATGGTAACCCCGTCCTAGACCACGCGAGGCTCGTCGTCTTCCCCCACCTCGGCGCCCTGGATGTCAAGCGCCCAGCCAAGTACGGCGGAGACCTCACCGTCGAGAGCTTCGAGGAGCTCGCCAAGCTGTACGCCTCAGGCGGACTCCATCCCCTAGACCTCAAGAAGGCCGTCGCCGAGTCGGTCGCCAAAATCCTCGAACCCGTCAGGCTCTACTTCGAGAGGAAGCCCGAGAACCTCGATAAAATGAAGAAGCTGAGGGTCACAAGGTAAAAAGAGGGGCTTAGAGCCCCTTGACGATCTACGCGCGCGACGGTGAAGCGGACGTGAATGGTGTATTTTACGCCTGTGTAACTTTCTTTATCTCCCATTTTTAGGTGCAACTCTTCCTATTTTTGATTTCGGTTCACCCTAACCACAGGTCCCCTTTTCTCTCCATCTGGGGCCTAGCACGGGTCCGAGAACTCGTTCCCTCGCTACCTTCCTTTCTGGTGATTACAGGGGGTAAACACACACCTGTGATGCTCCCTCCTGCGGTGAGTGTGAACTGCGCCTGTTTCGCGCGGTAAGGAGCACCTTCACTTAGTTATAAAAACGCTATCAATTTGGAGGCAGGTACTCGTTAGATATAAGAAGGCTAAGCTCATCCATAATTGAGGTTCGTTCTCATGTGTATGAAGCTCGTGACTAACGGTTTAGAAAGAGCATTCGCCTCGCTCTCGGCGTCGCGATGGGGAACAGAATCAGT
>CAZVMI010000031.1:0-4460 GCA_964628365.1 uncultured Candidatus Bathyarchaeia archaeon | reverse complement strand
GTTTAGAAAGAGCATTCGCCTCGCTCTCGGCGTCGCGATGGGGAACAGAATCAGTATCGAGGTCGTCGTTGACCTCGTCATCATGTGCACAATACGTGATCGCACAAATCGAAGGTGGGAAATAACGATGAAGGTTGCAATAAACGGGTTCGGAAGAATTGGACGACTACTATTAAGAGCTTCAATAGAAAGAAACTCTAAAATCGACTTCGTAGCTGTCAATGACATAGCTGATTCTAAATCTCTGGCGCTTTTACTCAAATACGATTCAGTTCATGGACGAGCTCCATTCAAAGTGGAAGCAGAGAAAGATGGGATTATTGTAAATGGCAAGAAAATTCGCAGTTTTATGGAACGTGATCCTTTAAAACTTCCTTGGAGAGAATTGGGTGTTTATCTCGTTGTAGAATCAACTGGTTTGTTCACCGACCGAGAAAAGGCCACGATGCATCTATCTGCTGGATCTAAAAAGGTCTTGATCTCCGCGCCCGCAAAAAACCCCGATGTAACAATAGTCATGGGAGTCAACGATAACCAATATGACCATCAAAAACACAATATTATATCAAACGCCTCTTGTACAACCAATTGTGTCGCTCCCGTTGCCAAAGTCTTGAACGAAAACTTCGGCCTTAAAAATGGACTTATGATGACGGCTCACGCTTACACCAATGACCAAAGAATCCAAGACCTGATTCACTCAGATATGCGCCGTGCTAGAGCTGGAGCAATTAATATTATCCCAACAACTACGGGAGCAGCAGTATCCGCGACTGTGGTTTTACCAGAGTTAACTGGAAAACTCAATGGCATCGCGTTGAGAGTACCTGTTCCTGATGTCTCAATAGTAGATTTAACCTGCACCTTAGAGAAAAATGTAACAAAAGAAGAAATTAATATGGCTTTTAAAAAAGCCGCTGAAGGGCCATTAAAGGGAATCATTGAATACACTGAAGACCCAGTTGTCTCATCAGACTTCATTCATAGCACATGTTCAGCAGCTTTCGATGCTCAATCAACAATGGTTCTAGGAGGCAATTTCGTCAAAGTGCTAGCATGGTACGATAACGAATGGGGCTTCTCTTGCCGAATGGTTGAACTTATCGAATTGATAGGCAAGAAAGCTGGTCTTTAAAACTTCTATTTTTAAAAACAGTCACTCTAGAAGGTATAAAATCCCTTTTAATGGTCATTAATTTTTTTTAGAATATTACCTTGAAGGGTAGACTCTTTTCAATCTTAACGGGGGTTGAGATCCTCTAAGTTACCTCGTCACCCTCATCTTCTTCATCTTCTAAGTTCTCAGGCTTATTTTTAAAAAACTCACGTGCAGGCTCAAGAGGCTTGACCATTGACTCAGCCATAGCATTTTTGAGGTCCATTGAGGATCGTGTCTCCCTCGACCTCCACCGGGAACGGGGCCTTCCCGTGTACGCTGTCGTACTTGAGGAGGTGGCCGAGCTGCTTCGCGTCGCCACGGTTCACGGCGACGAAGTCTAGCTTAGCCGCGCTACACCGCGGCCCTCAGGGCGAGGCGGCCGGCCCTGCCGAAGCCGTTTATCGCGACCTTTACACCCATCCGATAAACCTCCTATCACCCCCTCATCCATCGCTCTTAAAAGTGACGGAGAATCGGGAAGGTTTTTATCTTAACGTGAGAGAATCATACTCGCGTCAAGGGACGCGGTTCACTCTCACCGCAGCGCGGACGGGATACGCGAGGCGTACTCCGGCCCCCTGCAATCACAGGAAGGAACGCTCGCCAAGGGTATGAGCTATTCAGACCCCGGGTAGCCCCGACGAGGTTGTAGTGGGGCGCCTGCGGAAAGGGTGAACCTGCAAAGAAAAAAAGAGTTGCAGGAAAAATGGAGAGCAAAGATAAGGACACCTATACGGGAGTCAAGTACGTCATAAAATCGAACTTCGTCATCGAAGGCGTCGTGGAGCGCCACGACGTCATAGGCGCCATCTTCGGCCAGACCGAGGGCCTCTTCCCCAAGAACTTCGAGCTCAGGGAGCTCCAGAAATCCGGGAAGATCGGCCGCATCGACATCGAGCTCAAGTCGGCGAACGACAGGACCACGGGCAGCATAATGGTGCCGAGCAGCCTTGACAGGGCTGAGACGGCGATAATCGCAGCCGCCATGGAGACCGTCGACAGGGTAGGCCCATGCGACGCCAAGGTGACCATCGAGGCCATCCAGGACGTCAGGGTCGAGAAGCGGGCGAAGATCATAGAGCGGGCCAAGGAGTTGATGAGGGACTGGGTCGTAAAGGAGACCCACGACATCGAGGTGCTCCTCGACCAGGTCAGCCAGGAGGACAAACGGGTCCAGCCCGTCCACTACGGCCGTGAGCGGCTCACCGCGACACCCGACATAGCCCAGAGGAAGGAGATCATCGTCGTCGAGGGGCGCGCCGATGTGGTTAACCTGCTCAAGAGCGGGATAACCGGCGCCATCGCCCTGGAGGGCGTCAAGATCCCCAAGACGATAAAGGACCTCGTCAAGAAGAAGGAGGTCACCGCCTTCCTCGACGGGGACAGGGGAGGAGACCTCATCCTCAAGGAGCTGATGCAGGTCGCCAAGCCGAAGTACGTCGCCCGCGCCCCACGGGGCAGCGAGGTAGAGGAGCTCGACCCCGACCAGGTGAAGGAGGCGCTCAGCAAACGGGTGCCCCTCGAAGAGGTCGCGGTCACAGGAGAGCTCGGAGGCCTAGCCGGCGAGCTCAGAGGCACGCTGGAGGCGGTTCTCCTCGGAGGCGACGGAGGCAAGATCGCCAGGTTCCCGGTCAGCGAACTCGTCGACAAGCTCAAGGCGACCGAGGGGGTCAAAGCCGTCGTCTTCGACGGCATAGTGACCGGCCGCCTCCTCGACGTCGCCCAGGAGAGAGGCGTCAAGTCGGTCGTAGGCGACAGGGTCGCAGAGGGCGTACGGATTCCGAGGGAGATCGAGGTCAAGGCCTTCAAGGACCTAGCCTAAGAGGCCCCAATTTTTTTTCATCTAGTTCTTCTACGCAGCGCAGGCCGCCTCAGCGAGAGCTCCCTGAAGACCTCTGAGAAGCTCTCCTCGGGTGAAAGCTCCCTCTTCAGGTATACGCCTGTGCGTCCCACCCTCCGCCTCCTCTCGAGGGTCCTCACCCGCTCGAGGACTATGTTGATGCCGACGCCGAGGAGCTTGGCGACCTCGCCCTCCCTCCCGGCGACGGGGGACTCGACGTGGCCCCTCGACGTCGGCTCGATCAGCGTCAGCCTCTTATCTACGCCTGGGACCCTGAGGCCGGCGTCGACCTGTTCTGGCCTGACCGAGCCGGCGAAGCCGTAGAACTCCCGTTCGGTTGGCCTCAGCTCGACGAGGGGAAAAGAATAGCCC
This sequence comes from uncultured Candidatus Bathyarchaeia archaeon, assembly GCA_964628365.1. GTDB lineage: Archaea > Thermoproteota > Bathyarchaeia > TCS64 > TCS64 > UBA8941. The sequence goes on along the minus strand of CAZVMI010000031.1, from coordinate 1,089 downwards.
CTCAGCTCGTCCGTGTAGACATAAGCCTTCGCGGCATAGCCCGGCGTCGCCTGTACAATCTCCCTGCCCGTGGGTCGCACGCCGTGGCGCTCCAGAGCCGCCTCGATGATGGTCGGGGACTGGGGGCTGGGGATGAAGACATCTATGTCGCTGCCATCTGAGACGTCGCCCCTGGCCAGGCTGCCGTAGGTTAGGCAGTCTATGTGGGCGGCCCTCAGCGGCGCCATCATGGCGGCGGCCTCACGCCTCATCGCCCTGAACAGGCGCCAGCGCTCCTCGTCGTAGATGATGTCAACCCGCTCAGTCATCCCCCCTCACCGGTCCCAACGTATATGGGGGGCGGTCGACTTATATCTCCAACACCGGGAGATAGGCTGAGGCGAAGGCTTTGAACGGCGACCCCACGACCACCCTCCTCGGAATGCTGGCGGCATGGACCCTCTTCTACACCGCCATCAAGGTCTCCAAGTTCGAGAGGCCCGGCCTCGAGGTCTCCTCCTTCTACGCCCTCTACAAGTCGACGAGGCTGAATAACCTGATCGGGAGGCTAGGTAGATGGAGACCTGGCCTCTGGAGGGTCTTGGGCAACATAGGGGTCGCCGCCTGCGTGGGCCAGGTCGCCTTCGTCGCCTACCTGCTCTCGAATAATCTCCTCAGCTTCATCTACAAGCCCGAGCAGGCGACGCCTGTCCAGCCCCTGATCCCCGGCGTCACCATCAGCGTAGGCAGCCTCCCATGGTTCTTCATGGCGGCGGGCGTAGTCATCCTCCTCCACGAGCTTAGCCACGGCGTCCAGTGCGTGATGGAGGGGGTGCCGGTGAAGTCCTCGGCGATCCTCTACGCCGTGATAACCTTCGGAGGAGCCGTGGAGCCGGACGAGGAGGTGCTGAATACCAAGAGCGCCGTGAGCAAGATGAGGATATTCGCCGCGGGGAGCCTCACCAACCTGTTGACGGGGCTCCTCATTGTACCCATCTTCATCGCCTTCGGGGGGTACATACCGCTCTGGCTCGGCGTCTTCCTCGACTGGTTCTACTTCCTCTCCATTAACCTCGCCGTAATGAACATGCTGCCCATAGGGCCCCTGGA
>CAZVMI010000030.1:6380-11746 GCA_964628365.1 uncultured Candidatus Bathyarchaeia archaeon | reverse complement strand
GGAGGGACTCCTCCAGACTGATCGTCGAGGGGACGGGGCTACTTTTATACGCAACTCCTCAGGGGAGTAGTTAGGGAACCGTCTTGGGCAGGATCGGCAAGGGGCAGAAGTGCACGGTCAGGAACTGCGGCAAGGACGCTGTACGCTCAGTCAACGTGGCAAAAGCGAAGGCAGCAGGCCTCGACGTCGAGGGCAGGAACGCCTACGTCTGCGAAGACCACTACAAGCAGTTCAAGAAAGGAAACAAGAAGGCTGACCAGATAGAGAAGTGGCGCCACGGCATCTAGCCGACGAACCTCGGCCTGCTCTACAGGTACCATGGCACCGGCAGCGGCTTGAAGGTTTACCATCTGTCTTCTCCTTGATATCAACGATCAGGTCCTTCACCGACACGCCGTGGACCTTACCGTCTTCGAGTACCCTCTCGGGGAACCTCTCAGCGCCCGTCTCTTTCTCGCCCCGGTCAATGATGTAGGGGATCCCCTTCCCGGCGTCCAGGATCTTCTTACCGATCGTCCCTGTTGTCGACGTCTACCCTTATCATCTTCGACTCGATCTCGTCAGTTACCTTCCCAGAATGTGGAAGACCCCGCCGGCAGGGATGACGCGGACCTGGGTCAGGGTTTTTCACCCTTTTTCTATGGCTTCGGTACTAGTCTTGCCTGCTTAACCTGGTACACGCCGCTCGAGCCATCCCACTCTGTGATCGTTTCGATTATCTCCAGCCTCGAGCGGAACCAGGGGGCGTCTAGGACGAGGCTCTCATATTCTCCCCCTTCGCCGCAGACGTTCAGGCCATACTTCCTGCCCAGGTCTACGAGCTCCCCTATGGCTTCCTCGTCGAGGGTTCTTCCGAGCCAGCTACTGTCGAGCCCCCTCGCGGCGACGGCCGTGATGATGATCTCCATGCCTGCCGCTGCCTCCTCAGCGAGGACCTCATCCTGCCGCCTCCCCCAGAGTGGGGCGACATGGGCGAGGCTAAACCGCCTGCATATCGCGTCGACCCGCTCACGCTGATAGGTTGAGGCCACGGCGCCGGAGACGACCCCCTCGACGCCCAGTCCGCCTAGGGCGGCGGCGAGGTCATCGAGCTCCACCTCCTTCTCGCCGCGGGTCGCTGCCGAGACGTGCCTTTTGCCCATCGCCTCCGCGAGAAGGGGGGCTAGGCGGATGTTGACTGAGTGGAACATCCAGCTGTCCGGCCTCGCTGGCTCCATAGAGACGAGGAAGGCGACCTCGTGGCTCTGCATCTCGGCTAGACGGGCAGCGTAGGTGCTGTCCTTGCCGCCTGAGAAGAGGGCCGCGACGCGCATGTTTCAGCCTACGCCGCTCAGGCTTATAGAGGGTTCGCGGCCATGTACGCTGGCTGTACATAATAGGAAAAAAATTTCTCGGCCACCAACGCAGTTTTTCATGCGATTTTCGCATGGTTTATTAGCATGTGTTTTCAACATGTAATTGAGGGGATAGAAGCCTGGCTAAGGTGGTCCAGACAGAACTCGAGGAGAGGGAGTACAGGATCCTGAGGGAAGCGTCGAGGGTCAGGGGCCTGAGCATCAAGGAGGGGCTGAGGGAGGCCGCCCTGGAGTGGTCCACGAACCAGATACCCTTCTCAGAGGATCCCCTCTTCAGACCCAAGTCGAGGAGGACGGGGGTCAGGAGCGACGCCTCAAAGTTGGATAAACAGCTCTACCGTGAGAGGCCTTGAGCCTGTTCCTCGACACCTCGGCCGTTGTAGCGCTCTATAACGAGGACGACGACTTCCACGCCGAGGCCCTCGACGTCATGGCGCGGATAGAGAGGAACGAGATAGAGTTCACGAGGTTCTACGTCACAGATTACGTATTCGATGAAGCGATGACTTTCCTCGAGTGCGTGGTCAGGGATCACGCCCTCGCGGTCGAGGTCGGAGAGGTGCTACTAAACTCCCCCCACGTTGTAATAGAGCAAGTGGGAGAGGGCTTGTTTCAAGCCTCCTGGGGCAGGTTCAGGGAGAGCGAGGGACTCAGCTTCACCGATTGCGTCTCCTTCAGCTTCATGAGAGAAAAGGGCGTCACCAGAGCCTTCACCTTCGATGACCATTTCAGGCGAGAGAAATTCGAGACCATCCCCTAATCTCTGCGATTGTCTTAGTCAATCTCGTGCTCCTTGACAACTACGCTGAGGCGCCACCCGAAGCCAAAAGACGTAGCGTAGACGCCAATAACGCTCCGCCCACGACTTAGTGAGGCACGAGAGAATAACCTAGATAAACGCGACGAACCAATGCTTCGAGCGCCTCGAGGGCTTGGAGGAGCCGCCCGAACAAACAAAAAAGGAGATGGAGGTTCCCTAGAAAACTTTAAAAAAGTCTTCTTTCGGAGAAAGAAGACGGAAAAAAACGTCTTTCAGGATCCTATCAGCGTAAAAACACGCCTCTTTTATAAAAAATCTCTACAAAACGCGCGGTGAGCCAAACATCTAAAAGCCTTCGACCCGGAATCCTAGTCCATGAGGGTCCTACACCTACACTGCTCGGAGTTCAGCTACCAGGTGAAGAAGGAGACGCCCGTCGCTGAGCAGCCCCCCTACCCTAAGGAGGCGAGGCTCGGGGACGTCCTCGTCTGCCTCACCTGCTTCGAGAAGCAGGACGAGGGCAGGCTGGACGAACTGATCAAGGCCTACTCCGACAACCTGAAGATCGATACCGAGAGGCTCGGAACCAAGCGCATCCTCCTATACCCCTACGCCCACCTTAGCAAGAACCTCGGCTCACCGAGGCAGGCGAAGGAGTTCATGAAGAGGCTTCAGGAGAGCCTCCAGCAGCAGGGATACGAGGCCCACAGGAGCCCCTTCGGCTGGTACAAGGCCTTCACCCTCACCTGCATAGGCCACCCCCTCGCAGAGGCATACAGGGAATATTGATGGACGGACAGGGCAGGCCAAGCTGCCCGCACATCTTTTATCTGAAACCCGAGGATTAAGAGCAGGTGTCCGGTTGGCTATAGACTTCCATAACCACTTCTACCCCTCGAAGTACCTAGAGGAGCTGAGTAAACCCGGCGGCTATGCCAGGGTAGAGAAAGACGCGGGAGGGAGGCTGCTCGTCCACTACGAGGGCGACTACAACGTCATCGTCGGCCCACATATCGACTTGAGCGAAAGGCTCAGGGACATGGACAAGTGCGGCGTCGAGAGGCACGTCCTAAGCCTGACGACGCCGTGCGTCGAGCGAGAGGCCCCGAAGAGGGGCGTGAAACTCGCGGAGCTCGCCAATGATGGCTTCGCCGAGATCTGTAATAAGCATCCTGACAGGTTCTCGGCCCTGGCGGCGCTCCCCCTTCAGTCCCCTGTTAAGGCCGCGGAGGAGCTCGAGAGGGCTGTGAATGAGCTCGGACTGTCCGGGGGAACCCTCATGACCAACGCTAACGGTAAACCCCTCGACTCGCCTGAATTGATGCCAGTCTACGAGAAGGCGGTGAAACTGGACGTCCCTCTCTTCATCCACCCGACCTCGCCGATGAACAGCGTGGCGATGGGCGAGTACAGGCTCGTGCCGATAATAGGGTTCGGCGTCGACACATCGGTCTCCGTCCTCAGGATGGTCTTCAGCGGCCTCTTCGAGAGGCTGCCGCGCCTCAAGCTGGTCGCCTCACACCTCGGCGGAGTCTACCCCTACCTGAGGGGCAGGATAGACATCGGCTACAAGGCCTACCCTGAGTGCAAGGTGAAGATCAATAAGCCCCCGTCTGAGTACCTGAAGAAGGTCTGGGTCGACTCGATAATCTACGACAACGATGTGCTGTTGTCGACGCTCGCATTCCTCGGCGACGGGAAGATCGTCCTCGGCAGCGACCACCCCCATCAGATAGGGGACATCGACCAGGCGATAGAGAGGATAAAGAAGCTGGGCATCGACGAGAAATCGAAGGAAAAGATTCTCACGGGGAACGCCGAGAAGCTGCTGAAGATATGAGGTGGCTCCTCCTTACTCCCAGACCTTGTCCGGGTTAAGGATGTTCAGAGGGTCGAAGGCCCTCTTTATCGCCTTCATCACCTCGACTGGGGTTCTGCCGACCCTCTTAACGAGGTACTGCCTCTTCGTGTAGCCTAAGCCGTGCTCGCCGGAGACGGTGCCCCCCATGCTCAGGCTGAGGTCGATGAGGTCGGCGATCGTCGCCTCGAGGACCCCGGGCCACTCCTCGTCGCTCTGCCTGAGCCTGACGATGAAGCAGTGGATGTTTCCGTCGCCGGCGTGTCCGACTGGGACGACTAAGACCCCGTTTTTAGCGCTGATCTCCTCAGCCTTCCCGATGAAGTCCGGGATGGCGCTTCTCGGGACGCAGATGTCCGCCTCGTCTACGTCGTAGAGGGCCAGGTAGGCGTCGAAGACGGCCTTCCTGCCCTCCCATATCTGCCTCTGCTTCTCGGCAGTGTCCGCGATATAGGCGTCGACCGCCCCGAGTTCAAGGCAGACCTCGCCGGCCTCCTCCAGCTCACGGTTCAGCTCTTCCTGGCTGTTCGCCTCGACGCCGACGATGAGGTACGCTGGATGGGTGTCCTCCGGCATCTTCTTCTCGAGATACTTCTCGACGGTCTCGACTGCGTGCCTCGGCATGTACTCGAGGCCGAATGGCACTATCTTCCGCCTGATGATCTCGGCGACCGTCCTCGCGGCGTCGTTGGCGGAGTTATAGGGGGCGTAGATCACCGCCGTGTACCTGGGCTTAGGTATCAGGCGGAGGGTCGCCTTTGTGACTATGCAGAGCGTCCCCTCCGAGCCGATGATGAGGTCTATGAGGCTGTAACCCGTCGAGTCCTTGATGTTCTTGCCCCCAACATTAACGACCTCTCCGCTTGGCATAACGACCTCAAGCGCCTGGACGAAGTCGCGGGTCACCCCGTACTTTAAGCCCCTCATGCCTCCGGCGTTCGTTGAGATATTGCCGCCTATGCTGCCTGAATCCTGGCCGGGGTCAGGGGGGTAGTAGAGGCCTAGCTTCTCAGTCGCCTCATGGACCTCGCTGATCAGGACCCCGGGCTCTACTGTTGCCATGAGGTTGCCCTGATCGATCTCGATTATCCTGTTCATCCTCTCGGTGCTGAGAGCTATGCCTCCGCGGACCGGGTGGGAGCCGCCGCTCAGCCCCGTGCGGGCGCCCATAGGTGTGACGGGTATCCTGAGCCTGCTCGCGAGCTTCAACACGGCGGAGACCTCGGCCGTGCTGCTCGGCTTCACGACGGCCTCGGGCAGGTGGGGTCCGAGGGGGCTCTCGTCGATGGCGTACTTCTCAAGCTCCTCCCCGGAGGAGATGAGGTTCTTGGGGCCCACTATCTCCCCTAGCCTACTGAAGACCTCTGGTGTGACCTTTCCGTAGTCAGCCACG
>CAZVMI010000030.1:0-6280 GCA_964628365.1 uncultured Candidatus Bathyarchaeia archaeon | reverse complement strand
TATCTCCCCTAGCCTACTGAAGACCTCTGGTGTGACCTTTCCGTAGTCAGCCACGCATCTCGTACTCCTTAATCTTCTCCATTAGCCGCGGCACGACCTCGTAGAGGTCGCCGACGGCAGCAAGGCTCGATATCCTGCATATCGGCGCCTCCTTATCCTTGTTTATGGCGATTATTATATCTGAGGTCCTCATGCCAGCCTGGTGCTGGACCGAGCCCGAGATACCGCAGGCGATATAAAGCTTCGGCCTGACGGTTCTTCCGCTGAGCCCGACCTGGTGCCTGTACTCGATCCAGCCCTCGTCGACGGTCGGCCGACTAGCGCCGACGGCACCGCCGAGGACGTTTGCGAGACCACGGATCAGTTCGAAGCCCTTCGCCTCGCCGAGTCCTTTCCCGCCAGCGACGACGATATCAGCGTCCGTTATGCTCACCTGATCCGCGGCGGGCTCGAAGTTGACGATGCTGATCCTGTCCGTGATCGCCATCTTGTTCACTGGCTTCTCCACGATCTCGCCCTTGCGGCCAGGCTCCAGCTTCGCCTCGTTCATCACCTTGTACCTGACCGTCGCCATCTGCGGCCTGCTGTTTGGGGTTATTATGGTCGCCATGATGTTGCCACCGTAGGCCGGTCGCGTCTGGCGTAGGAGCTTGGTCTCCGGGTCGATGTCGAGGCCTGTGCAGTCCGCCGTCAGCCCAGTTTTGAGCCTTGCCGCGACACGGGGACCGAGTGACCTTCCTATCGATGTGGCGCCTATCAGGAATATGCTCGGTTTAATCTCCCCGCAGGCAGCAGCGAGGACGTCCGTGTAGGGGTCGTCCCTGAAGCTCTCCAGGGAGGGATCATCGTAGACGAAGACCCTGTCGGCGCCCCTCGATACGAGCTCCTTTGTCTTGGGCTTAACATCTTTCCCGAGGACCACGGCGTAGAGAGGCTCTGAGAGGCGGTCCGCCAGCTCCCTCCCCTTGCCGAGGAGTTCGTAGGCTACCGGATGAATCACAGAGCCGTGCTGCTCCGCGAAGACGAGGACACCTCTCCAGGATGAGAGGTCGAATACCTCGACTTTCGCCACCTCTATGGCGCCTGAAGGGCAGGCGTCGACGCACGCACCGCAGACCCTGCAACCGTCCCCTATCACGGCCCTCCCGGCCTCGACAGTTATGGCGCCGAAGGGGCAAGCCGAGACGCAGACGCCGCAGCCCGTGCAGGAGTCCTTAACTATTACAGGAGCCTTACCTGTCATCCTAGATCACCTTCTCCTCCTTCAGCTTCCTGAAAATGGCCTCCGCGAGCTCATCGGGGCTACCCTCGATCAACTCGCCGCCCAGGGGCGGGGGAGGAGTGAATATCTTGACGACCCTCGTGAAGGAACCATCGAGGCCGAGATCCTTTGGGTCCTTACCGAGCTCCTGGTTCGTGATCTTCTTGATCTCCGCCTTCTTCGCCATAAGCCTCCCTCGCAGGGTTGCGAGCCTGGGCTGGTTGATGTCCTTCGACACCGTGATTATCAGCGGCAGAGGCGCCTCGAGGGTCTCAATGCCATCGTCGAGGTTCCTCCTCAGCCTCACCTTCCCGTCCCTGACCTCCCCGATCTCGTTCACGTAGCTGACATGAGGGACATTTAGGTGCTCGGCCATCTCAGGGCCGGTCTGCCCAGTGTCGCCGTCCGTTGTCTTCAGCCCGCAGACGACGATGTCGAATTGGCCAATCTTCTCGATGCAGAGGGCGAGTGTGAGGCTCGTCGCCCAGGTGTCCGCGCCGCCGAAGACCCTGTCCGTCGCGAGCCAGCCCTCATCCGCGCCCATGGCAATGGCGTCCCTGAGGGCCTGCTCGGCCATCGGTGGCCCCATACTTAGGGCTCTGACGACGCCTCCGTACTTCTCCTTTAGCCTCAGCCCGGCCTCTATGGCGAACTCGTCGAACGGATTGATGACGGCGGCGACCCCCTCGCGCTTCAGCCTGCCGGTCGCCTCGTCGAACTCTACCTCAGTTGTCTCGGGAACCTGCTTAATACAGACAACGATGTTCAAGCCCGTACCCATCAACAATCAACCTTCGCGTATTACATGAAAGCCGTAATACCTCATATATAAAAAAAAGGGTTCGAGGGGTCTCAAGGCTTATCAGCGGAGAAAACTCAGGTTAGCTGATGCTGCATGCCCGTTCACCCAATTGAGTTCAGGTACTCCTACCCCGAGATGTATTGCATATTCACCGAGGAGACGAAGCTCCAGTGCTGGCTCGAGGTTGAGGCTGCACTCGCTTGGGCTCACGCGAAGCTAGGCACAATCCCTCGGGCCGCCGCCGAGGAGATAGCCTTGAAGGCGAAGGTGGGCATCGTGAAGGTGGAGAGGGTGAAGAAGATCGAGGAGGAGACGCGGCACGACCTCCTCGCCATGGTCTACGCCCTCCAGGAGGTCTGCGAAGGTGACGCTGGTGGATACATACACCTCGGCGCCACAAGTTATGACATAGAGGACACGGCCCTCGCCCTCCAGCTCAGGAAAGCTACGGATGTCCTCGAATGCGACCTCAAGGCGCTGCTCGGCGTGCTCCTAGACAAGGCTGAGACCCACCGTGAGACTGTGTGCATCGGCAGGACACACGGCCAGCACGCTCTACCCATGACCTATGGGATGAAGTTCGCCCTCTGGGCGGCTGAGGTCTCGCGGCACCTCGACAGGCTCGACGAGGTTAGAAAGAGGATTCTCGTGGGGAAGATGAGCGGCGCGGTCGGCACCATGGCGAGCTTTGGCGACAAAGGCTTTGACGTCCAGCGGCTAACCATGGAACGCTTAGGCCTTGAGCCGGCGATGATCACCAACCAGATCATACAGAGGGACAGGCACGCGGAGCTCCAGTGCTTCCTCGGCTTGATAGCCGGCACCCTCGATAAGATCGGCAGGGAGCTAAGGAACCTCCAACGCACTGAGATAGCAGAGATCTCGGAGGAGGCGCGCAGCCCCTCCTCAACAATGCCGCAGAAGAGAAACCCGTCTAATACCGAGCGTATCTGCGGCCTCGCTCGCGTGGTTCGAGGGAGCGTGGCCCCCAGCCTCGAGTCCATCGCACTAGAACATGAGCGTGACATAAGCAACAGCAGCCTCGAACGCATCAACATCCCAGAGGGCTTCATCCTCACCGACTACATCCTGAGGCAGATGACCCAAATTCTAAAGGGGTTATCCTTCGATGAGGAGAACATTGAGCGGAACCTGAATATGACCCTCGGCCTCTGCCTGACCGAGAGGGTTATGCTGGAACTCGTAAGCAAGGGCGTCGGTAGGCAGGAGGCCCATGAGATGATGCGCAGGCTCGCCATGAAATGCTGGAAGGAGAAGCGGAGCCTTAAGGAGATCATGCTCGAGGACGCTCAGGCAAGTAAGCTCGTGACGACCGTGGAACTCGACGACTGGCTAAACCCGAAGAGCTACTTAGGCACCGCCGTAGCCCAGGTCGACAGGGCCGTCGCGACCCTTAGGAAACGCCTCTGAGAAGTGCAGACATGAAGCTCGATGCCGCGAGGATCCTCGAGGAGAGGGGGATAAACTACAGGGTCATCGAGTTGAGCGACAGAGCCCTGTCCATCAATGACGTGATCAGGTTCTCGAAGGAGCCACTGAGGGTGGACGAGATATGCAAAACCATGATCGTCAAGGACAGGACTGGGAAGAAGTACGCCATCTTCCTACTGGGCAGCGACAGAGTCGATTTCGCCAAGGCAGGAAAAGTCATAGGCTCAAAGCTCAGCATCGCCAACCCCCGTGAAGTGAAGGAGGTGACAGGGGTCGAGCCCGGCGCCGTCTGCCCGCTTCTACTGAAGATCCCGATCTACATCGACAGGCGGGTGACCGAGAAGAAGAGGGTCAACTTCGGATCAGGAAATCACCTCTACGGGATCGATGTGGATTTTCAGGACCTCGCAAAGGTCTTCGAATACACTGTCGTCGACGTGGCCGAGGGCTAGCGACCCGGATTTTGGCCTCAGGTTTCCGCAAAGAATATGAGGCATCTTCCCATTCATAGTCAACGAAAGGAGCTTGGAGCCACCAGCCAGAACGACGAAGCAAAGGAAGAAGGCAGAGGAACGCATCGCAGAGCTCGAGGCAGCCCTAGCAGAGGCCAACAGGAAGGCTGACGGCTACCTGAACCAGCTCAGGTACGCGAGGGCGGACCTCGACAACCTGCAGAAGCAGACACAGCGACGCGCAGACGAGGCGGCTGAGAGGGCGAACGACAGGCTGATCCAGGAGCTCCTCACAGTACTCGACGAGCTGACGATAGTGGCCTGCTCAAGCGAGGCCAAGGACGCCAAGCTGACCGAGGGGTTGGCGATGGTGAGTGGTAAGCTCGCAAAGCTCCTTGAGGCCGAGGGTGTCAAGCCGATAGAGGCCCAGGGCACTTCATTCGACCCATTCAAACACGAGGCCGTGGCCGAGGTCGAGACCACTGAGGAGCCGGACGGCTACGTGATCGAAGAGATAAGGCGCGGTTACACGTACAAGGGTAGGGTGCTCAGGGCGAGCATGGTCAAGGTGGCTCGGAGCCCAGAATCAGGTGAAAAAAAGGTTAGTGACGTGACATGAGCGAAGGAAAGCGTGAAAAAATCATAGGGATAGACCTAGGGACTACGAACTCCGCGGCGGCGGTAGTCATGGGCGGAAAGCCGACTGTGATCCCGAGCGCGGAGGGGCCGACGGTCGCAGGGAAGATGTTCCCGTCTGTGGTCGCCTTCACGAGGGACGGCCAGCTTCTCGTAGGCGAGCCGGCGAGGAGGCAGGTGGTGACCAACCCTGAGGGCACAGTGATGGAGGCGAAGAGGCTGATGGGGACGGGCAAGACCATCACCCTCCTCGGCAAGACTTACACGCCCCAGCAGATCAGCGCCTACATCCTCCAGAAGATCCTAAGGGACGCCGAGACATTCCTCGGGGAGAAGGTGACTAAGGCCGTCATCACCGTGCCCGCCCACTTCAACGACAACCAGCGGCAGGCGACGATAGACGCGGGCGAGATAGCCGGCCTCAAGGTGACGAGGATCGTAAACGAGCCCACGGCCGCCGCCCTCGCCTATGGCCTCGACAAGGCGGATCAGGAGCTGAAGATACTCGTCTTCAGCTTCGGAGGCGGCACGAACGATACTACAGTGATGGACTTCGGCGGAGGCGTCTTCGAGGTCCTATCCACGAGCGGTGACACACAAACTGGCGGGGCGGACGTGGACAAGGTTGTGATGGACTACCTGGTCTCAGAGTTCAAGAGGGGGACAGGTATAGACCTTACCTCCGACCTGAAGGCGATGGCTCGGCTGAAGGAGGCGGCGGAGAAGGCGAAGATAGAGCTCTCAAGCGTCCTCAACACGGACATCGACCTGCCCTACATCGCCATGGGCCAGGACGGTCCGAGGAACCTCCACATAACCCTTACGAGGGCGAGGCTTGAGCAGATCGCCCGTCCCATCGTCGACAAGATCAGGCAGCCGATCATGAAGACGATAAACGACGCGAAGATCACCCCAGCGCAGATAGACAAGGTGATCCTCTTCGGCGGGATGACGAAGATGCCGATGGTCCAGCAGGCCGTCGAGGAGACCATCGGCAAGAAGCCTGAGAGGGGCATAGACCCGATGGAGTGCGTAGCAATAGGCGCGAGCATACAGGGCGCGATCCTGGCCGGGGAGATAAGCGACATCGTCCTCCTCGACGTGACGCCGCTCAGCCTGGGAGTCGAGACCCTAGGGGGTGTCATGACGAAGGTCATGGAGAAGAACACGACGATACCGACGAAGCAGACCCAGACCTTCACCACCGCGGCGGACATGCAGACAGCCGTCACCATCCACGTCCTACAGGGGGAGAGGGCGATGGCGAGGGACAACATAAGCCTCGGCCGCTTCGACCTGACGGGCATACCGCCGGCGCCCAGAGGAGTCCCCCAGATAGAGGTCACCTTCGACATCAACGCCGACGGCGTACTCAACGTCTCCGCGAAGGACCTTGGCACGGGTAAGCAGATGGGGATCACGATAACGGCGTCGACGAAGCTGAGCCAGAACGAGAAGGACAGGATGGTCAGGGAGGCGGAGCAGTTCGCTGAGCAGGACAAGAAGGCTAAGGAGGAAGCCGAGACCCACAACACGGCTGACAGCCTCATCTACACCACCGAGAAGACCCTCAGCGAGGTCGGGGACAAGCTGTCTTCGGAACTGAAAAGCCGAATACAGGGCAGCCTCGACGAGCTGAAGAAAGCGGCCAAGGAAGGCACCATCGACGAGGTAAAG
>CAZVMI010000029.1:0-11810 GCA_964628365.1 uncultured Candidatus Bathyarchaeia archaeon | reverse complement strand
TATAAAGCAGAAGAGGACAGCGCGCCATCATTTTAAAAAATGCCGTCAACCCCATCCCCTGAGCCCCGGGGCTCCTGCCATAACAAGTTTTTTTAAACCCTCCCTCTAGGATGGGATAAGGATGATCAGCTACGCGACTAAGAGGATAGTACGGGGACGAGGCCTGTTCTTAGCCCTCTTCATGAGCGTCGTCCTCGCCGCGACGCTGTTCTCGGGGATCCTACAGGGCGCCGACGCCGTCGGCGTATCCCTCCTCGACTCAACTCTGAAAGCGGCGAACGTCGACGTCACCTGCACGGCCGCCGAGAAAAACGTGACGGTGACAAGGGTATACGAGGCGGATATGCTCTTCGGGAAGATCGACGGCGTCGAGAGGGTCGACCACCTCATCAGGATGAAGATTGACCTCAACTCGTCCGCCTCGAACGGGACGATCACTTCGATACTTCTTGTCCTCCCGGACGACTCCGACCTACTCAAGGAGGCATCAGACACCATCAGCCTCGAGAACGGTAAGATACACATCGAGGCCGCATCGACGAACGCGACCATGTTCCCGGAGGGGGAGACCGCGACTGTCAGCTTCGAGACCTACAAGCCCTACGGCGACCTGATGGATTTCAAGAAGCTCTACTTCAACTTCCAGGTCGCGGAGCCGGTTACCCTGGACGACAAGAGCTTCGCCATAGCGACGGGACGTTATAACGAGTACCTCCTCAGCGTCCTGACGGGGACCGAGGACGTCGCGAGGAGGCCGCCTTACCAGCTCGTCCTGATGAGCGAGTCGACGTTCAAGGACATGCTCGCCCCCATCTACGGTGAACTCAGGAGGAGGCCCGTGGATGACCTCGCAAACGTAGCCCTCATCACCCTGGACAGGGAGAGGATCATCAACCCGTGGGACATGCAGGGCTCCCTAGATCGCCTGACTAAGATATACGAGCAGCTGAACGGCGAGGGCGCACGCTACTTCTACGTCCCATATATCCACATCGCGGATGTCCTCGACTTCATCTCCTCACAGGTCTCAGCAGAGATAAAGACGAGCACCCTGCTCGTGTCCATCCCCGTCTTCTTCACGGCCTGGTACCTCGGTTCGACTGTGTCGGACATCGTCCTAGCCCAGAGACGCCGGGAGATAGGTCTCCTCTTCACGAGGGGGCTGACCCACAGGCAGATACTCGTCATCTTCCTCTTCGAGGCGTTCATCGTCAGCGTCTTCGCCGGTCTCGCAGGCGTCGTCCTAGGGGCGTTAATAGTGCCCCTCGCGATACCTGGCCTGAGCGCCTTCCAGGTCCTCGCCTCGATCTCCCCGGTCACGCTGGGGGCCTCGATGCTCTTCAGCGCTGCCCTCGCCCTCCTAGCCGTCTACAGGCCGTCGAAGCGGGCGACCGAGATCGAGGTCGTAGACGCCCTCCGCGAGTACCGGGCAGAGGAGGAGAGGCTCGGCTCGTGGCCTGAGCCACTGATCGCCGCGTTGCTGGGCACGTACAAGCTCGTAATGCTCATCATGGGCGTCAGCGTCGAGTCCTACAGTCCGGAGTCGGCGGACATGGTGACCCAGATCCTCTACTCCACGTGGTGGGGGATGGACTACCTGCTGAGCTTCATCTGGACGATACTCCTGTTCTGGGGCGTGACGAAGCTCTTCCTCATGTACGTCCCCTGGTTCCAGGGGCTCTTCGCGAGGCTCGCCGGCACCCTCGCAGGCGACGCCTCGAGGATAGTGGCGCTGAGCTCCCGGAGGAACCTGAAGAGGACGGCAGCCTCCACGTTCATGGCCGCCCTCATCATCGGCTACGGCGTCACGGTCATAGGCAACGCCGCGAGCTCTAACGACTTCATCGAGAGGGCGGTGAAGGTCTCGGTGGGCGCGGACGCGTCTGTCTGGCTCTTCAACTCGAAGGGGGCGGAGGCCCTCACATCCCAGATAACGGGTTTAGGAGGAGTCTCATCCGCGACGGTGGAGACCTGGTTCACAGCTGAGATCAGCCTCGGCGTCGTCCCCATCAGGGCGATAGACCCTCTGAAATGGGCTGGGATCGCCTATCAGGAGCCGGGCTGGTACGATCAGAGGGCGTTCGAGAACATGACGGGCCAGACCACGGTCCTGATGGAGAGGGGAGCCGCCAACAACCGTGGAATAAAGCTGGGTGGCTCCTACGCCGTGAAGGTCGGCACCAGGGTCATCTCCCTCAAGGTAGTCGGCTTCTTCGGCCGAGACATGGGCGACCTCTGGAGCGTCCAGAATCCGACCTTCTACGTCCCCAAGAGCTTCCTCGACTACGTACAGGAGAAGTACATAACCCAGACCCGCATTCTTGTGAAGCTTGAGGACAGCGCGGACCCGGTCGCCTTTAAGACGGCTGTGGAGGCCCTGAGCCCAAATGTCCAGAAAGTCGATATCACAAGCCTCTACAGCGAGAAGACTATCAACAACGTCTTCCTCGCGGGGCCGAGGAGGGTGGAGGAGCTTGGCATCTACTTCTCCTCGCTTGTGGCGTCCGTGGGCGTCCTCCTCGTAGTCTCCACAATCCTGAGGAGTAGGTGGAAGGAGCTGACGCTCATGACGGTCAGGGGCTTCAGCCCGCGGCAGCTCGAGGCGAGCCTGCTGCTGGAGAACGTGGGGATGTCCCTCTTCGCCGCCGCCCTGGGAGTCGCCATAGGCTTCGTAGCCCTCAAGGGCCAGGCACAGGTGTTCAACATGGTCGTCCCGACGATGCTGCAGAGGCAGGTCGTCTTCCCGATGGCGTCGACGATCAACCTGCTCCTTGTCATCGCGGTACTCCTGGCGGCGACGGTGGCGCCGATCTTGGTGGCTGTGAGGAGGATAACCGATAAACCTAGTTGGAAGACGGAGGAGTGAGCATGAGCGAGAAGAAAGCAGTAGAAGTACGTGACCTAATGAAGATATACAGGCTAGGCCAGGTGGAGGTGCAGGCCCTCAGGGGGCTGACCGTCACCGTCGGGAAGGGCGAGATGGTCGCCGTGATAGGCCCATCTGGCTCGGGAAAGTCCACGTTGCTCAACATCGTAGGCGGCCTCGACAGGGCCTCAGCAGGCTACGTGAAGGTCTTCGACGTTGACCTCACCCTCCTCAAGCCCGTAGAGCTCGTAGAGTTCAGGAGGAGCACTGTCGGCCACGTCTTCCAGAACATGAACCTGATCCCGACCCTCTCGGCGGCGGAGAACGTGGAGCTCCCACTATCCGCCCTAGGCGTCCGTAAAGAGGAACGGAAGAAGAGGGTCGATGAGCTCATCGACATCATAGGGCTCAGGGGGAGGATGGACCACAAGCCCGGCGAGCTGAGCGGGGGAGAGCAGCAGCGCGCCGCCATAGCGGCGGCCCTCGCTAACGACCCGCCCCTCATCCTCGCCGACGAGCCGACGGGCGACCTAGACACCGAGAACGCCATGATCGTCGTCAACTACCTCGCCAAGGTGAACAAGGAGCTCGGCAAGACCATCATCATGGTCACCCACGACCCCAGGGTGGCCAGAGCCGCAGGCCGCATTCTACGCATACAGGACGGCGTGATCGCAACGGACATCGCGCCGGGCGAGGACATGGCGCCCGCCAGGGGCGACTACTCGGACATATTGAAGAGACGCTTAACAGAGATAGACACCCAGCTCTCACTCCTCGAGGCGGACCTGCGCAGGGGTAGCCTCAGCGGCGACGAGTTCGTGGCTAGACAGACGGGCCTCAAGAAGACCCGCGAGGTCCTGAGCGATGAGCTACACCGCCTAGGAGTCGTCCACTAACCCTTAAGGGCTTTATTTTTCCCGTACAGTGAGGCAGCGAAGAGAAGGGTGGGCCACCAGCTTCCGCGGCTTCGCGTAGCCTAAGACAACACTAGCACCGCAGACGGAGTGTGGTTTAACTTCCGAGTTCGGAATGGGTTCGGGTGGGTCCCACACCCTATGGCCGGTAACCCGAAGCATATGCTCAGGCTGTTTAGCTTAAATCTTTCGGTCGCCGCCGAGGAATCTGAACTCGACGACCCAGACCTCCGCCTCCTCGTCGAAGGCTCCGTACATGGCCTCCCACTCTCCTCTGAACTCTTCTAGGTTGGTGAAGCCCTCCTTTGCGGCGTCCTCCTCGGTCATGGAGCCGAGCCTCTGGGTGCGGAGCTCCAGCACCTCTATCTTCTCAGGCAGGTAGTCGAAGAAGCTGGTCCTGATGTGGTAGGATCCGCCTCTCCTGACCATGGGGCGGCTCGGCCTCCTCGTCGCCGTCTTGGAGCCGTCAAGTATCCTGGGGATGTAGCTCCTCTTGAATAGGATCGTCAACCCGGGATGGGTTCAGCTGCCCTGTTGTTAAGGGTTGTGTGGTCCCGACAAGATTTATTAGGTGAAAGAGGGTATCGGATTTGCGGCGTGGGGGTCGTGGTCTAGCCTGGTATGACGTTGGGCTCCAGAAAACCATGAATCTTGTCTGCTGACCCTGCGGGGGATGAAGACTTTTTGGAGCGGAAACCCAAATGCCGGGGGTTCAAATCCTCCCGACCCCACCAAAATACTGTTAAAAATAGAGCTGTTTTATACTCGATTTTCGAGAAAGAGTTTACTATAGAGCTTAGTTTTTTTCGGGTCTCAGACGTGTTTGTGCGTATCGTTTTTTTCTGATTTGTGTGGTCTTCTCTGATCGTGTTTGAGGTATAAGCCGTCTAGGGTTAGTGTGCTTGCTGCGCTGGGTGACGGGGTGCCTAGGAGCACTAGGGAGGTGTAGGGGTCTCATCTACATCCGGGGGTACAAGACGGATGAGAGGCAGACGCCGTTCAGGGAGCCTAGCGCGCATGTCTTCGTGAGTCTATCTCAGTATCTCATCGATTTTGAAAGTGGAGACTCCTATCACGGAGTCGGCGCATCCATAGGAAATCAAGATCTTGTCTTGAGTTTTAATCGCCCCGCAACTAAACACCACATTGGGGACCAATCCATTACGCTCGTACTCTTCGCGAGGTTCAAGGAACGGCTCATTAGTTCTGTAAATTATTTTTTCAGGGTTATCCTTCCCCAGTATCATAGCCCCTAGTCTGTATGTGCGTTGATTGTCTACGCCATGATATATCTGAAGCCACCCCTCCTCGATCTCAATAGGGGGGCCGGCGGCCCCGATCTTTAGACAATCCCAGCTGTCTTTCCTTGGTTTCATCAACAGCTTTGACTTGCTCCATCCCCGCAGATCTCTTGAATAGGTGATGTACATGCTTGGCTCCAGTCTATGAATCATTACATACAGCCCATTCATCACCTTGGGGAAGATAACGGCGTTCTTATTTATCACGGAGGGAAAGGGATAGATGTGTTCTCTCCAAGACCATTTTTTCATCAGTAAGTTATCCGCTGATATTGACGTTATTCCTACTTGCGGTATCTCGTTGTAAGCTGTAAAGGTCGTAATGCATTCGTCATCAATCACTGTTACCCTAGGATCTTCAACGCCTTTCTTTTCAAAAAAGGTGGTGGGCTCGAATACAGGGTAGTCCAGACGCTCATCGATGTGGTAACCATTACTTGAAGACGCATAGCCGAGTCGGGATACCTTATCCTCGCCTATGGCGCGATAGAGAAAGTGGATTTTTCCCCCGAGTGCAAACATGGCTGGGTTGAAAACATATTTTGACTCCCAGTCATGTTCTTTAACTGGTTCTAGGATAGGGTTATTCTCGTATCGAGCCATCCCCACTATCACTGCCCTTCTGTTTTTAATCGTTATGGCTCAATCACTCATTTCCAATAACGGATTTTAGATGATGTTATCTTCCTTAAGGAGGAGGTAGGCTAGTAGTTGGATGTTGCGCGTGCACGGTGGTGCTGTGATGTTTTTGGTCCCCGCCTACAAGCATATTATTGGATAATAATCTAACAGAGGTTCTATAACGGACTGGCTCATATTATCTTGATAAGATGGGATGAGGAAATCTCTCACGGCTGCGGTGATTGTGGCGCACCCTGATGATGAAACCATCTGGGCCGGCGGAACAGTGCTCATGAATTCTGACTGGCAGTGGATTTTCGTATCGCTTTGTCGTGGTAGCGACCCAGACCGGGCACCCAGGTTCATCCAAGCTGTTCACCAACTTGGCGGAATGGGTTGGATTGGTGATCTGGATGATGGATCAGAGCAATTGCCTCTTGATGAGGTTAAAGTACAGCAGACGATACTTTCATTGTTGCCTAACAAAGACTTCGATCTTGTCCTAACTCACAGTCCCCACGGGGAATATACTCGGCATCGTCGCCACGAAGAATGTGGTAAAGCAGTTACTGTGCTGTGGGAGAACGGACTTATTAGGACGAAGAAGCTGTGGATGTTTGCCTACGGGGATAGCGGGAAGGGCGGCAAGGATGATCTCCCTCAAGCGATCAAGACTGCCCATCAAATAGTACAGTTACCTGAGGATGTATTGTGGAGAAAACGCCGTATCATTACCGGTGTATATGGCTTCGCCCCTGAAACGTATGAAGCTAAAATTGTTATGAAAGAAGAAGCATTCTGGTGCTTCCATTCCCCAGCTGACTTCCAAGAATGGTTAAAAACTGAAGGGAGATGGCCATGAAAGTACTTGTTCTATACGAGTATCCGCCTTCCCCTGGAGGATTGTCAACCCAAGGCGACTTACTCTACCGAGGCTTGAAAGAAATAGGAGTGGACGCCTATGCAGTTCATTCTGCGTCTGCGCAGGAAAAGGAGTGGTACTACCATTGGTTTGCACCGGATATTGTTGTAGGGGTAGGCTACTGGGGACAGACGCCTGATCTAGTGCTCCATCCTCAGCGGTTTAGGGTTCAACCAGTGCCCTGGCTAGTAGCTGATGGTTACATAGCGAATTATCAGGAGATCCTTGACGCGCTACCACTTGTTTTGGTTACATCACAATGGGTGAAAGACGTATACATACGCGACGGTCTACGTGGCAATAATATTGAGGTTCTGCCAGTGGGGGTGGACACAGAATCCTTCATGCCACATGATAAGAGTGAACGAAAAGTTGCCTGCGTCCGCGACGCACTTGGCGTTAAAACTGAAGATCTTATGATCCTCACTGTAGGTGGAGACGCTGCATCGAAAGGGGCGCAGGAAGTGATGCATGCCTTAGCGATCATTGATGGGAAAGCGCCCGACTGGAAATACGTGTGCAAGGTTTGGCCCCAGCAAAGGACCTCCCAGCAGAATCTTATGGATCTTCAACTTGCAACCTCCCTGGGCATCGATAAGAAGGTTATCTACACCACCAACATTGTTTCACGGAATTTCATGCCCTATCTTATGAATGCGTGTGATATCTACGCGGCTCCTTCACGGTTGGAGGGGTTTGGTATGCCACAAGTTGAGGCTGGGGCCTGCGGTAAGCCGGTGATAGGCGTCAAAGCTATGGCTATGCTTGATACCTTAGTCCATGGCGAAACGGCGTTTTTAGCCGGTATAGCCACGGAAGTTATGATCAAAGAGATAATTGTCGGCGAAGAGTCGGGTTGGGAGTCAGGGCACAGAGTAGTCTTTCCGCATCCACGTACGGTTAACTACCGGGCCAGCGTCCAAGATATTGCAAAATACCTGATGGATCTTATGCAAGATGAGAAACTGCGCAGAAGAATGGGAGAGGCGGGTAGGAGAAGGGTAGTAGAGAAGTATGACTATCGTGTTGTAGCAAAGAGGTTTGTGCGGTTAATATCAGAAAAACTGGGGATTTCATAGGATGAATGCAAGGCAATGGGTTCAAGTTGAGGAGGCGAAAAAAGCAGCCCTTGAAGTGTTACTACACAATGATCGTGGGCCATACCATTCACTTCCAAGGACAGCCGGATGGGGATACCCGGAGCCTTATACCCGAGACCTCTTAATCGGTGGGCTTGGTGTCCTAGCCTGCAGGAACCAAAGACTTGTGAAAAGTCTGCGACGTGTGCTTCAGACGTTAGCCGAAAATCAAAGCCGTTTGGGGCATATCCCTGGACTTGTTCATGACCCAGATAACCTTGGTTCAAGCGATTCGACGCCGCTTTTCCTTCTCATCGTCGGTATATATAGAAATGTAACCGGAGAGACAGACTTTCTTGAGGAAGCTGTACAGAAAGCGATGACCTGGATGGAATACCAAAGTCCATCGAATCGAGTAATGGTAGCTCAATTACCTACCAGTGATTGGCGAGACGAGTTATGGGTATTGGGATACGGACTCTATGTCAACACCTTAGTCTACAGCTATCTTATTCTACATGATCAAATTAAGAGAGCCTCCAGCGTTTACAGGGAGATGAAAAAATATACCATTCATAAAAAAGTCCAGCATAAACACATCCACGAAGGACTGACTCTTCGTAAAAAACCCTATTACGCTGTATGGGTGTACAAAGTCCTCAGCGACGAACATTTTGACCTGTTAGGCAACAGTTTTGCTATCCTATCAGGCCTCGCCTCACAGTCGAAGGCCAAACGAATAGTTTCATGGATTGAGCGCGAATGCCAGGTAATGCGTGAACAAGGCCAATTGGCACTTGACCTTCCCCCCAACTTCTTCCCTTACTTGTATCCTGGGGATCCAGATTGGCATCCTCGATATGATATGTTCAATCACCCAGGAGAATATCACAACGGCGGAGTCTGGCCATTTGTCTGCGGTTTCTATGTAGCTGCGATTGTGGCAGCGGGCAAATTCCGTTTAGCGGAAAAAAAGTTAATCGCTTTGACCAAGCTGGTTCGTCCATCACGTGAAGCTAATGTCGACTTTGGTTTCAACGAATGGTTCCGCGCTCAAGACGGGAGTCCGCGAGGACAAGACTGGCAAAGTTGGTCAGCTGCAATGTATCTGTATGCGGCGATCTCGGTCGAACAAAAAAGAACCCCATTTTTCGACGAAATTCGCGCAAAACACGAGTTCTCTGAGATAAGATAGCCGGGTCAACCGTCATTTTTGCATGCGCACATTTGGGATGAAATTGAGTGCGCAGGGCCCTATAGTCGATCACACGAGTCTTCAGATGATGTTATTTTCCTTGAGGAGGAGGTAGGCTAAATAGTAGGAAATAGTTGATTCTGCCCCCTTATTTTGGTTTAGACCCTTAGAGGTAATCCCATCATAGCATCTGAAGCTATCCTTGTCGAATAGCGGAGCTCGTCTTATGTTACTACCATGATACCAATCAAATGCCTCGAGAGCCAAATCTTTGTATTTGCCATTCTTAGTGCATTTCATTGCTGATACAGCTGCTTCAACCATGCATGAGGCTTCGATGGGCTGCTGGTCGAATTGAGCCTTCTTTCTTCCCTTATGGTACCAGCCTTTTGTTCCCACTGGCTGGAATATACCATCTGAGAACTGTTCTTGGATCAGGAAATCCAGCGACTCTTCAGCTACTTCCAGATACGACTTGTTCTCGGTGGCACTATAAGCCATGAATAAGGCTTGACATAATCTAGCATTGTCGTATGTAAGGTAAGGTTCAAACCAGCGCCAATTTGGACTCATCTCCATTTTGTAGCGACTGACTAGGCTCCCAGCTAAGACCTCAATCTCGCCTAGAATATTTGTATCATCTGGGAAGCTCGAATAATAATCTGCAAGCCCTATCAATGTGAAAGCCTTCGCCCTCAGCGCTGTGAAGCTTCGTGACATGGGTAGCCCTTTATCGAACATCTCTCTAGTTGTTTGCTTCATCTCTATAGTGGCGTTTGAGACTAGGGTGTAACCTGTGGCCCAAATTGTGCGACCATTAGAGTCCTCTGAACCCACTTTATCTCTATAGTTCCTATCAAAACCGAGCACATTATGGAAAGTGCCCCTCTTATTTTGCATGAAAAGCAAGAAGGTCAGATATGTGTGGGCTAAATTTAGGGCCTCAGGATTATTGTAAATTTTATGGAACATCAAAGCCGCTATTAGTGCCCTAGCATTATCATCTGTCGTGTATCCTTGTCTTTTATCAATTATCGAGTACTTGGTGTGTTGAAGTATCCCCGTTTCGTCAGTCAGCGCCTTTAAGCCGTCTAGCTTTAACTCAGGATATTGCGTCAATTGCTCACATTCCAACGCACTCGTAGAATAGGTTCACATACCTCATAGCTACGTTAGGCCATATCATTTCGCGGCTGTACTCATAAGCTCTTCTCTCATAGTTTTCTCGGGTGGCCTCGAATTTGATCAAGTTGTTAACACTGTTAGCTATCGATGCAGGGTCCTTAAATCTGCATTCCGTGGCGGCGCCTTGGGATATCACTTCTCCTGCGTGGAGGAAAGGCGTGGAAACTATGGCTTTTCCGGTGCTTAGTGCGTAGAGGAGAGTACCGCTGCTGATCTGTTCCCTATTAGGATAGGGAAGGATATAGATATCAGTTGCCTGAAGGAATCTTATGAGGTCACCCTTCTCAAGGAATCTGTTAACGAACCGTACATTATTTTTAATGCCGAGAGTCTCGACTAGTTCATATAATGATTGCCTATAAGACTCTCCTTCATGTTTTCTCACCTCAGGGTGGGTCTCGCCTATGATAAGATATAGCGTTCTTGGATCTTGCTCCACTATTTCTGGTATAGCTTTTATAGCGTACTCAATTCCCTTCCCACTG
This sequence comes from uncultured Candidatus Bathyarchaeia archaeon, assembly GCA_964628365.1. Lineage (GTDB taxonomy): Archaea > Thermoproteota > Bathyarchaeia > TCS64 > TCS64 > UBA8941. The sequence goes on along the minus strand of CAZVMI010000029.1, from coordinate 1,239 downwards.
CTGATTAAGCCAAACGTGGATAGAACTAACCTATCTTCAAGCCCTAGAAATTGCTTCATTGCGTCGCTCTTAACAAATGGAACATTTGGACAGCCATGTGGAATGTATCTAACCTTATCAGCTAAGGTGTCATATAATTGCTCAAGTATCTTTATTCCGACTTTTGCCATGACGACTACACATTTGCTATAATTAAGTATCTCCTTTGTGACCCTTTCAGCCTCAGGAGGAGGTTCTAGTAAGATAGTATGAAGCGTAGTTACAACCGGCTTTTTTAACTCCTTTAAAAACTCAATGAGGTAATCTCCCCAAACTCCTCCATACAATCCAAACTCATGTTGAATATTAACAACATCAATACCAGAACCATTAATGATCTTTGCGGCTTCCCTATAAGTATCTACATCCTCTCTATCTATCTGAAGTTTAACAGAGATCGGGTAGTCATAATAGCCTCCCTTATCGTTTATCGCGGTTATAAGCGGTGTAGACATAGCTTGAAGTTGGGATATGGATTCCACTAGGTCGCTTGTGTAAGTTGCAATCCCACATTCTCTTGGAGGAAAAGTGCTAAGAATAGAGATATTGGGCATTCCCTGTGTTTCTGCAGTAGAAACCTCTTTTGGCTCTAAGTATTTGCTCTTCATTAAATAATTGCTATGAGCTGCCTCTAACAGTCTTCTCTCTGTTGTAATGCCGATTAGAACGCCGTTCTCTGTGACTGCGAGTCTCCTAATGTTTTTTTCGTGTAAAATGTCTAAAGCTGCTTTAATTGTCTGGTTAGATTCAACCGTGATTAGTGGTTTCGACATTATATCGCTTACAATAGTATCGTAGAAGTTTCTACTTGGCTTCAGCACCCTTTCTAGAATATCCTTTTCTGTAACTATTCCGATGGGCTGATTATCCTCAACTACTATTACTCCACCAACATTTCTTCTAATCATTAGATCAATCAGGGCAGAAACAGGTTGAGTTGGGGAGATGGTAGAGGGTTTAAAATTCATGCTACTGAGGACGGGAAGATTTAGTAAAGATTGAAAATAGGAGTTGGACGAGCTCACACATTTACATACTTGAAACATATACTTATTGTTTGCAATTTTTGCTTTGTGGATTATCGGTAGTTTTGGGTTGGATTTAAGATATATTTCTATTTCATGGGATGGATGGAGACCGATGAGAGGCTCATTATGATGGGAGAACTCATCCTAGACCTAAATCTCTTAGAGAAGCACG
>CAZVMI010000028.1:0-11934 GCA_964628365.1 uncultured Candidatus Bathyarchaeia archaeon | reverse complement strand
TACCAAGTAAAGGAATATTCAACTTGGTACATAGCAGATATTTATAAAAAAAATAAAAAAGAGCGATTAACCTGCATCTACTATATATCCAAAAAATTTTGCATAAAAGGAATTAATAAGAAGCTTTAAAAAACCCTAAAAAACTTAGTTTTGAGATTGTATTGATTGAGATAAGGTTTCATGGTAGAGGAGGACAGGGTGCTGTAACGGGTGTACGGATTCTTGCTTCAGCCATACACATGGACGGTAAATACACACAGGCGATCCCACAGTATGGCACGGAAAGACGAGGAGCTCCTGTAGTTGCCTTCTGCAGGATTGCCAGTACGCGTATTAGAGAACGTGATCTTGTTCATGAACCAGATATTATAGTTGTCCTTGATCCACTTCTTAGTAGAACCGTCGATGTAGCACAAGGATTAAAGGATGGGGGAATAGCGCTCATTAATCACCCAGGTTCTTATAAAGAAACTGGTCTTTCTGGGAATTTTAAAGTTGCAACAGTTGATGCGACAAAAATTGCTTTGGAAACTCTTGGGAGACCCATAACAAACACGGCTATACTTGGAGCACTAGCTAAAGTAACAGGATTAGTAAAGATGGAATCTCTCGAGGAGACTATTAAAGAGGAGTTCCCTGAAAGGATATTAAAATCTAACATAATGGCCATGAGAAAGGCATACGACGGTGTCTCAGAGCTCATGGATGCTAAAAATTTGCCAAAAAAGAAAGACATTAAAATAGAGTCACAAGAACCTCTGATCTCATATTCTAGGAATGTTGCCGATTGGCGCGTCTTCCGTCCCGTGATCGATAAAAATATCTGCGTTAATTGTCAACGTTGCTGGATCTACTGCCCGGAGACAGCTATAACCATGGTTGAAGGAAAGGCAGATGTGAATTACTCCTATTGTAAGGGTTGCGGTATTTGTTCTGAAGAGTGCCCCGTAGAGGCCATAAAAATGGAGCTTGAGGAGGAATAGAAATTGAAGTCTGAGGTCATGGTGGGAAATAAAGCAGTCGCTTACTCTGCAAAACTAGCTAGGGTAAACCTGATTGCCGCATATCCAATAACACCACAAACGACAATCGTCCAATACTTGTCGGAATTTGTAGCCAATGGAGAGATAAAGGCCGAGTTTGTGAATGTAGAAGGTGAGATCACAGCTCAGCTAGTCTGCATGGCAGGTTCCATTGCCGGGGCTAGGGCGTTTACAGCTACCTCTGGCCCAGGTCTGATCTATATGCATCATGCGCTTCACGGGACAGCTAGGTACAGACTTCCGGTAGTCATGGCAGTAGCAAACAGAGGGGTAAGGACCATGGGGCCAGACCATACCGACATGATGGATCAAAGAGATACAGGCTGGATACAACTTTACTGTGAGAACAACCAAGAAGCCCTCGACACAGGCATAATGGCGTATAAAATAGCGGAAGACGAGAGGGTTCGATTACCTGTATCATATGGCCTTGATGGATACGTTCTAAGTTATACGGCTGAACCTGTTGAGATACCCGAACAAAAGGAAGTCGACGATTTTCTCCCACCTTATAAAAGTACGTACCCTGTTCTCCCAGAAAATTTCGATGCCGAGATCGAAGATTATAAGAAGCATTGGTTAAAAGGAAAGAGTATAAACGAACCATTCACACCATATCCCGCTGACGAAAGCTTTTCACATTTGACTATGGTTAATTGGGGTCCTGGTCACGACCAGCAATGGAGATGGAGATCTCACCAAGAAGCCATGATGAAAGCTAAACAAGTCATTAAGGAGGTTGACGAGGAGTATGGCAGACGTTTCGGGAGAAGTTATGGGGGGCTCGTTGATGAATATCGTTGCGAGGACGCCGATGTAGTCATCGTCGCCATGGGCACCATAGCAAGTACAGCTCGGGTAGCCATCGACAATTTGCGCAGAGAAGGCAAACCCATAGGCCTAGTCAAGCTCAAATCGTTCCGACCCTTCCCTAAAGAGGAGTTTGAACGAATCGGAAAAACGGTCAGCACGATTGGGGTTCTAGATAGAAACATCTCTCTAGGAGAGGGTGGAATAGTGTATAATTCTATAAGAAGCGCAATTTACGATCTGGAAGAAAAACCCTTAGTATTGGGCTATCACCTAGGCTTGGCTGGAAAAGAGGTTAGATTAAGAGATGTCGAGCAAATAGCGGAGAGAACCCTAAAAACAGCGAATGAAAAAAAGGTTGAAACCTTTGTGACATGGATATAAATGGAGATGAGATAATGAGAAAAAAAATGAGCATTAGAGATATTCCTAAGGAAGAGGCCATGTGGCCAGGAAACCCTGCCTGCCAAGGTTGTGGAGGGTCGCTTGCTGGGAGATTAGTCTATAAAGCTCTTGGCAGAAATTCAGTTCGTGTGGAGATCGCCTCTTGTGCTCCAGGTTTCATGAATATCAGGGTTCCAAGCTTCTATGCCCCCGCATTCGAGGGCGCAGCTGCCTTCATGACAGGTCTAGCAAGGGGCTATAAATTAATGGGTCGAGAGGATGTAGTTATCGCAGGGCTCATAGGAGACGGAGGAACCGTAGATATTGGTTTTCAAGGGCTCTCAGCAGCGGCAGAAAGGAACGAAAACATATTCTGGTTCACATACGACAACGAAGCATACATGAATACTGGTGGGCAGAGAAGCAGCGCCACTCCATTATTTGCACGAACTGCTACGACACCGATTAGTGACACATCCAGGGGCAAGGCGGAGGAAAAGAAAAACGTGCCTTTAATCCTTGCTATACATAGAGTACCTTATGTTGCCACTGCTTCAGTAGCTTACCCCGAAGATCTCATTGAAAAGATCCAGTACGGCAAGGAGATTAAGGGTTTTAGGTACATGCAAATCAACTCACCTTGTCCCACAGGTTGGGGTTTCGAGCCAAAAGACTCGATCAAGGTAGCTAGACTTTCAGTAGAATCGGGACTGTGGCCATTATACGAAATTTTAGAAGGCAGGCGTTTCAGGCTAACCTATAAACCCAAAGAACTCAAACCAGTGACTGAAGCTCTCAAGATACAGGGTAGGTTTAGGCATTTATCTACTGAGGAATCCAATACTATTCAAGAGAAGACTATCAACAACTGGGAAAGACTTCTAGACATGGATGGTAAGGAGATATTTTAATTTGAACCCCCATAAACTAAGTTTTCAGGCATCAAGGTGATTTCAATATGAGTGAGCTGCTAAAAGGAAATAGAATTTTAGACCTCAGCCACGTATATTTTGGCCCCTACGCAACAATGATTTTAGCCTCGATGGGGGCTGAGGTGATCAAAATTGAGCCACCTTGGGGTGAAATGGCGCGCCTGTATCCTCCACTTTTGAATGGCGAGAGTTCACCCTTCATGTATTTAAACAGATGCAAGAAATCAATGACTATTAATCTAAAGAGTGAAAAAGGAAAGACGATTTTCTTAAAACTTCTCAAACAATCTGACGTTGTAGTGGAGAATTTTAAAAGGGGCACGATGGAAAAACTCGGCCTTGGATACGATGATCTCAAAAAAGTGAAACCTGACATCATTTACGCTGCCCTCAGCGGATTTGGCATGGATGGCCCCTATAATAAACGTCCTAGTTTCGCACCCATTGCTTCAGCCATGTCGGGGTGGATGCGTCTTACAGGCGATCTCATTGACCCGAATGGGCCACCCATCCGACCAGCCGAATATCATGGGGATTTAGATCCTGCGTTGTGGGCGGCCATTAGCATTCTCGCCGCTCTGATGCATAGATCGCGTACTGCCGAGGGGCAACTGATAGACGTCTCCCAGCTTGACTGCATGATCACTCAAACCGGCGTTCCAATATCGAATTATCTTGCAAGCGGGAAGTTGGCTTGGGAAATCTGGAGGGATAGACCGACAAGTGGAATTTTATTTGGCAACTTTAAAGCCAGCGACGGGTATCTATACGTCGCAGCCGAAGCGGGACAAGTTGATCGTCTCAATAAAGTCACAGGACAAGTCCTTAATTCTAATGAAGACCTCCAACAATGGATCAGCGATAAGAAGGTACAGTACGTCGTCGAAAAATTGGTCGAGGCTGATGTACCTGTAGCACCAATTTACCAGCTAAACGACGTCGTAAATGATCCACAAGTCATTGCCAGGAATATGATAATCGAGTTAGATCATCCAAAGGCAGGCGTAGTAAAACAGCCGAATTTCCCAATCAAGTTTTCAAAGACTCCTGTAACATCAAAGCCTGCCCCAATGTTGGGGCAACACAATGATGAAATTTTACACGATGTATTAGGTTATAATATGAAAGAAATTACACAACTGCGGCAGGAAGGAGTAATAGCATAAAGGCTTAAAATCGAGGTATCGCGTGTCGCGCGCGCTTTGATCCAGCCAAAGCAGTTATTGAATAGGATCAGGTTGTTGTTTGTCACCGACTCGGTTAACAGTACCCAGCTCTCCGGCTGTGAAGTTTAAAATTAAGTTGCTAACAAGTGTCGTGAAGCAATTTTTGCTACTAGCGAAGCGGGCGTTTGTGGAGACTGGGATAGCATATCCTAGGTCTCTTCATGGCGTAGTTGTAGACTACGCTCCTGCCTGCCTCCATCTCCTTTAAAAAGTGCTCGTGTACATGGCAGCGAGTCCGCGGTAAGACTAGCCCCTGCGCCCTGTCAGCTCAAGGAGCGCCGAGGCGCATAGGATGAGGCCGAGCCAGACCACGAGGTCGAGGGAGAGGGCGGCGACGTCGACCCTCCACCTGTCGACTGGCCCAGCGATGGTGTTCAGGGTGTGGACGCCCCATGCCAGGGGGAGACCGTAGTCGACGTGGACGTTGTCGGGCCAGTCGTACTCGAAGCCCCAGCAGATCGCCGCCACGGCCACGGCTGAGATGAGGCCGAGTGCCACCATCGCCTTAAACCTTCCCATAGCCTAACCACCTCCACTTAGACTTATCAACCTTGATAGGGGCGCCTCAGACATCCGGGTCAGGGCAGATCGCTCCTCCCGCTCAGGCACTGGTAGAGCTCGTAGAGGTTGAGCTGCTTCGACTTCGAGTCGAACCTTCCTAGCCTGAAGAAGAACTGGACAGAGTAGCCTGTGGTCAGGGCGGTTATGACGGTGCCGACGCCGACGGGGCCACCGAGGAGGTAGCCCAGGATGAGGACCATCCCCTCTATGCCGGCGCGGACGTAGGCGACCTGCCTGTCTAGCTTCCTGACTAGGCCGAGCATCAGGCCGTCCCTCGGCCCCGCTCCGAGCTGGACGCCCATGTAGAACAGTGAGCCTACACCGAGGACGGCGACGCTGAGGATGAGGAGCAGGTACTGGAACATGGGGTCCGTGGGAGTCGGGATGAGCTCCCACGCGATGATGAGGTCTATGAAGAGGCCGATGAAGTACATGTTCATCAGGGTGCCGAAGCCGGGGGCGAAGCCGAGCGCCCAGCCTATGGCTATGACGACGAGGCCGATGACCTGGGACGCCTGGCCGAGGGTCAGGGGCGTTATGTTGGAGACGCCGACATTCAGGACGCCCCACGGGGACATTCCGAGACCTGAGTTCAGGTTGGCCACGACGCCGACGGCGAAGAGGAAGAGGCCGACGAGTAGAGACGGGAGCCTGCCCAGGAAATCCCTCAGGTTGTCAGTCGAGACAGACACCATCTCCTGCGACTCCGATTGCCGGGTTAATAGCCAGTAAGAGGAACGGGGCGGGGATAAAAGGTTGCCCCTAGAGGTATTCGCGGAGCCAGCCGAGGATTTCAGCCGTGAGGGGCGCCCTGTGCGCCGTGAAGTCGTGGTCCGCGCCTTTCATTAGCACGAACTTCTTCGGCTCGTTCGCGGCGTCGTAGAGCCTCCTGCACGAGTCCGGTGGGATGACTTCGTCGCCCGAGCCGACGACGATCATCACAGGCGCCCTGACTGAACGGATGAGGTCAACGGGGTTCTGCTCCCTCAGGAGGACGCCGAGGTCAGCCCTCAGCTGCTCCTCGGTGAGGCCGACGAGCTTCCCCTCGGCCTGGACGATGTAGTTGAGGATGAAGATCTCGGCGGAATCCCCCGTCGCCAAGGGCGTCAGGTCGGCGGCGGGGGCTATGAAGACGCCCGCCCTGAGCCTGTCATCTGCGCTCAATCTCTGGGCGACTGGGACGGCGCCCAGGCTGTGGCCCACGAGGCCGACCTTGCCGGGGTCGACGTAGTGCTGTTGCCTGAGCCAGTCTACGGCGTCCCTGGCGCTGGGCGCCAGCCCCGCTAGGCTGAAGGTACCCCCGCTTCCCCAGGCGCCTTGGTAGTAGAAGACGAGGGCGACGACGCCGTTCATGGCCAGATCCTCGGCGATGTCCATGTTCTTGGTGTCTCCGATGTAGCCATGGCAGATGGCGGCGGCGGGATAGGCGCCGTCGGCCATAGGCCTGTAGACCCTGCCCCTGAGTCTGAGACTCTCGTGCGGGATGCTGACCTCCTGAACCGTGATGCTCAATGCAACCGAAGCCATATTCACCCACCTCCCCCTTAAGCTGAACGCTCGTAACCCATTTAGGCAACCGCACCGAAGACGTGGATGAGTTGGGGAAGCGGATAGCGAAGAGGTTCAAGCCCCAGAACACGTGGGTCCGGGAGCTGATTTCAGCCGACCCCGAGATAGGCGGCGGGCTCGACTACACGCCGGAGTCCCTTAAGCTCCAGGCTTCCTCGTACAGCCTCTGCAGCGTCTGTAAGGGGTCGAAGATGCTCTGCGGCAAGACGAGGTGCCCCGTCATCGCCAGGGTGGTGAGCACGACGAAGCTGTTCCGCACCGTGAAGGGGGTGAACGTCGACGGCTCCTCTCCCCCGAGCGTCTTCGTCGGCCGATTCGGCTACCCCTACGTTCAGATCGGGCCCATGACGCCTACCTTTTATGGTGACACGAGCATCCTCGACGACACGGAACGCTGGTTCGGAAGGAGCATGGACGAGATCATCGAGTTCAGAAGCCAGCTCATAAGGGGCATGAGCCCGGTCAACGTGAGGAAACCAACAAAGGCAGGGCGCATCCTCGACGCGACACGGGAGCTGAGCCTCGCGGAGCACTACGTGGAGACCGAGCTGAAGCTGACCAAGCCCCCGGTGGGGAGACTTCTAGTCGACGGAGACGTCCAGCCGATGGGTCCAACAGCTCCGCTGGAGAGGATAGACATCGGCTACATCAGGTGGGACCGGCACATGGAGAAGGCGCACTACGACTCCGACCTCAAGGCGGCGCTCGCCGCGAAGACCCTCTACAGGTCGGGCGTGCCGGTGGGGAGCATCATGCGCGCCTTCAGCATGGGGAGCTTCGGCGTCGAGAAGAACAGGCGCCTCGTCCCGACTAGGTGGAGCATCACCGCCGTAGACGACCTCCTGAGCAAGGACATGGCGCAGAGGATCAAGGGATACCCCCTAGTCAACCAGTACGAGGTCTACGAGTCGGACTACCTCGGAAACAGGTTCGAGGTCCTCCTCGTCCCGGACGCCTGGAGCTACGAGGCTTACGAGGCATGGTACCCGAGAACCCTCTGGAACCCGTCGGAGACACACGTCAGCATCGTCACGGACTGGGAGGGATACAACGGCCGCTCAGCCTACGCCTCGATGGGGGGCTGCTACTACTCTGGCCGCCTCGCCGTCCTCGAGCATCTGACGAAGGAGAGGAGGCAGGCGAAGGTCTTCATCTTCCGCGAGGCCTACCCTGACTATATTCTGCCCGTCGGCGTCTGGCAGGTCCGCGAGAACGTCCGGAACGCCATGAGGCAGCAGCCATCCAGATACGACACGATAGAAGAAGCCCTGGGCAGGGTCATGGGACGCCTGAGCATCCCCCTGAAGCGATGGATAGAAGCCGGCCCCCTCCTCAGACGGACCCTCACGCAGCGTAAAATCACCGAATACATGTGAACTTTTTAAACGAAGACGCCCGCCTCTATGGTAGGTTAGTGGGACCGATGAGACCGGATGAGGTGGCCGAAGGGCTGCAGGAGAACGAGCGTAAGATACTCCTCGCCCTCAGGGACAAGGCATCTGCGACAACCTCGATGCTCAGCGCCGAGACCGGGCTGAGCAGGGACGCCGTCGAGAAGGCGTCGGCATGGGCGGAGACGAAGGGCGTCGTCTCCTTCACGGAGGAGGTCTCACGGTTCTTTAAGCTCACAGAAGAGGGCGCCGCCTACGCGGAGGAGGGGCTCCCGGAGAAGAGGCTCGTCAAACTCGTCGCCTCAGGCGAGTCCGAGATATCCAAGATCAGGGGGAGCCTCCCGACGCTCAGCATCGCCCTCGTATGGGTCCGGAACAACGGCTGGGCAACCATCAAGGGCGGACGGGTGACGCTGACGCCGAAGGGGGTGGAGGCCGCGTCTGGCGAGACGCTGGACGAGCGCATCCTCTTCGACCTAAGCAAATCTCCACTCGACGAGGACCAGCTAGACGGCCCCGCCTCGGACAGGATCTACGTGCTGGTGAAGAGGGGGCTCGTCGAGGAGAAGGCGACGACGGAGAGGTGGGTCGAGCTCACAGACTTCGGCGGGGAGGTCGTCCCGTACGTCGAGGCGATGGCTGACAAACCCGTTGTCACCCAGCTGACCCCCGAGATGCTCCAGAACGGCTCATGGCGCGGCGCCACATTCCAGAGGTACGATGTCGGCCTCCCCGTCCCGAGCCTCGAGCCTGGGAAGCGCCACTTCATCAGCCAGGTCATCGACTACATCCGCAGGTTCTGGGTCGAGCTCGGCTTCAAGGAGATGAAGGGAAACTACCTGGAGCTCAGCTTCTGGAACTTCGACGCCCTCTACCAGCCGCAGGACCACCCGGCACGGGACCTCGCCGACACCTTCTACATGAAGACGCCCCGCTTCGGCAGGCTGCCTGACCCTGAGCTCGTCGACAGGGTGAGGCACACCCACGAGGACGGCTGGACGACCGGCAGCATCGGCTGGCAGTACAGATGGAGCCCGGAGTTGGCGGCACGCAACTGCCTACGCACCCACACGACGAGCCTCAGCGTCAACCAGATAGCGAAGCTCAAGCCGGAGGACCTGCCCGGGAAGTTCTTCAGCGTCGGCCGCGTCTTCCGCAACGAGACCATAGACTGGAACCACCTAACGGAGTTCTACCAGACGGACGGCATCGTCATCGGCGAAGGCGTCACCTTCCGCGACATGCTCGGATACCTGAAGGCGTACCTCGAGGGGCTCGGGCTGAAGAAGTTCAGGTTCCGCCCAGGCTACTTCCCCTACACCGAGATGAGCACGGAGGCCGAGGTCTGGATAGAGGAGCGCGGTGCATGGATGGAGCTCTTCGGCGCAGGCGTCTTCCGCCCGGAGGTCGTGAAGCCCCTCATCGGCGTGGATGTCCCCGTCCTCGCATGGGGCCCAGGCTTCGACAGGCTCGTCATGCAGAGCTACAAGGTCGACACCATAAAGGAGCTCTACAGCAACGACATCGGCCTCCTCAGGAAGGCGAGGCTCTGGACGAGGTGACATGGATGCCCGTAATCACAATCAACCTTGAAGACTTTGGGGAGCTACTGGGCAGAAAGGTCACGCTTGAGGAGCTGCAGGAGAGGCTCCCCATGATGGGGAGCGGCTGGGAGGGAGCCACCGAGGAGGGCTTCAACCTCGAGGTCTTCCCAAACAGGCCGGACCTGCTCAGCCTCGAGGGCCTAGTCAGGGCCTACTCCAGCTTCACGGGCGAGAAGCCAGGCCCACGAAGATACAGGGTGAAGCCCTCCGACTACGTGGTTAACGTCGACAGTAAGGTGGAGAAGGTGAGGCCATACTTCGTCACGGCCGTGGTGAAGAGGGTCGAGTTCGACGACCCCCTCATCAGGAGCATCATCCAGATGCAGGAGAAGCTCCACGTCACCCATGGCAGGAAGCGGAGGAAGGTCGCCATAGGGCTCCACAACCTCAAGCCGATAAAGTTCCCGGTCACCTACACGACGAAACCACCTGACTTCAAGTTCAGACCCCTCGGGGAGAGGTTCGAGAAGAGCCTGAAGGAGATACTCACGGAGATGCCGAAGGGGCAGGAGTACGCCTGGATCCTCGAGGGAGCCGAGGAGTACCCGATGATCCTCGACGCCAAGGGGATGGTCCTGTCGATGCCGCCGATAATCAACGGCGAGTACACGCGCATAGACGAGGCAACGAACAGCATCTTCATCGACATCACGGGCACGGACCTGAAGGCCATCACCGAGGTCCTCAACGTGATCACGACCACCTTCGCCGACAGGGGCGCAGAGGTCTACTCGGTGGAGAACAGGTACCGCGACCACGTCGCCGTGACGCCAGACCTCTCCCCGAGGACCATGAAGCTGGACAACGGCTACGTGAACAGGACCCTGGGGCTCGAGCTGAGGCCGAGGGAGACCGCCGCCTACCTCAAGAAGATGGGCCACGGTGTCAAACCCGGCGAGGCCCTCGAGGTGTCGATCCCCTGCTACAGGACCGACGTGATGCACCCGATCGACCTAGTCGAGGACGTCGCTATCGCCTACGGCTACGACAAGATGGAGCCCGTGATACCGCCTATCAGCACCGCCGCGGGCGAGGACCCGCTGGAGGTCTTCAGCCGGACGCTCCGCAGCTTCATGACCGGCTTCGGCTTCCTCGAGGTCGTCACCTTCATGATGACGAACGGGGAGAAGCTCTTCGCCAGGATGGGGCTGCCCGAGGAGCCCGTTGCGGAGGTCGAGAACCCGAAGATGGAGGGCTACACGACGCTCAGGAACAGGCTCATCCCGAGCCTGGTGGAGGTCCTGAGTTTCAACAAGCACCACCCGTACCCCCAGAACCTCTACGAGGTCGACGACGTCATCCTCCTCGACCCCGAGACCGAGACCGGCGCGCGGACCGCGAGGCGCCTCGCCGTAGCCACGTGCCATGCCAGGGCGAACCTCTCCGAGATCAGGGGCGTGATGGACAGCCTCCTCGGAAACCTGGAGGTGAAGGCCGAGGTCGAGGCCAGCGGACCCGACTGCTTCATAGATGGCAGGCGGTTCCTCGCCAAGGTGGGCGGGGAGACGTTGGCCTGGGGCGGCGAGATGAGGCCCGAGGTGCTCCAAGGCTGGGAGCTGGAGATGCCCGTAGCCGCCCTCGAGGTCGACGTCGACCTCCTCCATCGACTCACCAAATCCTAGTCTTTAACGGGATCGACGACGTCGAATCCCAAACTAGTAGCCACATCCTTCAACGTTTTATCCTGGGTCACCAATCTGTCTACGCCGTAGGTCTTCATCGTGGCGAGTATAACCGCGTCGCGCCCGCCGAGGTTGCTCGAGGCCGCGTACTCGGAGAGGATCTCGATGGATTCGCGGAGCAGCGCCTCATCGAACCCTGTCACCTCCATCCCGATCAGGTCGAGCATCGCGTTCATCCTCGTCCTCAGTTCGACCCCGTCGAGGCGTTTAGACAAGTAGTGGGCAACCTCAATCACTGCGACTGTGTTGATGACCAGTTCATCGGTTTGGAGTATTCTCCTCGTCTTATCGAGGACAACCCCGTGTTCGGGGGTCTCGGAGTCGAAGAAGTAGATCCAGATGTTGCTGTCCACGTAGGTGGTAGTCATTCGCGCGACTTCTCCCATATCTCCTTGAGCTTGAGGGGATCCATCGGCGGCTTGCCTCCCCTGATGAAGCCCCCCATGTAGGCGATGAACTCCTCCCTCGATAGCGGGGCTGTGATAATCAGCTCGTGGTCCTCGACTCGGGCCCTGACCCTGCCCTTAGGTTTTATGCCAAGCTTCTCCCTGATCTCCTTGGTCAGCTGGAGCCTCCCCCGCTCGTCTATGGGTAACTCCTCAATTTTACCCACTACCCACACCAAGCTATTAATGGGGTTTGTGGGTGATTAAGCTTTCCCCGCCCTCTCCACGACAGCGTCTATGAAGCCTGTTTTGGATTCGGTGTAGGCGACCCTGTTCTCCCTGTACT
>CAZVMI010000027.1:4608-12258 GCA_964628365.1 uncultured Candidatus Bathyarchaeia archaeon | reverse complement strand
CCAAGAATTAAGGTGCCCAGGCGAGATCGCCGAGAGGCAGCTCCCGCGCGGTTATAGCCCGTTCCCGGGTACGTCACGCGTGCGCTCGAGATCTGCTGAGGAGCGTAGGTTTCTCCGCCAGCCTAAGCCAGCCGAGTCCTTCGCAGCCCACTCCTCACGGCTCTGCGGCTTTGGGGGTCTTTCGCTGCTTTGACCCTTCGGTCGCTCCCACCTGGGCAAACACCATGCACGGGGATGATATATCTACGTTCAGTTACGCTTCCCTATCAATTAACTATTACTCAAAGAGATTATAATCCCCTATATTGTAATATATCTGTTAATATCCAGCGGAGGCCTAAAACACCGCATATCTTGCGTCCGCAAATTTAAACCCAGACCGATAATTTACCTCAGATTTTTCCTAGAATTTTTATCGAATCCAAGTTCTTTCCCGTTGAGGGCGCAGGCTTTGCCTCTCATCTGCCTACGCAGAGTCCACTGCCAACAACTTCGGTGCTGGAGACCTCAAGCTGTAAGGTGACGCCCTCTAACATTTCTCTAGAAAAGTCTTCCTCCGTAAAGAAATCCTTCGCAGCGGGCTCTCACATAAAAGGGCGGCTTTAATATTTGGGGAGATAACAGATTATTTGATTTAGTTGAAGAAAATTCTTCCCATTGAGCCTCCTGAAGGCTCCTCAGGGGTGGTCAGGGGGCACTGGATCGAGATCAATTTCGTCCTGCCCCAGCCGATAACGATAGTGACTACAGTCGATGGCGACGGGAGGGTGAACGCGGCCCTCAAGTCGTGGGTGATGTACTGCTCTCCTAGGGACATAATGTTCGGCTGCAACGTCAACCACCACACGGCTAGAAACGTCCTCGAGACACGTGAGTTCGTGGTCAACATACCAAACCTAGACCTCCTTAAGCAGACGAAGAGAACCGCCGCACTCCACCATCAAGGAGTTGACGAGATTGAGGATGCCGGACTCACGGCCATCCCCTCCACGCGGGTTAGGCCCCCGAGGGTGAAGGAGTGCAAGGCACATGCCGAGTGCAGACTGGTCTGGAGCAGGAGGTTGGAGGGAGGCTCGATAGTCTTCATAGGGAGGGTAGTCGCCCTCTCCCTCGACGAGGATGTCTTCGACGAGGAGAAAAAGTGTGTGAAAACCACAGACCTGAGGCAGATGCTGCTGGTGCCCGAGGGGATAGGCTTCGTAGAAAGAACTATTCCCCTGGGCAGAGTACCACAGTGAGGAGGGTAGCCTGATATAGAACTGTGAAGCATTTTCTTTTGGTTATTTTAATCCAAATAGGCATCAAAAAATTAATCGATAATGTTTTTATCGAATCCTAACCCCTTCCCTTTGAAGGCACCTGCGTTGGTGTCGCTCATCTGCCTGGGCATAGAGTCCACTGCCGATAACCTCGGAATAGGAGTGGCTTCCTCAGACGGTTCTATCCTAGCCAACGAGGTCGACGTACACATCCCCGAGCAGGGGGGCATCCACCCACGCGAGGCTGCCCGCCACCACTCCGAGAAGATGGGCACCGTAATATCGAAGGCCCTAGAGACCGCCAAGATAACAGCCAGAGATGTCAGCATCGTCTCCTTCGCCCAGGGACCCGGCCTCGGCCCATGCCTCAGGACCGGCGCCACGGCAGCGCGGGCGCTCGCCGCCTACCTTAACGTCCCCCTCGTCGGTGTGAACCACTGCGTCTCCCACATAGAGATCGGACGCCTCGCCACAGGCGCCGAAGACCCCCTCACATTGTACGTCTCAGGCGGTAACACCCTCATCGCCGGCTTCGAGGCGGGTAGGTACAGGGTCTTCGGCGAGACACTTGACATAGCGATAGGAAACTGCCTTGACACCTTCGCCCGCGAGGCGGGGCTGGAGTACCCTGGTGGCCCCGCCATAGAGAAGGCAGCGTTGAAGGGATCGAGGTTGATAGAGCTCCCCTACGCCGTGAAGGGGATGGACATGAGCTTCACAGGCCTCATGACGGCGGCGATAAACGAGTACAGGAGCGGGAGACACAGCCTGGAGGACCTCTGCTTCAGCCTCCAGGAGACGGGCTACGCGATGCTCGGCGAGGTGACGGAGAGGGCCCTCGCCCACACCAAGAAGCCGGAGCTCCTCCTCACAGGCGGCGTAGGCGCCAACAAGCGGCTCAGAAGTGTCATCGAGGATATCGCAAAGGAGCACGGCGCGAAGCCGTTCCACGTCCCGATAAGATACGCCACGGACAACGGAGCAATGATAGCCTGGACGGGCATCCTCGCCTACACCCACGGCGTCAGGACCCCCATCGAGGCGAGCTACGTCGACCCCAGGTGGAGGATAGACGAGGTGGAGATACCGTGGCGGGTCTGAGGGTCATAGCGAAGGGCGCGGAGGCAGACCTCATCCTCGACCCCGACTGGAACGGGAGGAGGGCGCTCATCAAGCAGAGGGGCGAGAAGAGATACAGACATCCCCAGATAGACAGGGAGGTACGCAGGTTCAGGACCCTCCACGAGGCCGACATAATCCACAGGGCTAAGGAGGCCGGCGTCCCGACGCCCCTCATATACCAGGTCGACGTCGACCGAGCCTCCATCGTCATGGAGTACGTCGAAGGAGAGAAGGTGCGCGACATAGTGAACGCCCTCGGCGACGACGAGAATAGGGAGCTGTTCCGCATCATCGGCTTCGAGGCGGGCCGCCTCCACGGGGCGGGGCTCATCCACGGCGACCTCACCACCTCGAACATGATCAGGGTCGCTGACAGGGTCGTCTTCATAGACTTCGGCCTGGGCGAAATATCAAGAGAGACGGAGAAGCGGGGCGTGGACGTCAACCTGATGAGGAGGATGCTGGCGAGCACCCACTTCACGAGGCAGGTGATGCTCTTCGACGCCTTCAAGGACGGGTACCGCGAGGCCATGGGGCCCGAGGCCGACGAGGTGCTCGTGCGGGTCGACGAGATAGCGAGGAGGGGGAGGTACATTGAGAAAGAGTAGGATATGGATGGCGACGGGAAACGAGAACAAGGTGAGGGAGGCCGCGGAGGTCCTCGCAGAGTACGGCGTCGAGCTCACACACCTCAAGACGAAGCGCGTCGAGGTGCAGGCCGACGACCTCGACGAGATAGCCGCCTACAGCCTGAGGTGGATAGAGGGGGATAAGCCGGTCGTGGTCGAGGACGCGGGCCTCTTCGTAGACCACCTCGGCGGGTTCCCGGGCCCCTACTCCTCGTATGTGTTGAAGAGGCTCGGCAACCCCGGCATTCTGAAGCTGATGGAGGACGTCGGCGAGCGCTCCGCGAGGTACCTGAGCGCCGTAGCCTACAGGGACGAGGGCGGCGTCGGGGTCTTCCATGGCACGGTCGAGGGACAGATAGCCCAGTCCATCAGGGGCAGCCACGGCTTCGGCTACGACCCCATCTTCATCCCCGGCGAGGGAGATGGCCGCACCTTCGGTGAGATGAATGACAAGGAGAAGAACAGGCTCAGCCACAGGGCACGCGCCTTCCGCGCCCTCGGTAGTTATCTCGCAGAGGATTAGATAACCTTTTTAAACCTTAGAGAGTCTTAACGTAGCGCGATTCGGGGAAACTCGGGTAAACGGCGGAACCATAATGGTCGGAAAACTCTCAACGATGCGTGGGCACGGCTACTCTGTCAGGCCTGTCTCCAAGAGGCCGCCCAACTGGGTGGTCTACCAACCCGACGAGGTGAAGGCCCTCGTCATCAACCTAGCCAGGGAGGGAAAGAGGCAGAGCGAGATAGGGAACATCCTGAGGGACGAGCACGGCATCCCCCTCGTGAAGCCGATAGTCGGCTACGGCGTCAGGAAGGTTCTGGAGGAGGCGGGGCTTGCCCCGAACATCCCAGAGGACCTGTACAACCTGATGGTCAGGGCGACACGCATCAGACGCCACCTCGAGAGGAACCCGAAGGACTACGGCAACAAGCGCGGCCTACAGCTCACGGAGTCTATGATCTACAGGGTGACAAAGTACTTCAAGCGGGTCGGAAGGCTCCCCAGGGACTGGAACTACAGGGACGAGATCGTCACCATCTAGCCTGACCCGGCATGGATCAAGCCGACCAGTTCTCATCGTCCTTTGAGCCGGCGGTCATCCTTCTCAGACAGCACGTAGACGAAGGCCACATCTTACGCGTCGTGACCCACAACGACGCTGACGGCGTCGCCTCAGGCGGCATCCTGAGCAGGATGGCGCTCCGAATGGGCGCCCACTTCAGGACGACCTGCGAGAAGCGCCTCGACGAGGCGACCGTTAAGGCCATAGCCGAGGAGAGGCCGCGCCTTGTCGTCTTCTCCGACTTCGGCAGTGGCTACCTCGACCTCATCGCCAGGCACCTCAATGGAGTTGATACAATAGTACTCGACCACCACCTCCCCGTCGGCATAGCGCCTGAAGAACTGGTCCACGTCAACCCGATGCTCCACGGCATCGACGGCGCCCGAGACATAGCGGCCTCAGGCATCAGTTACACCCTGGCCAAGAGGATCGACGAGGCGAACAGGGACCTCAGCACTCTCGGCATCGTCGGCGCCCTGGGAGACCAGCAGGATAAGGGGCCGAAGAAGACGCTGACCGGGCTGAACACCCTGATCGAGAGGGAGGCGGAGGAGGCGGGGCTCCTGCAGCGGAGGGTCGACCTCATCTTCTACGGCTACGAGACCCGGCCCGTGGCGAAGGCCCTCGCCTACACCATGTCTCCCTTTATCCCTGGGTTCAGCGGGGTAGAGGACAGATGCGTCGCCTTCCTCAACTCCATCGGCGTCGAGCTGAAGACCGGAGACAGGCTCAAGGCGCTCCGCGACCTGAGCGACGAGGAGAAGAGGACAATCTTCAGCTCCCTTAGCAGCCACATGGTCTCCCAGGGCTGCGACTCCAAGACCGTCCACGACCTCATAGGCACGGTCTACACATTCAAGGCCGAGGAGCCCTCGACACCCCTCAGGGACGGCAGGGAGTACAGCAGCCTCCTCAACGCCTGCGCGAGGATGGGGAGGGCCGGGGTCGGCCTGAGCATCTGCCTCGGCGACAGGGGCGAGGCGGTGAAGGAGGCCGAGGCGACCGTCGACGAGTACCGCCGGAAGATAGGGGGCTACCTCGACTGGGTCAGGCAGGGCGACCACCTGAGGGAGATGGAGGCCATCTACGTCCTGAAAGCCGGTTCCGAGATAGATGACACCATAGTGGGCGTCGTCTCGAGCATCCTCCTCAACCAGGGCATAGTCAAGGATAAGCCCATCGTGGCCTCCGCAAGCTCCGACGACGGTACGGTAAAGATATCAGCGAGGGGGACGGAGGAGATAGCGGCTAGGGGGCTCCACCTCGGCAGGGTGTTGCAGGAGGCCGCCGTGGCCTTCAAGGGGGCGGGGGGCGGCCACGACATAGCCGCCGGCGCGTACCTGCCCGCTGAGGGGGAGGCGGAGTTCATGGTGAGGGTGAACGAGCTTGTCAAAAAACACGGCTCAAAGTGAGGCAGTCGTAAGGATCAGGTACGGTGATGAGGCCTCGGCAGAGGCAGTGATGAGGGCGATCTCCCCAGACAACCTCAAGGCCGAGGACATATTCATAGACGCCGTGAGCCACGGTGGCGTCCTAGAGGTCAGGGTCATCTGCGGCAGGGGCGTGGGGAGCCTCGTCGCCACGCTTGACGACATTCTCTCATGTATCAGCGCGGCGGAGAAGGCCCTTGGCGGTGTAGCCTGACTGTGCCTCCCCCTCCAATTCCCTTTTCGGGGAAAGGTATAAATGAGCGCGGGGCACTTATCGGTCGCTGAAAACAGGAGAGTATGGCTTGTCAAGGGCCGTCAAGGACAAATGGAGGAGGAAGGAGTCCTACGACATCATCCTCCCACGCTACTTCGGCGAGACGAAGGTCGGCGAGACACCGGCCGAGGTCCCTGACGCCGTCAAGGGGCGCGTCTTCGAGACCACCCTCGCCGCCATAACGGGCGACTTCAGCCAGGAGTACCTGAAGATGTACTTCCAAGTCGTCGGCGTCGAGGACCACAAGGCGCAGACAGTATTCAAGGGGCACGAGTACCTCCGCGACTACCTCCGCAGCCTCGTCAGGAGGAGGAGCACGAAGGTCGACGGCTTCTACAGAGTCACCACCCAAGACGGATACAAGGTCAAGATCGTCGTTACGGCGATGACCCAGTCGAGGATCAAGACGAGCCAGGAGCTGGCAATCAGGGAGATCATGAGAGCGGTCGTCGAGGAGAAGGCGAAGACGCTGACCTTCGACCAGATCGCCCACGAGATGGTCCTCGGCAAGCTCGCCTCGGACGTCTACAACCAGGCACGGAAGGTTACGGCTCTCCGCCACGTAGGCGTCAGGAAGAGCGAACTCATAGCGACGCCGCTCCCGGCTTAACCGTTTTAAGCCCCAGATTCTAATTGGTTCCAGGTAAGACCTTGGAGCCCCGCACACAGGTGGCGAAAGAGGCGGCCAGGCTTCTCTACACAGGCGTCGCCGAGGAGTACATCCAGGCGAAGGAACAGGCGGCAGCGAGCCTCGGCGTCAACACGACTCCGAGCAACTACGAGGTGGCTGTCGAGCTGGACCGCCTCGCCGATGAACTCGAAGGCGATGCACGGCAGAGGCGACTCACCGATATGAGGGAAATAGCGCTTAGAATAATGAAGACACTGGACGGCTTCAGCCCCCGCCTCATCGGGAGTGTCTGGAGGGGCACAACCCGCACGGGGAGCGACATCGACGTAGTCGCCCTCGCAAACAGCGCCAAAGAGGTTGAAGAGGCGCTCTCAGGCTTCACCATCAAGGAGAAGGGCGGAGTGACCTTCAAGGGCGGCGTCAACGCCTACCACGTCAAGCTCGACGTAAACGGCTACGAAGCCGAGGTCGTCGTGAGGAGGCCTGACGAGTACGAGGAGGAACGCTGCGACATCTACGGCGACGTGAAGCGCGGACTTACACTCCCCGAGCTGGAAAGGCTTTTGAGGTCTGACCCCCTACGCAGATTCGTCCCAAGGAGGCGTTCAAGGTGAAGCTCTTCGGCTCCTCGGGTATAAGAGGCCTCGTCAACGTCGAGATCACCCCAGCCCTCGCCCAGAGGCTCGGCGCCGCCCTTGCCACGATCCATGAGGGGGGTACGGTGGTGGTCGGCAGGGACGCCAGGACCACGGGGGAGATGTTGGCAGCTGCCCTGGCCTCCGGCATAGCCTCGTGTGGGGCGGAGACGAAGCTCGTGGGGCTTCTGCCGACGCCGGTCATCGCCTGGCTGACGAGGGAGCTCGACGCCGACGCAGGCGTCGCCGTGACCGCAAGCCACAACCCGCCGGAGTACAACGGCCTCAAGGTCTTCAACTCAAGGGGCATGTCCCTCACCGGGAAGGAGCAGGGGAAGGTCGAGGCTAAAATGGGAAAAGAGGAGTTCGACCTCGCCCCGTGGGACGGCGTCGGCTCCACCGAGGAGCTGGACGCCGCGTGGATGTACGTCGACGCCGTCGCCGAGGCCATCCAGCTAGAGAAGGAGTGGAAGGTAGCCTGCGACCTCTTCTGCGGCGCCACATCCACCGTCGCCTCGGCGGCCTTCGACGCGGTCGGACTCAAGGCAACGATGATCAACGCCTACCCGGACGGCCACTTCCCCGCCGGAAACCCCGAGCCGACCG
>CAZVMI010000027.1:0-4508 GCA_964628365.1 uncultured Candidatus Bathyarchaeia archaeon | reverse complement strand
GACGGCGTCCGCCTCGAGCTCGAGGACGGCTGGACCCTGATAAGGGCCTCAGGCACCGAGCCCCTCATAAGGATCACCGTCGAAGGAAGAGATGGAGACTCGGCGAAGAGCCTCATAGAGAGGAGCCGGGTGCTCGTCAGTAGGATTATGGAGGCTTAGAGATGAAGGTGGTTATTCTGGCGGCCGGGAAAGGTGAGAGGCTGAGGCCCCTGACAGACACGAGGCCCAAGCCACTTCTCCCAGTGGCGGGTAAGCCCCTCCTCGAGTGGTTACTCATGGAGGCTGCGGGCGCCGGCGCGAGAGATGTCCTCCTCGTCACCCACCACATGGGGGAGAAGGTGAGGGAGGAGTTCGGCGACGGCGAAGATCTCGGCCTGAGGATCAATTACGCTAGGCAGAAAAAGTTTGGGGGGACAGCCGACGCCTTCAGGACGGCGGAGGAGTTCGTTGACGGAGATGAGTTCATCGGCATCTACGGTGACGCCTACCTGGCGCCGGGCACCATTAGAAAAATAGTTAGGGATCACACAGAGGGTGAGACGACCATGACCGCGATGCCCGTCGAGGCGCCATCGGAGTATGGCGTCGTCGAGGCCGATGCTGATCAGGTGAAGGCGATAATCGAGAAGCCCAAGCCGGGCATGGAGCCGAGCAACCTCGCCAACGTGGGAATATACGTATTCCCGCCCACTGTCTTCGAATATATCCGGAGGACGGGGCTGAGCCCCCGGAAGGAGTACGAGATAACCGACACACTGGGGCTCATGTTAGGAGACGGTTTAAAGATCAACCTCCACAGGCTCGGGGAGGGAGAGTGGCTCGACATAGGCCTCCCTTGGAACCTCCTTGAGGCGAACGCCAGAGCACTGTCTACTCTGGAGCCACGCGTCCTCGGCGCCGTCGAGGAAGGCGCAGTCCTCAGGGGCCCAGTTCATGTCTGCGGCGGCGCCAGGGTCAGGTCAGGCACCTACATCGAGGGACCCGTCTACATCGGCGAGGGGGCGGACGTCGGCCCCAACTGCTACATACGCACCGGCACGAGCCTCGGCAGGAACACCCGCGTCGGGAACGCCTGCGAGGTGAAGAACAGCATCATCATGGAAGGCACCCACGTCGCCCACCTCAGCTACGTCGGGGACAGCATCATCGGCTCCAACTGCAACCTAGGCGCGGGCACAATAACGGCGAACATCCGCTTCGACAAGAAGCCAGTGAAGGTCACCATCAAGGGGAAACGTGTCGACAGCGGCCTCAGGAAGCTCGGCGCCATCGTCGGCGACGACGTCCAGACCGGCATCAACGTCAGCATCAACCCGGGAGTCAAAGTAGGCTCGGGCGCCTGGATCGCGCCGGGAGTCACGGTGACGAGGGACGTGCCGGGCGGTGTCCTCATGACCCAGAGGCTCGAATACGAGTGTGAGGAGAGGTAACAACGTCAAGTTTATTTACCCGGAAAAATAAAACACGAAATGTATGGAGAAAAGAGAGTTCAAGGAGCTCTATCCCCACCTCGCGGAGGAGATAGAGGACGGCACCTCCCTGACAGACGTCTCCTTCGAGGCCGCCGAGGAGCGGCCTGAGAGGAAGTATCAGGGCTACGAGCCTGGCCCCATGGACTTCCTCCGTCGTTGTAGCACCAAGGATCAGGCCACCGAGATAATAGACTATCTCGAGAGGAGAGGCGAGATCTCCAAACAGGAGGCCAGAGAGCTCCGGAGGCAGCTCGAGAAGCACGGCCTCAAGGCCTTCGGCAAGAAGAAGCCGATGGGCTTCTACGAGAAGTAGGCTGAGCCGGGCGAAAGTGGTTTTAAGCCCTGCAGCCCCAGTAACCACGATGCAGTTTTGGCCCCCCTGGTCGGACTCGTAGGTAAGGCGAACGTCGGGAAGAGCACATTCTTCGCCGCGGCGACCCTGAAGCCCGTCGAGATCGCTAACTTCCCGTTCACCACCATCAAGGCGAACAGGGGCGTCGCCTACGTGAGGAGTCCCTGCGTCTGCCGGGAGTTCGGGGTGAAGGACAACCCGAACAACAGCGTATGCGTAGACGGCGTAAGGCTCATACCCGTCGACCTCATAGACACCCCCGGCCTGATCCGTGGCGCCCACCAGGGGAAGGGGCTCGGCAACCAGTTCCTCGACGAGGTCCGCCGCGCCGACGCGCTGGTGGTGGTCTGCGACGCCGCAGGCTCCACGGACGAGGGCGGCCAGCCGGTCCCCTCGGGCACCCACGACCCCCTCGACGACGTCCACCTCTTCGAGGAGGAGTTCGACCTCTGGCTCCAGTCCATAGTCGCGAAGGACTGGGAGCGCGCCGCACGGACGGCGGAGTCGAAGCGCGAGGAGATCGGCAAGCACATAGCTGAGAAGCTCACAGGCCTCGGCATCGGCAGGGGCCACATCCAAGCAGCCCACGAGAGGGCGAGGCTCAACCCCTTCAAGGCGTCGACGTGGAGCCGAGAGGACTTCGCGAGGTTCGTCAAGGAGCTCCGCAGGGCCTCGAAGCCCCTGATAGTCGCCGCGAACAAGGCGGACAAGGAACACGCCGCCGAGAACATAGAGAGAATAAGAGGGGAGGGCTACCGGGTAGTCCCGACCTGCGCGGAGGCGGAGCTCGCCCTAAGGAGGGCTGCGGATGCCGGCCTCGTAAAGTACCTACCGGGAGACAAGGACTTCACCGTCACGCAGCCTGAGAAGCTCAACCCGAGCCAGCTGAATGCCCTCGAAATCATACGCGAGAGGGTCCTCAAGAGGTGGGGCGGCACTGGCGTCCAGGAGGCGCTGAACGAGGCGTTCTACGGGCTCCTTGACATGATCGTCGTCTACCCCGTCGAAGACGCCGAGAAGCTGACGGACAAACAGAACAGGGTGCTACCCGACTGCTTCCTCGTCCCTAAGGGGACGACGGCCAAGGGGTTCGCCGGCGTCATCCACTCAGAACTCCAGGAGAGCTTCCTCTTCGCCGTCGACGCACGGACCAAGAGAAGGCTGGCAGACACCTATCTCCTTAAAAATAATGACGTGATACAGATAGTCGCTGCCAAGGCCAAGAAGTAGGGAGGCGCCGACAGTGGTGAAGGAGGTAAAGATTCTCGTATGTGACCTCGTCGACGAGGTGGGCGTCACCATGTTGAGGGAAGCCGGATTCGCCGTCGACCTAGACACGACCATAACCCCTGAGGGGCTCCTGAAGAAGGCGAGGGGCTACACAGCCCTCGTCGTCAGGAGCAGGACGAAGATAACGAAGGAGGTCCTAGCGGCGGCCCCGAGCCTCAAGGCGGTAGCGAGGGCGGGCGTCGGCCTCGACAACGTCGACGTCGATGAGGCGAAGAAGCGTGGCGTTCAGGTCATCAACTCCCCCGAGGCGCCGAGCAACGCCGTCGCGGAGCTCGTCCTGGGCTACATGCTCAGCCTCGCCAGGAACCTTCCGAAGGCGGACGCCTCCATGAAGCGGGGCGAGTGGATGAAGAGCAAGCTCACCGGCTTCGAGGTACAGGGGAAGACCCTGGGCGTAGTCGGCTTCGGTCGCATCGGATACCTCCTCGGCAAGAAGGCGAAGGCCCTCGGCATGCATATCCTCTGCTACGACGTGCTCATCGACAAGCTGATGAACTTCGTCAACGATGTGGGCGCTGATTCGGTTCCGCTGGACAGACTCCTCGCAGAGTCCGACTTCGTCACCGTCCACGTGCCACTCCTGCCCCAGACGAAGGGCATGTTCAACGCCGAGACCATCGGCAAGATGAAGAAGGGAAGTTACCTCATCGACGCGGCCCGCGGGGGAATAGTCGATGAGAAGGCCCTGCTCGGGGCGCTGAGGTCGGGCCACCTGGCAGGAGCCGCCCTCGACGTCTACGAGGAGGAGCCGACGAGGAACCTCGAGCTTGTGAAGCTCGAGAACGTCGTCTGCACCCCCCACATAGGCGCGGAGTCGAAGGAGGCCCAGCTGGCGAACAGCACCATAGTGGCGGAGAAGCTCATCAAGCTCCTCGGGTAGAGCCTCCTTTTCTCAGACAAAACAATTAATACGGTTGCGGAAGCCAATAAAGCCGGTCAACCCGGTTGATAACGGTCATCGGGGCGGGCCTGTCAGGGCTCAGCGCCGCCTACCACCTCGGATCAGATTACATCGTCCTGGAGCGGGAGGCCGAGGTAGGCGGTCTATGTCGCAGCGTGGCTACGAAGGGCTACGTCTTCGACCTCGCCCCCCACATCTTCTTCACAGGCAACCAGTACGTGAGCGGCCTTATCGACGACCTTCTCCACAGTGACCTCGTGAGGCAGACGCGGAGGGCCTACATCTACCTGAAGGGCACCTACGTCGAGTACCCATTCGAGGTCAACCTCCACGGCCTCCCACGGGAAACGGTAGACGAGTGCATTTCTAGATTCAAGGAGAGGGGGAGAGCCCAGCCCAGGAACTTCCTGGAGTGGATCCGCTCAACATTCGGCGCCGGAATAGCCAGGCACTACATGGTGCCCTACAACGAGAAGGTCTGGAAGTACCCCCT
>CAZVMI010000026.1:7553-12883 GCA_964628365.1 uncultured Candidatus Bathyarchaeia archaeon | reverse complement strand
TCGTGGAGCAGCAGAAGATAAGCGCCCTCGCCACGCTGAAGGCGGCGTCAAAGTTCAGGGAGATGATCCTGAGGAACATGTACGCGAAGGCGAAGCGTTCCCTGGAGAAGGGGACGGCAGAGGAGCCCTACGCCTTCGTCGTCGACCCCGTCCAGCACGACGAGCTCACGGCCTTCAAGTTGCTCAAGTCGCTGATGGATATGGGCGTTGAGGTCTCTCGGAGCCAGCGCGAGTTCGTCGCCGACGGCGTCTCCTACCCAAGGGGCACCCACGTAGTCTTCGCCTCACAGCCATCAAGGCCATACCTCCTGTCGCTGCTGAGGAGGACGTTCTACCACGTCGGCCCGTTCTCGAAGAAGCCTGACGGAACGCCGATAATCCCCTACGACCTCGCAACCTACACGGTCCCTGAGTTCATGGGGGTCAGCGTCCACGAGGTCGGTGCGCCCTTCCAGGCCTCCTTCGAGGTCCTCACCAGCCTGAGGTTCCCAAGGGGGGACGTGGCGGCCGATGCGCAGAACGGCTGGCTCCTCGACGGCAGGCAGAACGACGCCTTCGCCGCCGTGAACAGGCTCCTCCGCAGGGGCGTCGAGGTCAGGAGGCTCCAGAAACCTGTCAACGTCGGCGGTAGGGTCTACTGCGCGGGCAGCTTCCACGTCCCAGCGGCCGACGCCAGGGGCGAGCTCAAGAAGCTCTCGAAGCGGTACCACCTCGAGTTCGCGGCCGCCCCAGCCGAGGGCTTAGCCTCCGCGCCGGTGAAGACGCTCAACGTCGGCGTCTACCAGCGCCTCTACGGCGGCAACGCCGACGAGGGCTGGACGCGGTGGCTCCTAGAGCAGTACGGCTTCAGATACAGGACCATCACGGACAAGGAGGTGAAGAAGGGGAAGCTCGCGGGCAGGTACGACGCCATCATCCTCCCCGCCGATCCCAAGTGCATGATCCTCGGCGAGGGGATAGAGGAGTACTACGAGAAGAGGTTCCAGGGGACACAGACTCTGCCGAGGTGGCCACCTGAGTACAGGAGCGGCATAGGGAAGGAGGGCGTGGAGAAGCTAAAGGAGTTCGTCGAGCAGGGTGGTTCCCTCCTCTGCCTCGGCGAGGCGACGGAGCTCGCCATAGACGAGCTGAAGCTTCCGGTCAAGAATGTCCTCGCGGACGTGAAGCAGACGGAGTTCGTCTGCCCTGGCTCGACGCTCCACGTCAACGTCGACCCTGAGCACCCCCTCGCGTGGGGGGTGCAGGGCGACCTCCTGATAATATTCAGGAACCACCCGGCCTTCGAGGTGAAGCCCCACGCAAGGAACGACGAGTACGCCGTCGTCCTCAGCTACCCTGACTCGAGGATTATGGAGAGTGGCTGGCTCGTCGGCGAGGAGAGGCTCGCCCGGAAGGCGGCCCTCGTCGAGGCGCGCCTGGGCAAGGGGCGCGTCGTGCTCTACGGCTTCCCGCCCCAGTACAGGGCGCAGAGCGACGCCGCCTTCAAGCTCCTCTTCAACGCCCTCCTCGGCTGACCTGTATATACCGTTTTTACCCTTTTTCGCCCAGTTTTTACCTCCCCCGCCATGTTTTTACTCGTGGGGACCAGCGAAGACGTTTTATAGGAAGCCTGAGGTAGCTAGAAGGATAAGTGGTTAAAATGTCCGTGAGCAGATTTGCCAAGAAAGAGCTCCTCGCCATGGGCGCTGGCTCAGCGACCCGAGCGAGCGTGGGGCCCATCCCAGGCATGATCAACCTCGGCGCAGGCGACCCGGACTTCAACCAGCCCGAGTTCATAGACAAGGCCGTCTACGAGGCAATGAAGGCCGGGCACACCCACTACGAGTTCGCCGGCGTCCCGGAGTTCAAGCAGGCGATAGCCGACTACTACGCCAAGTACGGCGTCAAGATCGACCCCAACACCCAGATCTGCATAGAATCAGGCGGAAGTCAGGCGATCTTCCGCAGCTTCGGCTCCATCCTCAACCCAGGCGACGAGATCCTCCTCATGGACCCCGCCTACCAGGGATACACGCAGCCGGCGGCCTACTTCGGCGCCAAGATGGTGAAGGCGCCGATGACCAAGGACAAGAACGGCCTCTTCCGCCCCAACATGGAGAACATAAGGAAGGCGGTCTCACCGAAGACGAAGGCTCTCCTCATCTGCAACCCCGACAACCCATGCGGGATCGTATACACCGATAAGGAGCTGAAGCAGATCGCCGAGCTCGCCGTCGAGAAGGACTTCGTCGTCCTCTCCGACGAGATCTACACAGAGTTCGTCTGGAAGAACAAGTTCATCCCCATCATAAAATACCCGGGGATGGAGGAGAGGACCATGGCCCTGATGAGCTTCAGCAAGACCTTCGCCTGGACGGGCTGCAGGGCGGGCTACATCATCGCGGGCCCGGAGCTCAGCAAGATCGTGAACGGGGTCCCGATCGGAATCATCGGCATGCCGGTGCCCTTCCAGTACGCGGCCGCCAAGGCGCTGAAGGAGGGCTGGGACTTCGTCGACACGATGAGGAAGGAGTACAAGAGGCGCATCGAGTGGATGGTGCCCCGCCTCAACGAGATCGATGGCATAAAGTGCCCATACCCTGAGGGAGCCTTCTACCTCTTCCCGGACATAAGCGCCCTCAAGGTGCCGGCGATGAAGTTCTGCGCAGACTTCTTCCAGCAGGAGAAGGTAAGGTCCGCCGCTGGCACCCAATATGGACCGACGGGAGAGGGACACTTCAGGCTCGCCCTCGTGGCTTCGATGAAGGACCTCGAGGACGTCTGCAACAGGCTGGAGCGCTTCGTCAAGAAGCTCAAGTAGGCTCGAGCCCTACCCTTTTTTAGAAAAGTCTACGCGCCTACACCGGCGCCGAGTCGTACACCTTCCCGACCTCGGTCACCGCGAGCCTGTATGAGGCGTAGATTATCAGGCCGCCTACGGCTGCGACCGTGGCGGTGGCTGTGAACTCGTACAGGTATCCTAAACTCAGGCTGCCGATCAGGGGGATTGGGGCATAGATGGCGGCCTCGGCGGCGAATACGGCCAGTATCCCGATGATGGCCCCGACGGGGGTTATGAACCTGGCGCGGGGGATCTCTGTGAAGTCGGCGAACCTTGCCCCGACGGCTAGGCCGATGGAGGCGGCCGCGGATATCGCTGCTACGGCGAAGACGGAGACCATCAGGAAGACCTCAGGGTTCATCCTGACGATGAGCATAGCCGCAGCCAGCAGGACGGCGGTGAAGACATAGGCGGGGACTAGGGAGAAGACGAGCTTCGCCCTCGTCAGCTCCCTGGGGGTCAGCGGTGAGGCCCTGAGGTTGACGAAGGCGCCGCCCTCCTGGCCGATTGAGGTGACGGCGACGTAGTAGGCGAGGAACATCACGCCCATCCCGGGGGCGGAGAAGAAGGAGAGTCTACTCCAGAGCGGCGTCGCTTCGCTGAGAACGTCGGCCACGTTCATGTTGATGAGGCTGACGACCAGCATGAGGAAGGGGAAGGCGAGGAACGACGTCATCTCGCGGCGCCTCATAAGCCCCTTGAGGTCCTTCCTTATTATCGCCGCCTCGGCCCCGGTGAACCCGGCCATGCCGCCGCCGGCGAGTGGCCGCGACTTCCCGCCGAAACTGATGGACGCCTCCTCCTGGACCCAGTTCCTGCCCCTGGTCCAGGCGCCAAGCGCCATGAACGCCGCCGTCAGGGCGAAGCTGAGCCCGCCGTAGAGGGCCAGCCCAGCCAGGTCGCCTGTGAGGTAGCTGAAGATGGTGAAGCTGGGCCAGAGGAATGGGACGAACCATGCGGCGCCGGCCGCGGCGTAGAACCACGCAGAGAGCTGGAGGAGGACCTTGTAGTTGAAGACCGAGCTGAAGACGACGAGGAGCAGGACGGTGAGGGCGATGCGGCCGACGATCGCCGTCCTAGCACCCCGCTTGGAGAGGCCTGAGGAGGCCCTGTTGAGGACCGCCCTGGCGATCTCGACGCTGAAGCTACCCATGAACGCGCTCAGGACGCCGACGACCAGCGTCAGGGCCCAGGCCGCCGCCGAACCACAGTATAAGCCCACTCCGAGCGCCGCGCCGTATATCACGCCGAGCATCGCGACGCAGAAGTAGAGGGTGGCCAGCGTGGAGCCGAGGACGTACTCGGCGGAGCTTATCGGCAGCCAGTTGATCATGTCGAGGCTGACGCTGTAAGCCGACTGGTTCAGCTCGAACATGAGGCCGTACATGAAGCAGAAGAATGCGGTGGCTGCGGGGATGAAGAAGAGGAACTGCGTGAAGTAGAGCGCCACGTACTCGGGCGGCACCTTGAGGGAGGCGAGGAACCAGTAGGCAGCAACAGCGAAGACGCCGAAGAACGCCAGGCCGAGGACGCTGTTGACGAGCCTCGGCAGGGCGCCGCCAGGCTTCTGTGTCCACGTCCGCTTCGCCCGGCTGGCGGCGACGGCGAAGATCTCGCCGATCTTCCACGCCAGTTTGAGGTTCATGCGGGGTCACTTCGTCAGGGCTTCGACTATTGGCCCGATGTCGGTGCCGCCTGTCAGCTTGAGGAAGACCTCCTCGAGGCTGCCTCCACGTACGCCGCCGAGGTCTCGGAGCTCAGAGGGGGCGCCCTCCACAAGCTTCCTGCCGTGGTAGATGATGCCGATGCGGTCGCAGATGGCGTCCGCGATCTCCATGATGTGGGTGCTGAATATCGTGGTGACCCCCTCGTGGGCGAGGCTGTGGAGGAGGTCCTTCACTATCCTCGCCGACTTGGGGTCGAGGCCGCCGAGGGGCTCGTCCAGGATGAGGAGCCTCGGCTTCGCCAGCAGCGCGCCGATGATCGCCATCTTCTGCTTCATCCCGTGGCTGAAGCCTCCCATCATCTCGTTCTCGTGTCCGGTGAGCTCGAAGGCCTCGTAGAACTCGCTGACTCGGCTCTGCTGGGCCTTCGGGTCGAAGCCGTGGACCGTGCAGAGGAACTCGATGTACTCGTTCGCGGTCAGGAACTCGTAGAGGCGGGGCGACTCGGGGACGTAGCCTATGAGCCTCTTGACCTCGATGGGCTCCCTCTGCGGGTCGTGGCCGAGGACGCTGATGCTCCCGGAGTCGGGCTTGACGAGGCCGAGCATCATCTTCATCGTCGTGGACTTGCCGCTGCCGTTGGGGCCGAGGAACCCGTAGATGATCCCTGCCGGTAAGACCAGGTCGAGGGAGTCCACCGCCTGTGTGTCCCCGAAGCGCTTGGAGACCTTGCTGAGCACCACTGCTTCACTCACGTCGAGCACCCTGAATCAGACCTTCTTACTATGTTCGCCTCTATTAGGGATACTGTCGTTGTGAACAGTAAACGCTGGGCGTGTAAAAAA
>CAZVMI010000026.1:0-7453 GCA_964628365.1 uncultured Candidatus Bathyarchaeia archaeon | reverse complement strand
CAGGAGAACCTTCAGGAGGCGATAGGCGGAGAGACCTTCGAGTACAAGGAGATGTACCCGGGCTACATCAACACGGCGGCCGCCGAGGGGAACAAGGAGGCGGGGTGGAGCTTCAACGTCGCCAACAAGGTCGAGGAGATCCACGCGGGCCTGTACAGGAAGGCGGCCGACGCCCTGAAGGCTGGGAAGGACGTGCCGAAGGTCGACTACTAC
This sequence comes from uncultured Candidatus Bathyarchaeia archaeon, assembly GCA_964628365.1. Taxonomy (GTDB): domain Archaea; phylum Thermoproteota; class Bathyarchaeia; order TCS64; family TCS64; genus UBA8941. The sequence continues at coordinate 7,240 of CAZVMI010000026.1, read as the reverse complement.
GTCTGCAAGGTCTGCGGCAACACAGTCGAGGGGTCTCCGCCGGACAAGTGCCCGATATGCGGTGCGCCGAAGACCGCCTTCAACAAGGTCGAATGATTTTTTCTACTCTTTTTTAAAAGTCGACCCTTACCTAGGGTCTTCTAATCGGCTTTAATTAGGCGGTACACCAAAAATTGTAATAATAAGAAAAAGGTAACAATTATTACATGGATACCGAGACGATCCGAAAACTCGAAAAAAGGCTGGGTGTACAATTTCACAAACCTGACTTATTGACAGAAGCCCTTACAAGACCCGCCTATGTTAAGGAAGAGAAGGATAAAAACCCCAAGGCTTCGCTAAAAGATAATAGCCGATTATCTTTCTTGGGTGATAGTGTTCTAGAATTAATAGTAAGGGAGTATTATTTTAAGAAAAAAATTAAGACAAAAGGTGAACTATCAACCAAATGCGATGAAGTGGTAAATGAGGTTTATTTAGCCTCCGTCGCTGAGAAATTAGAGCTTACCAAGTGTCTGAATTTATCAAGCAACGAGGCTAGTGATGATAAGGGAAGGGGAAAAATCCTAGCTGAATCACTGGAAGCAATTATCGGGGTTTTATACATAGATCAAGGGCTTAGGAAGACGAAAAAAATTGTACGAAAGATATTCAGTCTGCCTTAGTCTTTTACCAGAGTAGAGCAAGTACCTTTCTGGCGGCCTCCGCCGTCTCGGAGAGGAACCCCTCCATTGTGCCGCCATTCATCTCCACACTGTGGATGACCTCGAAGTTAAGCGGCTTCTCGTAGCCTGAGTCCCTTATCCAGGCGACGACCCTGGGCCAGTCTACTGTGCCCCTGAAGGGAGGCTGGTGGCTGTCCGATTCGCCCATATTGTCGTGGAGGTGGAGAGACCTGAGCCTGCTGCTGAAGTTGAGGAGGCGGTTCAGGTTCCCGTTGATGTTGGCGTGGCCGGAGTCGAAGCAGAATCCAGTCAGCTCGGGGCCGTACCGATCCAGGGCTGCGGCGATGAAGCGCTCGTCTCCTGGGAAGCAGTTCTCGAAGGCGAGGGTGACGCCCAGGTCCAGGCAGAGGCCCCTGACCCAGTCGACGGCCTCGAAGCACCTGCCTGCCCCAGGCTCAGTCGGGTCGCCCCATCGCCTCGGCGTGTGAACGACGACGGTGTCGCCTCCGAACTCCGAGCAGAGCCTCACCCTGTTGCCGAGGAGCTTCACGTACGCACTGTGAGCCGCCTCGCCGGCGGCGTCTATGCATATCTCCTCGGTCGCGGTGCCGTGGACGTCTAGGCAGGTCAAGCCGGCTGAGGCTACGAGCCGCCTGTATAGGCTCATCTCCTCCCGCGTGTAGAGCCTGTCGTTGTTCCAGTCGTCGCACCAGTGGAGGTACTCGAATCCGTGCTCCCTGAACAGCCTCAGCTTCTCCGCCATCCCGGGCTTGAGGCTGTAGTTGAACATGTCGCTGGTTATGCTCGCCCTCATACGGATACCTTCGGCTAGGTTAAGTTAAAGAAGGGTCTCTAGTCCTTGCCCCTCAGCCTTGCAGCTGTCGCCCGTGCCATCTCGAGGGGTGGCGCGACGTCGTCGGGTATCGGGCACCTGTAGACCCTGCCCTTCATCTTCTCCTCATGCTCCTCCTTCGCCTTCCTGAGGAACTCGGGCTTCGTGAGGAGGTCGAGGGCTGAGCCAGCCATAGTCTTGGCGGCGAATATGAGGCTCTTGTGCCCTATGCTCGTGCCGCTGCATGCGACCGCCTGCCAGCTGTGTCCGGGGGCGCCGAGGACGAAGGTGGTGGCGCCGAACTCCATCGTCGGCGTCTTCCAGCTTACGTCGCTGACGTCCGTGGAGCCGCCCGAGACCTCGCCCTCGTTCCACGGGTCGAGGATGTCGGTGACCAGGTCGATGTCGACGTACCGTTCCCAGTTGGGCAGCTTGGTCTTCCTCAGGTTGTCGATCTTCTGCTCCCTCGGCACCGTCTCCGCGATCTTCCTGGCGAACGCGAGCTCCTCCTCAGTGTAGGATGGGGCGCCTACCTCGCGCATGTTCCCCACTACCACGCCGCTCAGGGTCTTACTCGGCAACAGGTTGTAGATGCCTGCGATGAACTCGACCTTGAGCCTCGTCTCCGTCATCATGGCGGCTCCCTCCGCGATCTTGAGCACCCTCACGTAGATGGGCTCAAGCTGGTCACGCTCTGGGGCACGGACGTAGTACCAGCTCCTTGCGTAGTCTGGAACCACGTTCGGCTGACCACCGCCCTCCTCGATCACGTAGTGGATTCGTGCCTTGTCGATGACATGTTCGCGAAGGTAGTTGACTCCGACGTTCATCAGCTCGATAGCGTCCAGGGCGCTCCTCCCCTGCTCGGGGCTCCCCGCCGCGTGGCTCGTCTTACCGTAGAAGTGGAACTTCACGGAGTTGACGGCGGTGCTGCTCGCCAGGCTCGCAGAGTTGATGCTGCCGGGATGATGGCTGAGGCAGGCGTCTACCCCGTCGAAGCAACCTGCACGGACCATGAAGACCTTCCCGTCGTAGTTCTCCTCTGCCGGGGATCCGAAGAACTTCACCGTACCCTTGACACCCTCCTCCTCGAGGGTATGTCTGACGGCTATGGCGGCGGCGACTGCCGTCACGCCGTGGATGTTGTGGCCGCATCCGTGGCCTGGAGCACCCTCCCTGAGGGGTTCCTTCCAGGGCACCTTCTTGTTACTGATGCCCGGCAGGGCATCATATTCACCCATGAGGCCGACGACAGGCTTTTCCTTACCCCATGTGGCGACGAAGGCGGTGGGCATGCCGGCGACGCCACGTTCCACCGTGAAGCCGTGCTTCTCCAGCTCGTCCGCTAGGAGCTTGGACGACTTCTCCTCGACCAGGCCGAGCTCCGCATGCTCCCAGATTTCGTCGCTGAGCTCGATCAACCTCTCCCTGTTATCCTCTATCCAGCCCCAGGCCTTCTCCTTCAATCAGGACACCAACGGTTGATCGATGATCCGCGAGTGGTTAAAGGGTTAGTCATATGTCCGGATAGGCTGCGGGCTTGGACAAGGATTTAAAAGCGCTGGAGACGCCCTACTCTCCGGTCATTTAAAGATGTCCAAGAAGTCTGGCTGCGGCTGCGGGTGCGGCGGCAAGAAAAAGGAAGAGAAGAAGGCCAGCAAATAGGCTGGTCGACCAATTCGAGCCTGGGCCCGAATTTTTTCTTTCTATACATAAAGACTCGGCGCCGCCGATTCGTAAGCCTTAAACCGATCCTATACAGTTGTCGTAGAGATTTCAGTTGGAGATCGAGCCCGTCTCTTTGCTGCTGCTATCAGTTGGACTCTCCATGGATGTCCTGTCGGTGGCGGCTGCGACGGGCTTCGGGATGGGAAGGATGACCGGGAGGCAGATGACTCGGCTCGCAACGTCCTTCGGCGCCTTCCACACCTTCATGCCCATCCTGGGCTGGGCGGCGGGAACAACCTTCGTAGGCCTCATCTCCGGGTACGACCACTGGGCCGCCTTCCTCCTCCTCGCCTTCGTCGGCGGGAGGATGCTCCTCGAGGCGGCCAGGAACGGTGAGGGCGTCGATCCCTCGAGGATACTTAGAAACTCAAGCCTCCTCCTCTTCAGCGTGGCCGTCAGCATCGACAGCGTCGCCGTGGGCCTCTCATTCAGCCTCGAGAAGCTATCCATACTGGTGCCAGCGCTGGTGATAGGCGCCACGGCATTCGCCTTCACCTACCTCGGCGTCGCCCTCGGCAACAGGGCGGGCGGCTGGCTTGGGAGGTGGGCGCAGGTCGTAGGCGGCGTCATACTGATCGGGATAGGGCTTAGGGTCATCCTAACCCACACAATGTAGAAAAAAGGGGCTAGCCCTGCGCCTTCACGGCGGCGACCTTCGCGATCTCCAGCGGCGGCTGCACCTCGTCAGGTATCGGGCTCCTGTAAGTCCTCCCCTTCAGCCTGTCGGCGTGCTCCTCCTTAGCCTTCCTCAGAAGCTCAGGGTCCATGATGAGATCGAGGCCGGCGCCCGCGATGGTCTTCGCCGCGAAGACTAGGCTCTTGTGGGCGATGGTGCTGCCGCTGCAGGCGACGAACTGCCAGCTGTGCCCCGGGGCGCCGAGGACGTTCAGCGTCGTCCCGAACTCGGTGGTGGGGGTCTTCCAGCTCACGTCGCCGACGTCCGAGGAGCCTGCTTGAACCTCCCCCTCGCCCCAGGGGTCCACGACGTCGGTGGGGAGGTCGACGTCAAGGTACCTCTCCCAGCTCGGCACCTTAAGCCTCCTCAGGGCGTCGACCTTCTGCTCCTTCGGGAACGACTCCGCTATCTTGGCGGCGAACTCTAGCTCCTCCTCCGTGTATGTGGGGGCGGCCACCTCCCTCATGTTCTTCACCACGAGCTCCGCCAGAACCTTGCTGGGGATGACGTTGTAGATGCCGTCGATGAACTCCACCTTCAGCTTCGTCTCCGTCATCAGCGCGGCGCCCTCGGCTATCTTGAGGATTCGCTGGTAGATCGGCTCAAGCTGGTCACGCTCAGGGGCACGGATATAGTACCAGCTGCGGGCGTAGTCCGGTACAACGTTTGGTTGGCCCCCGCCTTCCTCGATTACATAATGTATTCTTGCCTTGTCGATGACGTGCTCGCGGAGATAGTTGGCGCCCACGTTCATCAGCTCTATCGCGTCCAGCGCGCTTCTGCCCTGCTCTGGGCTGCCGGCGGCGTGGCTCGTCTTGCCGTAGAAGTGGAACTTGACGCCGTTCACGGAGTTGTTGCTGCTCAGGCGGGCCGTGTTCATGCTGCTCGGGTGGTGGCTGAGACAGGCGTCGACGTCGTCGTAGTGGCCCTCGCGGACCATGTAGACCTTTCCTCCGTAGTTCTCCTCGGCCGGCGTCCCGAAGAACTTGACCGTGGCGGCTTTCCCCGCCTCCTCGAGGGCGTACCGCATGGCTATTGCCCCCGCCATCCCTGAGACGCCGTGGACGTTGTGGCCGCACCCGTGCCCGGCCGCCCCCGGCCTGAGCGCCTCCTTCACCGGCTTCACCTTCTGGCTTATCCCTGGGAGCGCGTCGAACTCGCCCTGGACGCCTATCACGGGTTTGCCCTCCCCCCACGTGGCGACGAAGGCGGTGGGCATACCGCTGACGCCCCTCATGACGCTGAACCCGTGCCTCTCCAACTCGTCTGCTATGAGCTTGGACGACTTGATCTCCCAGAGGCCGAGCTCTGCGTAGCCCCAGATGGCATTGCTCATCTCGGCGAGCCTGACCCTGTTCTGGTCGATCCAGCCCCAGGCCTTCTCCTTCATCTGAATCATCGATCAGAATAGGACCGCCGAAGGTTGAAAAAGGGTTGGGTATCGGAGGTGGCTAGAGGCCCGCCACCACGACGTCCTCGAGCCTCATCCTCTGGGACTTGATCGGCGCCTCGTCCGGCCAGCCGAGGATTATGTGGCACCTGCTCAGGAAGGATTCGGGGAGGCCGAAGTGCTCCCTCAGCCTCCTCTGGGTCTCCTCTCCGTGGGTGAGCCAGCAGGCTCCGAGGCCGAGGGCGTGGGCCATCAGGCAGGCGTGGTCGGCGGCGGCCGCGGCGTCGAAGTAGAGGTTCTGGGGCACCCGCTCGTCGAACTTCAGCGTACTGTACATGCTAGTGTCCTGGCAGACGACGACCATGACCCCGTGCTCGATGGGTATGTCGCTCCTGACGAGCCTCCACTCCTCGGGCGTCTTGAGGACTATGAAGCGGGTCGTGCAGACGTTGCAGCCGTGGGGCGCCATCAGCCCAGCGTAGAGGACCTTCCTCAGCATCTCGTCCGGGACGGGCCCGTCCTTGAACTGCCTGATGCTCCTCCTGCCGAAGATCAGCTTCTCAACAGCCGTCATCTCCTCCGCCGTGAAGGGCTCAGGGAGCTTGGTGTCCAGCTTGACTCGCTTCCCCTCCCTCACCTTCTCGGCGAGGCCGACGTACTCCGCGCACCATTTTACGTCTGGGTCTTCCATGGAGAAACCCCTTTTCTCCCAAATGCCGAGGAGGCGGGAGGCGACCTCTCCGAAGTCCGCGGGCGGCTTAGCCTTCCCAGCGAGTATCCTGTAGAGGAGTACCTCTATCGTGTGGTGGGTCCTCTCGTGGAGGACGGCCCTCAGCCTCGGCTCCTCCATCGCCATCAGCTCCTCCTCAGAGTAGCCGTGGACCGTGAAGGTCTTCGACAAAGCACTCACGGACTACAACTTGGTGACGAGCCTTAAAAAATGAGGCGGGGACGGCTGCTCCTAGCCGAAGACTTCCTTGAAGCGCTCCACGACGATCTTCTCCTCGCCCGGCTGGAGCATCAGGGCGTTGACGAGGAACTCGCTGCTGTTGTACCAGTAGCGTACCCAGACCTCCGGGTCGGCCTCCCTCATCCTGTTGACGAGGGCGGAGACCTCCTCAACCGACCTGCCCGGGAACTCCACGCTGAGGCCCAGTGTGTTGTAGCCTATGCCCTTTCCGCTCCTCGGGAACCAGGTGATCAGCGCCTCCTTGAGGCCGGGGAGCCTCCTGATCCTCTTCTCGATGTACCTAGCCCTCTCCCAGGCGGGCTCAAGGCGCTCCTTCTCGTGGTCCATCCTCATCCAGCGCCTGAAGGCGACGACGAGGCCGACGATCTCTTGCCTGTCGAGCTTGTAGCCGCGGCCGATGCTCCGCCAGTAGCCCGGCCTCTCGTCCGGCCCCGACTCGGCGCCTATGAAGCTGTGGAGGGCTATCGCCTCGACCAGGTCCTTCCTGCCGGTGACGAAGCCTGTGCTGTTAGGGCCCTGTACGTACTTGCCCCCGTAGCAGACGAGGTCGCAGCCCATCTCCATGTACTTCCTGAAGTTGGTGGTAGGGTAGGTCATCCCCGCGGCGTCGACTATGACGGGGACGCCGTGGCTGTGGGCGACCTTCAGGAGCTCCTCGAGCCCAACGACGCCCCGCTTAGGCGCCGTAGGGTAGGCGTAGTGGATGGCCGCCGTCTTGTCTGTGATAGCGGCCTCTATCTCCTCGACGCCGCAGCCCCAGTTCTCGTCGCCGACGAAGACGAACCTCCCACCGGCGACCTCCATGGCGCGGTCGTAGACGTACAGCCTGTTGTTCCTCTGGATGATGATCTCGTTCTTCATCCCCGTCGAGTCGGGGAGGCGGCGCATCTTCTCAGGGTCCTTCCCCGCCATACACGCGGCCGCACTCAGGACGAGGGCCGCGAAGCCGCCGGAGGTGACCCAGGCGGCAGGGGCGCTC